>LJUA01000069.1 GCA_001303545.1 Dehalococcoidia bacterium SM23_28_2
TGTTCGGGTCGGCGCAGGTCGCTGACGTAGACGCTTCCACTCCTGCGGGTCACCCGGCGGAATTCCCTGAGCGCCTGCTCGGGCTAGGGAATATGGTGGAGTGCGTGGAAACTCACCACAGAGTCGAAGGCCCCCGCCTGAAAGGGGAGGTGGCGGGCATCCCCAACGATGAAGTCAATCCCGCGGTGGAGGCCTGCGCTCTGCGCGTTCTCGCGGGCCCGCCGAATCATCTCTTCTGAGAGGTCGAGACCCATGACCTCCAGCTGGGGCATTCGCTGCTTCAGGAGTATGGGAACAAGGCCCGGCCCCGTGCCTACATCGAGCAGTCGGCCCACGGGCGAACACACCAGTTGGACCCGGCGAACAAAGGCTCGGTCCAGAAAAGAATGGAAGCGGGCCATGGCTTCGAACGATCGGACCAAAGCGGGTGTTTCGACGCTCACCGGCTCGGGCACCCGCGTCGTTGAGCTCCAGAAGCCCGCGAGCTCCATCAGCGTCCCCCCAAACTGTGAGGGGCCGCCAGCCCTGGTTCGAGCGCCGGTCGGCATCTCGAGTTGATTTCCTTCACTATCTCCGCAACCGCTTCGGCGTCGCCACACAGGAGCGCCGCCCGCGCCAGGTCCCGGAATTCCCGCGGCTCCATCTGTAGTACCTGGCTCATCAGGTAGAGCTCGTGTGGCACATCGGTGAGCATCCCTTCGTCCTCTATGCATCGCACGAACTCAGCCGGCTCAGCAAAGAACTCCCGCGACGTCTTGCCGTGCAGCCGATATGGCAGGGGCTTCCAGTAGGCGGGGGGGAAGAGCAGTTTGATCTCGTAGGTCATGGCTTCCTGCCAGAGAGACGGGCCGTCCCTGAAGTCGAACCCGAACCTCTCCGGCTCCCGCGCCCAGGTGGTGCCGGGAATGAGCCCCGGAATGGTAACGGGAACAGAATCCGGTCGGACCTCGGTGAGGAAGTCGAGCGTGGATCGCCTCGACTCCTCGTCCTCCCAGGGCGAAGGGTAGATGATGCTGGCGATGGTGTAGATGCCCTCTTCTTTCGTCATCCGAAGGACCTGCCGCATCATCTCGGGACGAGAGCCCTTGTTGAGGCTGTCGCGGAGAATGCGAGGACTGGCCGATTCGATCCCGTAGAAAATCGCCTGGCACCCGGACCGCTTCAAGAGTCTGAAATCGGCCTTGTGCATATCGCGTACGTGGCCGAAGCAGGCGTAGCGGACCCGCATGCCCTCCGTGAAGAGGGCTCGGGCGTTCTCGGTGGCTGCCTTGGCCGGGGTGTTGGAGCCGGCGTAGACGAAGGTGTTCGTCCCCAGGTGCTCTCGGAGGTTCTGGACCTCCCGCAGAACGCGCTCCGGCGACTTGACCTTCCAGCGACCCCCGCTCTTGACCGGATGAATGCAGAAGAAGCAGCGGTGGGGACAGCCCCGACTCTCATCAAGGATTCCTATCTTGATCTTCTGGTCACCGTCGAGCGCCGGGTAGGTCGCAACGTCGTAGGCCGGCAGAGGCAGCGCCTCCCAGCGCGCCAGCGGAACGTCGTCAGTGGTCCGAATGGAGCCGCCGTCCCTGTAGATGAGGTTGGGGATGGTTTCAGGTTCCCGGCTGGCAGCGGCCCATTCGGCGAGGGGAACAATCACGTGCTCGCCTTCGTGGCGGACGAGGGCATCGAAGGCACTGGTGGCCAGGAAGACTTTCTCGCCGAAATAGTCGACGTGCGGGCCACCAGCGAAAATGCTGACATGCGGGAGTTCCCGACGAATCAGCTCGGCCGCCTGCACGGCAGCCAAGAACCCGATCCCCGTCCAGAGCTTGAAGCCCACAAAGTCGGCGCCCCAGTCTCGGGCCGTTCTGGTCACCTGGCAGGCGATTCGCTCGACCTCTTTCCGCTGGTGTCGGCGCAGCCTGCGGTCCGTCCACCAGAGCAGCAACTTGTCCCTCAGGCTGGGCTTGTGTTCCTCCAGCAACACACCCTTGATGAGGGAAGTGACCCCTCGGCTGAGGGACGGGGGAAACAGTCGGGCCAGAGTGCCCACGGTGCCGAAGTCGAGGATCCTGGCCTCGTGACCCGCCTCCTGGAGACAGGCGGCCAGTGACGCCAGGCCGTTGTCGGGCATCAGGCTGCTTGGCGTATACGGGTAGCCAGCGAAACTGACCAAGAGACCCCGGGCCATGACGGCCCCTTCTCACTACTGCCACGAGATAGTGCCTCTCTTAGTTCATCGGCTTGAAGGTGTGTTGGAAGTTAGGGAAAGACTGGGCATGAGTGCTCACAGGAACGTCTGCGCTTGCCGTGTGCTGAGAGACCCCCTCCGACCGGAGGGGTGAGGGAGGAAAGCGGCAGCCCCGCGCTATTCTGTTCCAGCTCCCGAAGCGATCTCAGCCAGGGCTTGGCGCGCTTGGTCGGCCTCGGGGAACCCCTCCGAAATGGCGAGCGACTGCTCGAACTCCCACTTCGCCTTCTCCAACTCGCCTGCTCGATGGTAGGCGACGCCCAAGTGGTAGCGGATGCTCGGGTGTCGGGGTGCTCCTGCCTTGGCCACTTCGAGGTGCTTGATGGCCTCCTCCGGGTTGCCGTTGAGCAGCCAGGCCCAACCCAGCGTGTCGGCGACGGCGAAGTTACCGGGGGCGATGTCAGCAGCCCGCATGGCGAGGTCAAGGGCTTCTTCAGGCTGCCCCGTGTGCGTGGCACAGAGATAAGCCAGATTGTTGTAGGCGCTCACAAGCAGGAGGTCGTCCTCGGCCGCGGCGATAGACTCCCTGTACAGGTGTGCGGCCTCCTCGAACCTTTGCCCGCCTTCGCAGATCTCTGCCATGCGGGCGTAGGCGCTGGCCCGCCTGCTGCCCGAAGCCAGATGAACGAGGTCTTGCAGGACCTGCAGGGCCTCAAGCGTCTCGCCGTGGCGCAGGTGACTGTCCGCCAGTATGTCGTAGGTGGGCAGGAACCCGGGGTAGCTTTCCACTATGGAGCGGAACTTCGCCACTGCCCGCTGGTGGGACCCGGATTTGTCCAACAGGTCAGCCACAATGAGTTCCGGGAAAACGTCACCCGGCAGGAGGGCCGAGAGCGATTCAGCCTGCTCGACGGCGGGCCTCAACCATTGAAACGCCACGTACGCAGCCAGGAGGTTGCTGTGGAGCGCGGCCCGCAGGGCCTCCTCTCCCTGGAGAGAATGGAGGGCCTCCAGGTGAACGCGGCGGGCCTCTTCGAAGGCACGGGCCGTAGCATCGTCGAGAAAAGAAGGAAGGGGACCCACGGAAGTGGGAAGTTCACCCAGTGCCGTTCTGATGCTGCGGAGGAAGGAGGCGGCCAGGCCCCGCGGTGCGTCAGATCCTTCTTGGGTCGCAGCCAGGATGGCAAGCGCGCCGTCCAGGTCTCCACTAACCTGCAAGGCCAGAGCATGGAAAGGAGCGATGTACTCCTCCGCCAGCTTCTCCTCGCCCAAGAGCCTACTGTACAGGGCGAGCGCATCGTCGTCACGCCCGCTGAGGACGTACAGCATTCCCAGGATGCTTGCTGCGGCCGGACTTGGCTCGATCTCGAGGGAATGGAGAAGTTCCCGCTCCGCTTCCTGGATGCTCAGGTTCTCAGCGAGACTGGCGTTTGCTTGAGTTTCGGCAAGGCCCTTATGGACGAGCACAGTCCCCAGAACGCGTCTCATCGCCGAGGTGTTGAGCCGTTCGGGGGGGAGCGCTCGCAGAAGGCCGACTGCGCCCGCCCAGTCGCCGGTGCCGGCGTACGACTGTACGAGGAGGTACACGAGGGAATCGGGGGTGGTTTCATCCAACACCTTTGTGAGGTAAGTCTGAGCGGTCTCGTCGGAACCCTCGGACCTCGCGATCGCGGCCAGTGCCAGGAAGGCTTCCCGGCGGGAACTCAGCGCGGCCTGGTGGGAGAACGAGTCAGGCATTTGCGTCTCGAGCGCCCGGTCGGCAGCTTCGACCACCTCAGTCAGGGACGACTTGGCTTCCTCGAGTTGGCGCAGGGCCACCTGAAAGAGACCCAGCCTCAGGCGAAGTCGGAAGTCGAGCGGATAGAGGCGGAGGGCGCCCTTGTACGCCTCGGCAGCTTGCACGTATTGCCCTCGGTCGGCGCTCAGGGTGGCGAGATAGGTCATGAAAACGCCATCGCCGGCAAAGGGGTCGCGTGCCGCCTGGCACAGTTCCAAGGCCCGGTCCGGATCGTACTCGTACACCCGGCTCACCGTATTGCAGAACTGCCTGGCGAGGTTGGCCGCGGCCTGCGAGTCACCCGCCAGGGACCGGGCGGCCTGGCGGTAGTAGCCGAGGGCCGATGTGACCTCTCCCCGCAGTCCGTACGCCAATCCCCACAAATGCGCGCGGAAAGCGGTCAGTCTGCGAAGGGCGTCTGCATCGCCCGCCATGGCCTCCAGGGCGGTCATGCATTCGTCAAGCGCGGCCTTGAACTCCTCCTCAGAGGCCCGTCCATGACCGTACGCCATGGCCAAGCTTCCCAGATGCTGTTCGGCGAAGCTCTGAGCCAACGACAGGTACTGTTCTGCTACCGCCGGCTTAGCGGAAGCGTCCTCGCCCGCCGCAAGTTCTTCCTTCAGCTTGAGACGGTTGAGAGCGACGACGGCTTTGAAGCCGTATTCCTGTCTGCGCGACGGGTTCACGTCCACCGCGGGATCCATGACGAGTGGCGTCCGCTTGGCGTCTTCGATAGTCTGACCGTACAGTCGGCTCGCCTCCTGGAGGTCTCCTGCCCGCTCCAGCGCCAGGCCCAGGGCATACCGGGCGCGGGCCCAGTGGACTTCACCAGAGAGGGCCACGCGCAGGTCTCTGATGGCCTGCTCGTAGTTCTCCTGGTGCAGCATGGCTTCGCCGTGAACGAAGGAAGCAGACCTATGGCTTGGCGTCTGTCCCAGGATCTCGGCAGAAATGGCCGCTGCCTGCTCGAACTCTCCCGCCTCCAGCATGATCCAGGCGCACAGGTTCTCCAGAGTGCGGTCTTTAGGACTCACGGCAAGAGCCTGCCGAATCGTCTCAATGGCGTCGTCCAGACGGCCGACAACCAGGAACAGTTGGACCAGAAGCCGACTGGCCTCCACGTTCTTGGGGTCCTGCTGGAGGATGCCCTGCAGCATCTCTTCGGCCAGTTCCACATCGGGCTGGTGCAGCGCAACAGCCAGCCGGCCACAAGCGATCCTGGCCCCGAGCAGGTCGGGGTCGTCCTCCAGGGCGCGCTGGTAGGCCCAAATGGCGTGTTTTCGTGCGTCGTCGGTCAAGTGGAAGATCTGGGTTGCCTGTCGAAGCAGAAGGCCGACCTGTCTCTCGGCCTGGCTTCCCGTGGCCGTGCGCCGGGTGACCTCGATTTCCTTGTCCAGGGCCAGAAGCCGTTGGTCGTGGGCCAGGGCTCTCGCCTCCCTGATCTCGCCAAGAAGGACGTACGCCCCCGATTTTTTCTCTGCACTATGGATGTGGTTGAGCACCAGAGCTTCACTGTTCCCCAGGTCCAGGAGGACCTTCCGATACTGCTCGGGATCCAGAGGCCTATCGGCCCCGACGGCCAGTACACTTCTGGACCGCCCGAGGTATACCCGAGCCCTGCCCAAGGCGATGTCGGCGGCGGGAATCTCATTTGAGGAGGTTTTGTCCAACTCCGCCAAGGCTTTCTCGTACTCGCCTGTTCGCAGGTACGCCTGTGCAAGGTTGTATCGACTGACCCCCGATTCCTCGACTTCCAGGGAACGCTTGTACTCGGCGACGGCCTTCTCGTACTGCCCTTTCTGAAGGTAGATGTTGCCCCGGCGCGCCAGCAACACGTGCTTGGGAACCCGCTTCGTCAGGGCATACACACCGAGCGCCCCACCCACGACAAACACGCAGGTGAGCAGGACCCAAAGCCGCCAGTGCCTTCGCAGGAACCTATTGATTCGGCGTTTTCTTCGCTTCTGCCCGGCCACCATCAACTCCTTCGACACGCCAGCGCCTGTGCTGAACAGCCGTCTCAGCCCTCCCAGGAATCGTCTCCATTCGGAGGCGCAAAAGGCGTGCCACCCTCGTCGCTCGAGCACAAGGCCGTGTCTGTCTCAACGGGCCTTTCACACCCGATTTGCCCAGGTTTCAGGCGGACCGTTATCTGCCCCCTGGAGAAGCCCACCTTTGGCCGGTCCACCGGCTCTGGCGAGCGCCAGAAATGTGAACATCGGTAACTCCGGTGTTGCGAAAAGTAGACATGGCTGCGACCGTGGCGGCCAGGGATACGAGGGGTTCTGCCCGGCTGGGAGGCCAGGCACAGCGCTGCTCCGACTCCTGGACGGCCTGAGGCCGAGCCACCTCAGGCCCGGCCAGGCCCACTGCTGACGGCGCCGCGGAGGTCAAGCTGCGCCCATATGCCATCCATGGCCTTCATGACCTGGAGGCCAGCTTGCCCGGGAATGGGAGAGGGGCGGCCTTCGTGAACGGCGCTGTAGAACTCGCGGATGAGAATCTCCGTACCTTCATAGGGCGTCCACTTACCCAGGAGCACTTGAGCCGTACCCCGCAGCGTACCCGCCAGCATGCGCCACGCCTGCTTGAAGTTGTTCAGACCTCGACCGATGGCTTTCGGCAGTGGCCCGCCCGTATGCTGGCAGATGAGGACCTTGTTCAACACGTCAACGAAGAGGGACTCCTTTGTGCCGAAGACTCTCAGGTACTGAAAGCGGGGACTGGCTGCCAGCGATAGGCTAAGCAGGCCGAGGGCCTTCTCCGCCTGCATGAGCACACGGAGCTCATCCGACTGTTGATAGGGCACGACCTTCATATCACGAGTCATGGCCACCATCTCACCCGGTTCACCCACGATGTCCAATAGCACGGAGAGCGGGTGAGGCAGGAGATTGTGGTAGAGTCCTCCCGGAAGACCGAACGTCCAGTGGTGGCGTCCTGCTGCGGTCACATAGACAGCCGTTCGATTGCTGGAAAGGTCAAAGCCGTAGTAGCTTTCTGCACAGACAAGGTCGCCCAAGCCGCCCGATTCGATCTGTCGCCTGGCTTCAATCACAACCGGGTCGAACACATGGTTGTGGCCTACGCACAGGAGGACGCCGGCTTGCTCGGCTGCTCGGACCATGGCTTCGGCCTCCGGAGCGTCAACGGCCATGGGCTTCTCCACATAGACGTGGCAGCCCTGTTTGGCCGCCAGTTCGGTGACCGGCTTGTGCGACTCGGGAGGGGTGAGGACGTGGACGACGTCGACACCGCCGACCTCGAACAGTGCTTCCGGGCTTGAGCAATAGTGTGGGACACCGTACTTCCGGGCCGCCTCGGCAGCTGCCTCCGCGTTTAGATCGCAGACGGCGACCACCTTGGCGTTGGCCATCCTGCTGAGTATGGAGAGGTGTGTGGCGGCGATCCGCCCACAGCCAACGACGCCAACGCGGAGCGGGGCCTTCTTGGTAGTGTCAGTCCCCAGCAAGGCCCGATTGGCCTGGCGGCTCAGGAGCCTGGGGCGCCGGAAGGAACTCATGGTTCGTTCCAAGGCCTCATCGACCTGGACTCTCGGCTCCCAGCCGAGAAGGCCCTTTATCTTCTCGTTGCTGTAGCGGTACTGCCTGCGACACTGGAGGAGGTGCGACTTCAGAATGGGGGAGGGCCGGCGAAGCACTCTCCCAGCCAACCTCGACATGCCTCCGACGAGCAGGGCCAACCAGTACGGACACCGCCACACCCTCAACCTCGGGTTGACCTCTGCCTTGTACCTCCGGAACCATTCCCTTTGCGTGAACGCCTGGTCGTCGACCACGTTCAGGACCTGGCTGCTGATCGTCTCCTCATCAGCCTGGACTGCTCGCAGCACCGCGTCAACGAGATTGCCCACGTACACCACCGGCAGGATCGTCTTGCCACTTCCGACAATGACGAACCGGTTCGCTCCGCAGCGGTACCCGAGCCGGGGCAGCACCCAGGGACCCCGCTCACCGTAGAGAATCCCTGGCCGAAGCGTGACTACCGTCATGCGGGCCTGGGGCACGAAGGAACGAACGGTCTTCTCTGCCTCGATCTTAGAGCGCGAGTAGTTGGTGAGCATCTGGGTCTCATAGGGCGTCTCTTCGGTGATCAGCCGGTCCGCGGGCCAGGTGGAGAACTGGTACACGGAGATGGAACTAATGTAGATGAACCGGCGCACACCGGCTTGGTCGGCGCAGCGGAGCAGGTGTCCCGTCCCCTCGATCGTCCCCACCCGGTAGTCCTCC
>LJUA01000006.1 GCA_001303545.1 Dehalococcoidia bacterium SM23_28_2
CAGGTGGGGTACAGCGTGCACGATAGCGATGCGCCTATCGCCGGGCGGTCGCTTGGCGGCCTCGGCCAGGGTAGCGGCTGCCCGCCTCACCTGATCGGCTAGGTCGGTCCTCAGGGCGGGCAGAGAGCCCTTCGCCAGGTCCTCTAGCCCCGCCGGCGGGGACTTCTTGAGGGAGGTCATCAGTTCTTCGTCCTCCAGCAGGGCGCGGGCCAGGGCTGCCAGGACTTGGGCCTCCTCGCCGGGATTGGGTCGCAGCCAGACCTGGGCGAAGTCGCACAGCTCGCCCCAGCGGGGCGTGACCACCACCAGGCGAGCGCCGCCGTTCACCACTGCGTCCTTCACCCGCAGGCAGGCCACGTTGTGGCTGGACTCCAGGTCGTCGGCCACTACCAGGATCGTGTTGGCCTTGGCCAGGTCGGTCATGTCGGCGGGCAGTACCTCCGTGCCGAAGGCGCGGCGCAGGGATTGGGCCACCGCCTCTGCTACCGCGCCGCCGCTGTAGTCCACGTTGTTGCTTCCGACGACCGCCCGCGCCAGCTTCTGGAGCAGGTAGTTCTCCTCGTTGGTGGCGAAGGGCGACCCCAGGAAGGCGATGGCCTCCGGCCCGTGTTCCTCCCTGACGGCCGCCAGCCGCGATGCGGTCGACTCCAGCGCCTGACCCCAGGAGGCGGCGACCAACTCGCCGTCTCGACGCAGCAGAGGCTGCGCCAGGCGCTCGTCGTCCCTGACCGCGTCGTAGTGGAAGCGGCCGCGGATGCAGATCTGGCTATCGCTGACCGGATTGGAGGGCTCCGGTCGCACGATGACCGCTCGCCCTCTTTTCACCCCCAGGCTGATGGTGCAGCCGACGCTACAGTAGGCGCAGGCAGTGGGCACCCAGCCCTCCACCTGGCCGGCCGCCCATTTGTTGGGCTTCTCCATGAGGGTGGCCGTGGGGCACATGTCGATGCACGACCCGCAGAAGTCGCAGTTGGACTCGTGGACGGCGCCGCCGGCCCCGAAGGCGATGTGTGTGTCCCAGCCGCGCTCGGCCAGGGCTATCGCCCCCGTGTGACGGATCTGGTCGCAAGTTCTGACGCAGCGAGTACAGAGGATGCACATCTGGGGGTCAAACTCCAGGAAGGGGTTAGCCCTGTCGGCTGGCGGCGGCTCGGTCCGGTAGTATGTGCGGGCCTCGTCCAGCCAGGGCTCGTAGCCGGCCATGCCCAGGATCTCGCAGGCGGCCTGGAGGTCGCAGCGGTAGTTTCTGGAGCAGGTGACGCAGCGATGGCTGACCAGGTTGTCCCGCAGGCAGGTGTCGCCCGGCCTGCACTTCATCACCCGATGGCAGGTTAGGCAACGATCGGAGTGGTTGGCCAGGATGAGGGAGAGGACCACTCGCCGCGCTTCCATCACCTCGGGGGTGTTGGTGCGCACAACCATGCCGTCGCTGACCCGAGTGGTGCACGATAGCTGGAGACCGCGCATCCCCTCGATCTCCACCAGGCACATGCGGCAGCCGCCGTAGGGAGGCAGGCCCTCCAGGTAGCAGAGGCTGGGGATGTAGATGCCCGCCTTGCGCAGGGCTTCCAATAGAGGCGCCCCCTCAGGCGCCTCTATTGGGTTGTCGTCGACAATGATGGTAGCCACTTGTCGTCCTTACTTCATCGCCACTAGCTGGCCCGGCCTGGGGGCCTTCTTGCCGTTGGGATAGGTGTAGTCGTGGCTCTCCAAGTAGGCCTGGGCCATGCGGGTCAGGGCGTGCTTGTCTCTGTACATGTCGTCGAAGATGTAGACGGCGTCGTCGAACGGCCCGCCGGCCTGGATGGCCTCGTAGGGGCAGGCCTCCACGCACAAACCGCAGAACATGCACAGGCGGAAATCGATCTCGTAGCGGTCTTTGTTCAGGCTGCCGTCCTCGCGAGGGCTGGTGGCCACCAGGATGCAGCCGTCCGGGCAGGCCTGAGCGCAGGTGCTGCAGCCGGTGCAGCGCTCGTCGAACCAGAGGAGGTTGGTGCGAGCCCGCGGCGGCACGTGGCGCACCTCCTCCGGGTACTGAATGGTGAAGGGCCGTCGGAACAGGTGCCTCAGCGTCATCAGCATGCCCTTGGCGATGCCCAGACCGTACACTATCCGACTGACCTCTCTAGCTCAGGCGAGGGCTTGTATGGCGGGTAGGGCGGGAAGAGCGATTCCAGCTCCTTCCGCACGGGGTCGTCTGGCGGCAGGTAGCTGGAGAAATCGCCGCTGGGCTCCTCCCGCTCCCGCTCGCCGCTGATGCTCAGGCGATCGATCTTCTTCTGAAGAAGCATTATCCCCTGGAGCAACGACTCCGGCCGAGGTGGGCAGCCGGGCACGTAGACGTCGACCGGGACGAGCAGCCTGACGCCGGGCAGCACGCTGTAGCCGTAGGCGAACGGCCCGCCGATGTTGGCGCAGCTCCCCATGGAGATCACCCACTTGGGTTCGGCCATCTGCAGGTAAAGGCGTCGCACCACCGGCGCCATCTTCCAGGTGACGGTGCCCGACACGATCATCAGGTCGGCCTGGCGAGGCGAAGGGCGAAACACCTCGGCGCCGAAGCGGGCGATGTCATAGCGGGGGCTGGCAGTGGCGATCATCTCGATGGCACAGCAGGCCAGGCCAAAGGTGACCGGCCACAGGGAAGACCTGCGGGCCCAGTTCAGGACATAGTCCACCGGGGTGATCAGTATGTTCCGGTTAAGGGATTGCTCTAGGTCGTCCAAGCTATCCTACCAGCTTCGCACTTCGCTCATTCATTATAGCGACGATTTCCTTTGGGGCAAACGGGCCGCCGGATGGTTGAGAAGACGAGGGGCCGTGCTGCAATGGCGAGGAGCAGATTTAGACACTAAAACCTTATAGATACTGCGGAGATGGCTGGGGAGTACCCTCGCCCTCTGGCTCCCAGGCGGCGCTCTTAGGGGAACCGGAAGACTGCGAAGTCCTGAGCGGCCAACACTCCTTGCAGACCGCTGACGTCGAGCTCTGCTTCCATGTGAGTGAGGATGATGGTCGTGGACAGCGGCAGCCTTCTTCTGATCTCTGGCACCTCGGCGAAGCTCACGTGGTAGGGCCCTTTGCCTTCGCTGTAGTTACAGTCCATCACCAGCACGTCTGCCCCTTCCGCCAGCGCGAACAGCTCCTCGCTGAACTCCGCATCGCCCGTGTAGGCGACCACCTTGTCGTCCAAACACACCCTGTACCCGAAGGACTCTAGGCCTTCGTCGCCGTGTTTCATGGGGAAGGCCTGGAAGCGAAGGTCGTCTACCGTCTGCTCTTGGTTAACGTCGACCTCCATGTAGTGACGCTGGTAGCCGGAGTCGGCCCGACTGAGGTTAGGGAAGGCCAGCTCGGTTGCGTCCTCAATGACCTTCTCAACGCCGGGTGGGCCCACGATGTGTAGGTCCTCTTGCCGCGGCGTCATGTGAAGGTAATCCAGGAGGAGGAAGGGCAGCCCCAGAAAGTGGTCGCCGTGGAAGTGGCTGATGAAGATGACGCGGATGTCGGTCACGGGGACACTCAGCCGCTTTAGGTGAGGGACAACGGTGGGTGGCGCGTCGAATAGGTAGCGTCCGTTGAGCAGGAACGAACTCCAGTAGCGACCATCAGGAGTGAAAGCGTTGCTTGAACCTAAGAAGAAAAGCTCCAGCATTGGACGTGTGTTTCTCCCTTCTAGCCCTTCCCATCCAGGAGAAGGCTGAGTCCCGACCTACCAGGACTCAGCCCTCCCCTGAACCTTTCGCTTTGTCGGCGGCGCTATCTTCTGAGGGCGCTGATTGCACGGCTCTCGTAGTCTATCTCCCGCGATGGGCCCTAGTCCCTGCGGCCGAAAATGGCCACCGAGCAGGTAAACGACCCTGGTCGACCGCCCAGGTTATGCGTCAGGCCAATGTCCGCCTTCTTCAACTGGCGCTCGGGCGGGCCGGGGGCCTTGCCTTGCATCTGCTTGTAGACCTCGTAGATCATGCGCAGGCCGCTGGCACCGATGGGGTGGCCGAAGCACTTGAGGCCGCCGTCCGGATTGACCGGCAGGTCACCCTCCAGGCTGAAAGCGCCTGACTCCACATCCTCCTTGGCCCTGCCCCGGGCGCTGAAGCCCATGTCTTCGTAGATGATCAACTCAGTGATCGTGAAGCAGTCGTGGACTACGGCCAGGTCTACCTCCTGTCGAGGGTTGGTGATGCCCGCCTCCTCATATGCCTGGCGGGCAGCGGCAAGGTTCTCCGGGAAGCTGACGAAGTCGTAGTCGTCTCTGAGCATCCCCTGCCTACCACCCACGGCGACGCCCAGGCCTTTCACCAGCACGTAGTCGTCTCGCATCTTGCGCGCGTTCTCCGGCGTAGTGATGATGGCAGCAGCGGCGCCGTCGCTGACCCCACAGCAATCGAACAAGCCCAGGGGCCAGGCGATCATAGGGGCCTTCAGCACCTGCTCCAGCGTTATCTCTCGGCGCAGGTGAGCCTTGGGATGGAGGGAGCCGGCGTGGTGGTTCTTCACCGCTATCTGCCCAAGTACCCGCTTGCCCTCCTCGTAGGACAGACCGTAGGTGTGGAAGTACCTGGTGGCCGCCAGGGCAAACTGAACCGGCGGCGGACTGGGCGGTTCCACGCCCGGTCCTGACTGTGCCCCGGTGGTAAGGCCAGCGAACCCCGTGTCCTTAAGCTTCTCCACCCCCACCGCCAGGACAATGTCGTAGATGCCGGCGGCTACAGCGTAGCAGGCGTTCCTGAAGGCGTCGGTGGCCGTCGCGCAGGCGTTCTCCACGCGCGTAATGGGAATGTAGTCCAGCTTCAGGGCCTCCGCCGCTGGCTGGCCGGTGTTGAAGCTGGCGACGGTGCCAAGCCAGGCCGCCTGGATATCCTTGGGCTCCAGGCCGGCGTCCTCATAGGCCTCGTAGGCAGCCTCCACCATCATGTCGAGGCCGCTGACATCCCAGCGCTCTCCGAACTTGGTGCAGCCCATTCCAACTATGGCTACTCTGTCCTTGATGCCTTCTGTCACTGCCGTCCTCCCAAGCTATGCTCTCACCGGCGTGGATTTCCAGTAGTAGTTGTGGACGCCTCCTGCGGCGCGTATCTTGCGGAAACTCATCTCCACAGGCATACCCACGCTTAGCTCGTCGATCTCCCGATCGGTCATCATGGAGAGCATGCGACCGCCACCGTCAAAGTTTATCACTGCTATCACGAGGGGGACATCGGTAGTTCCCGACAGGTAGTCCATAGAATAGGTGAAAACGGTCGCTTGCTTGTCGGACATGCGAACACTGTCCATCTCGTCCTTGGCGTGGCATTCCACGCACACGCGCTGGGGCGGGTACTGTATGTAGCCGCACTTCCTGCACTTGGAGCCGTGTAGTTGGATAATCCGATCGGTTTCCCGCCAGAGAGCGGAGACCGAAGGGCCAGTGGCCGTAGGCCGGCGCACTCCGGCCACAGTCATCATGCCCCGCCAGCGGAGGTACTCGTCGTAGGTCTTGAGGACCCGCTTCGCCTCCACGTGCTTCTTTACGCCTCGCCGCTCCTGACGGATCTTGTCGATGCCCTCGCCGACCTTGACCGAGTGGACATCGCAGCCATCGCCGTAGCCGACCACCAGGATCTTATCGCCGGCCTTGGCCTCCTCCAGGGCCGCTACCATCAGCATCAGAGGGAAGGCAACGCCGGTATTGCCCACCTGGCTGTAGAGAGGGTCCTGCACCTGATCGCCTTCGAATTTCATCGTCTTTGCCAGTTCGGTGTGTCTGCGAGCGTCGATGGAGTGGTAGGCAACCTTCTGGAAGTCCTTTTGGCTCAGGTTGTTCTTGGCCATGAAAGCCGATACCGCCTCTGGGATGACCCGGAAGATCCCCTCTTCGATGACAAAGCGGTCTTCCCAGTTCCTGACGGTGCTCTCGTCGCTGGAGCGCCATATGTCCAGCATATGGTCGGTTATGTGGTAGCTGGCCTCTACCTCGGCG
This sequence comes from Dehalococcoidia bacterium SM23_28_2, assembly GCA_001303545.1. Taxonomy (GTDB): domain Bacteria; phylum Chloroflexota; class Dehalococcoidia; order SM23-28-2; family SM23-28-2; genus SM23-28-2. The sequence continues at coordinate 5,963 of LJUA01000006.1, forward strand.
ACTACGCCGTCCTTGGCGACGAGCAGGGCGACAGCTCCGTCGCCCATCGCTCGGTCCAGGCCGCCTTTCGGCGTCGCCATGCGGCAGTCGGAGGCGACCACCAGCATACTGTTGGCCGTGCCCGCCCGGACGGCATCCAGGGCCATCTTGAGGGCGGTGGTCCCTGCTCGGAGCACATCGGTCACGTCGGCGCTGGTGATATCCCGTCGCAGGTCGAGGGCGGTGGCGATCAAGGCTGCTCCCTGCTTCTCAACGTAGGGGGCGGTGGTCGTAGCGTACAAGATGCCGTCCACCTGAGATCTATCCATTCCCCTTAGACAGTCCATACCGGCGGCGACCGCCATGGTTATGCTGTCCTCGTCGAAGTTGGCCACTGCCTTCTCGGCGGGGAATCCCCAGCCTGCCGTTTCCTTGCCCAGGCGGTACTTGGGGATATAGGCTCCGTAGGATTTGACACCTATCATGGTTACTCCCTTTCCAGTGCCACGCTGGTTCTAGCGCAACCGCAAACGCTACGTCAAGCCTATTGCCATTCGCAGTCTAACATAAGAGAGGGCTGAGATCATGGCCCGCTGAATCTCCACCGACGAGGACAGGTACCGCACTCACCATTTGTGGCCGACGGAATGCAGGAGGCGATGAGGCTGGCCATGATAGACTAACCCTTGGGGGAGATCGATGATCCGCTACCTGTCGGCGCCCCGATTGAAGGAAGGCACCTGCCGGGGCTGCGGCAGGAGTTCGCTCCTTATCGCCGCCAACCTGGCGGTCTGCCTGGACTGCATCCGCCAGCAGCCGGGGAGGGTGCTGCCTCACCTGAAGGCCGTCCACGCTGAGGCGCGAAGGCAGTTCGGGCTGCCCGCCGAGCCGCCGCGGGCCGCCGAGGGTGTGCTCTGTACCTTCTGCGCTAACGAGTGCCGCCTCGGCGAAGGAGAGCTGGGCTACTGCGGCCTGCGCAGCAATCGTGGCGGCAAGCTCCAGCACCTAGGCGGGACGGCCGCCAGAGGCATCCTTGAGTGGTACTACGATCCCCTGCCGACGAACTGCGTGGCCGAATGGGTCTGCGCCGAGAGGGATAGCCGCGGCTTCAAGAATCTGGCGGTGTTCTACGGCGCCTGCGGCTTCGACTGCCTGTTCTGCCAGAACTGGCACTATCGCACCCTGGCCCACCGCCTGGCACCGGCGATGAGCGCCCAGGAGCTGGCCGATTGCGCGGACGAGAGGACGGCCTGCATCTGCTACTTCGGCGGTGATCCCTCTCCCCAGATGGCTCACGCCATCGCCACCGCCCGCCTGGCCCTGCGTCAGCGGCGGACTCGACCGCTGCGCATCTGCTGGGAGACCAACGGCAGCATGTCGCCCGCTCTCCTGCGCCAGGTGGCCGCCCTGGCCATGGACTCAGGGGGCACCATCAAGTTCGACCTCAAGGCCTGGGACGAGAACCTTCACCTCGCGCTCTGCGGCCTGAGCAATGAGCGGACGCTGGAGAACTTTGCCTGGCTGGGAGGGCTCTTCGGCCAGCGGCCGGAGCCGCCCTTGCTGACCGCCAGCACCCTCATCGTGCCCGGCTATATAGATGCGCAGGAAGTGGGCGATATCGCCCGCTTCATCGCCTCCCTCGACCCGGCCATCCCCTATAGCCTGCTGGCCTTCTACCCTCACTTCTTCATGGGCGACCTGCCCACCACCTCGCGCCGTCACGCCAGCGAGTGCTGGGAGGCAGCCAGGGCGGCGGGGCTAGTCAACGTCAAGATCGGCAACCTACACCTGCTGTCGGACCTGTACTAGGGCTCGCTTTCCTCCAGGCCCTGCAGCTTCGGCTGGCCGACGCCCTTGGCCTGAATTAGCACCTTGATCCGGCCCAGGCCGGCGGTGTCGATCAGCTCGGTTACCGCCCGCCGACGCGCGTAGTACTCCTCCAGCGACAGCTCACTGTCGGCCTGGCGCTCCAGCCCGGCGGCGATGCCCAAGGCGGCCAGGAAGCGACCCTGGCTGGTGATGCCCAGCGGCTCCAGGCCCTGCTCTCGCCCCGCCTGGATGAGGCTGGTGAAGTCAACGTGGCTGGTCATGTCCTGATGGCCCAGGCGGGCATAGGGGTCCGTGCTGGGGTTGTGGCGATGGAAGCAGAGGAAGGTGCCGTCCCTGCGCCAGGGGGCATACAGCTCCTCAGCCGGATAGCCGTAGTCGAAGCCGAGGACGAAGCCTCGGCCGAGGGCCCTGCCCACCGCCTTCATCCACTCCAGGGCCTCCAGGTTCACCTCCGCCGAGCAGCCCTCGCCCGGCAGGAGGCCGAGGCGGTCGAAGTACTCCTGGAGCAAGGGTGTGGAAGGAGGGCCAAGGCTCTCCATGAAGCGCTCCTCCTGCCACTCCACGTACAGCTCGTGCAGCTGGCCATCGCGAACCGCCACTCGGTGGACGGGGAAGCTGTCGATCAGCTCATTGCTGAGGAAGCAGCCGCGGACGCTCTCCGGCGCGGTGTCTTCCAAGGACGGTAGCCAGGAAACCCCCGCCAGGGAGGGATCGACCTGACGCAGAAGGCGCCGCTGGTTCTCCACCAGCCACTCATTCACTTCGATCAGGCGGTATTCGAGCGCCTGGAAGAACTCGGGCGCTCGCCGGCTTGCCCAGGCCAGGATGTCGCGGGCCAGAAGGCCGCTGCCCGCCCCCATCTCCACGATGGTGAACGGCTGGGGCTCGCCCATCGCTTGCCACATCTGGCGGATCTGCTTGGCCACCAGGGAGCCGAAGATGGGGTTTACCTCCGGGCTGGTGAGGTAGTCGCCGTGGCGGCCCATGCGCTGGCGTGGCGATGAGTAGTAGCCGTGCTGAGGGTGGTAGAGGGCGATGGCCATGAACTGGCGAAAGGGAATGCGGCCCTCCGCCGCGACCCGCTCTCTGATGGCCGCCTTCAGCTCTTCATTCTCGGTGGCCGACGCGAACTCGTTCTCGTATGGGCGCAAGCTCTTCCTCCCGGGCAGAGCGATCATATCGCAGGGCGATGGCTCCCGCCAGGCGAGCGGTTGAGGCCCACATTGGGGGCTGATACGATGGTTGTGTTGTCGAAAGAGGTTTTGCGAGGGCAGCCGAGGGCGTTGAGGGAGGCGAGATCCAAGGCATGACCCAGATGCAGAGCATCTCTCAGATGGGCACCCGAACCAAGATGCTGGTCATGGCGGGCACGCTGCTGGGCCTGTTCACTGCGGCCATGGACCAGACGATAGTGGGCACGGCCATGCCCAGGGTGGTGGCCCATCTGGGCGGCTACGAGCACTACAGCTGGGTGTTCACCGGCTTCATGGTCGTATCCACCACGGCCGTGCCCATCGTCGGCAAGCTCACCGATATGTACGGCCGTAAGTTCTTCTTCCTGGGGGGAATCGCCGTAATGATGCTCGGCTCGGCTCTCTGCGGCATGTCCCAGAGCATGATGCAGCTCATCGCCTTCCGCGCCATCCAGGGCCTGGGAGCGGGCACGATCATGGCCACCGCCTTCGCAATCATCGGCGATGTCTTCCCGCCGGCGCAGCGGGCCCGCTGGGCTGGGCTCATGAGTGGCGTGTTTGCCGCCGCCAGCGTGGCAGGGCCTCTTATCGGCGGCTACATCACCGACAACCTGAACTGGCGATGGGTGTTCTATGTGAACCTGCCCCTGGGTGCAGTGGCCATGTCCGTCTTCTTCTCGGTGATGCCTTCCGTGCGATCTCGGCTGAGGCACCAGTTGGACTATTGGGGTGTGACGATGCTCGTCCTGGCTGTCGTGCCCCTGCTGCTGGCCTTCTCCTGGGCCAACGAGCAGTACCCCTGGCTTTCGGTCCAGATCATAGGCCTGCTGACCTTCGCAGCCCTGGCTGGCCTGATCTTCGCTGCTGTGGAGATGCGGGCCGCGGAGCCCATTTTGCCTCCTGCCCTGTTCCGCCATCCCATCTTCTTGGTGTCCGCTGTTGTCACCTTCCTGACCGCTATGGGCATGTACGGCAGCGTCGTCTATCTTCCCCTGTTCGTCCAGGGAGTCATCGGCTCCTCGGCCACCAACTCTGGCCTGGTGATCATGCCCATGATGCTAAGCCTCTCTATCACCGCTGCCATCGTGGGGCAGGTCCTGGGTCGCTGGGGACGCTATCGCATCATCGCCGTGGCGGGGCTGGCGGTGATGACTGGCGGCATGTTTCTCATGTCACGCATGGACGTTACTTCCACCAACGCCATCGCTACCCGCAACATGGTCGTCGTGGGCATAGGCCTGGGGGCGATCATGCCCATCTTTGTCTTGGTGGTTCAGAATGCGCTTCCCTATCGAATGCTGGGCGTCTCTACCGCCGCCATCCAGTTCTTCCGCTCCGTGGGTGGCACCATGGGAGTGGCCATCATGGGCTCGATGGTCAACACCACCTTCTCGGCGGAGCTGACGGCCCAGACGCCAGCCCAGGTCCGGGAATCGACGCCTCCTGACCTTCTTCAACGCCTCCAGGATCCCCAGGCGCTCCTCAACGCAGACCTGCTGACGGGATTGCGGGACGGCTTCGCAGGCCTGGGCGAGCAAGGACTAGTGTTGTTCGATCAGGTTATGCTGGCCACCCGCACGGCCTTGAGCATGGCCATAGCCGACGCCTTTCTCCTGGGCATGGGGATATCGCTGGCCGCGCTCCTGGTGTCTGTCTTCCTGAAGGAGATACCCCTGGCCAAGACCTGGGCCGTGCCGGAGGCAACGACCGTTGGCGCGGTGCCCGACGACTCGGGTCTACGGCCCGTCGCCGGCAGTTCGGCGGCGCTGGTTGACCCGCAGCCGACGGGCGGGGACGAGTCGGTTGACGACGGCCCAGACCCTGACGAGCTTTCGCCTGACTCCGGTCGCTAGGGCAACGGCGAACCGGTTACCCCATCGCCCTGTTCTTGACACTAAGCTGTGCCTATCGCATGATGTCGGTGCGTGCCCGGTCAGCGGAGCACGCAGTTCTTTAACGGAGGCATTGGCGTGCAGCCCCGGGTCAAGCTGTGGGTAGAGAAGGACGGCCTGTTGGTGTTCAGCGACTACCGAGCGGAGCTTCTCAACCATATCGCCAGGACGGGCTCCATCAGGGGAGGCGCGGAGCGGATGGGGCTCTCCTACCGGCGGGCGTGGGGGAAGATCAAGGAGATCGAGCACAACCTGGGGGTGCGACTGGTGCAGAGCGAGGCGGGCGGAGTCGGCGGCGGCCGAACCAGGCTGACTGCCGAGGCTGAGGAACTCCTGGCGCGCTATCGAGCGTTCCGGGCGGCGGCCGAGTCGGACGTCAGCCGGGATTTCGCTGAGGCGTTCGGCAGAGGCGGGTAATTTTTTTGCAGGATCGTTATGCTGATTGCAGCATAGCGCATCGCGAAAGGAGGTCGCATAGAATGAGACGCTGGATATGGACAGGACTGCTAGCAGTTCTGGCAATCCTCGCAATGGTGGTGGTCGTGGGCTGCGGCGAGGAGGAAGAGACGGCCACCCAGACGCCGTTGGCCCAGGCAACCCCGGTGGTGACCCAGACGCCGCAGGCGGAGGCGACCGCGACGGCCACGCCTGTGGAGCGTGGGCCAAAAGAGGTTATCCTGGCGACCACCACCAGCACGCAGGACAGTGGGCTGCTTGACGTCCTCGAGCCGCTCTTCGAGGACGAGACGGACTATAACCTGAAGATCATCGCCGTGGGCACCGGTCAGGCCCTGGCCATGGGCGAGCGGGGCGACGCCGACGTGCTGCTGGTGCACGCGCCCAGCTCCGAGATGAAGCTCATCGACAGCGGAGCAGCGATCAACCGCCAACTGGTGATGCACAACGATTTCATCATCGTCGGCTCTCAGGATGACCCCGCGGACATCGAGGGCATGACATCTGCCGACGATGCCTTCGCCGCCATCTACGACAGCGAGGCGACCTTCGTCAGCCGCGGCGACGACTCGGGCACTCACAAGAAGGAGATGGAGATCTGGCAGAAAGCGGGGCTGGATCCGGAAGGCCAATCCTGGTACGAGCAGAGCGGCCAGGGCATGGGGGCAACCCTTCAGATCGCCAACCAGAAGGATGCCTACATCCTCACCGACCGCGGCACTTACCTGGCGCAGAGCGAGAACCTGGATCTGGTCGTGCTCGTTGAGGGCGACCCGATTTTCTTCAACGTGTATCATGTCATGCAGGTGAACCCGGAGGGCTTCGACCTAGTGAACGGCCCGGGTGGCGCTGCCTTTGTGGACTTCATGATCTCGGACGAGGTGCAGGCGATCATCGAGGATTTCGGAGTTGACAAGTTCGGCCAGCCCCTATTCATTCCCGATGCTGGCAAAGACGAGTCGGAGTTGGCCCCGAGCTAGCCGACGGGAGGTGCGGCCGTGGACCTCATATTGGATGGAATACGAGAAGCCTTTCGGATCATGGCCAGCGGCGACTACTCGGTGTGGGAGATCGCCCTTCGCTCTGTGATCGTGTCCGGTACGGCCACGGCGATCGCCCTTCTGTTCGGCATCGCCGTGGGGGCCACACTGGCCTTCAATGAGTTCCCCGGCCGCAACCTCGCCTTCAGCCTGGTGAACACCGGCATGGGCCTGCCGCCGGTGGTCGTCGGCCTCATGGTGGCGATCGTGCTCTGGCGAAGCGGGCCGCTCGGCGATTTTCGGCTGATCTACACACCCACGGCGATGATCGTCGCTCAGACCGTCATCGCCGCGCCGATCGTCACCGGCTTCACGGCGGCGGCCCTGCGCAACCTCCATCCGCAGCTAAGGAGCCAGCTATATGGTTTGGGCGCCTCGCGCCTCCAGATGCTATGGTTGGTTCTGTGGGAAACGAAGCTGCCGCTGCTGGCGGCGGTGATGGCCGGCTTCGGAGGGGCCATCTCTGAGATCGGCGCGTCGATCATGGTCGGCGGCAACCTGGCGGGGGAGACGCGGATACTGACCACGGCGGTGGTGCTGGAGGTCAGCAGGGGCCAGTTCGCGCCGGCGATCGCTCTCTCCCTCATCCTTCTGACCCTGATCTTCATCGTGAACCTGATCCTGACCACCGTCCAGCAGCAGGAGCGACGGTCGTGAGCCAGCCCAAGCTCTCCCTGGAGGACGTCCGGGTGCGGCTCGGCAAGGCCGAGCTCATCAGAGTGCCCCACCTGGATGTCCTGGAAGGGGAGGTGCTGGTGATTGTCGGCCCCAACGGGGCGGGCAAGAGCATCCTCTTGGAGTCGCTGGCCCTGCTGCACAGGCCGAGGCAGGGCCGAGTGCTCTTCGAGGGGCAGCCGGTGGACGGCCGCGAGCTGGCCCTGCGGCGTCGTATGGCGGTGGTGTTTCAGGACCCGTTGCCTCTCCGCCGCTCGGTGGCGGACAACGTCGCCCTGGGCCTGACGCTGCGGGGAGTGCCTCGCTCGGTTCGCCGGCAGAGGGCCGCCCACTGGATGCGCCGCTTCGGCATAGCCCACTTGGCCAGGCGCTCCGCCATGACCCTGTCGGGCGGTGAGGCCCAGCGCACGAACCTGGCCCGCGCCTTCGCTCTCGAGCCGGAGGTGCTGCTGCTCGATGAGCCCTTCAGCGCCCTCGACCCGCCCACGCGGGAGGACCTCCTCGATGACCTATCGGTGGCCCTGCGGGAGACCGGTGTGACCACCGTCTTCGTGACCCACGACCGTGCGGAGGCCCTGCGCCTGGGCGACCGGGTGGCGGTGATGATGGGCGGCAGCATACGCCAGGTGGGTACGGCGGCGGAGGTATTTGCTGCGCCGGCGGACGAGGAGGTGGCGGCCTTCGTGGGCGTGGAGACCATCGTCGGCGGACGAGTCCAGTCTCTGGCCGATGGCCTGGCGACGATCGACGTGGGCGATGCGGTCGTCCAGGCGATGGTGCCCGATCTCGACTATGGCAGCGAGGTGCTGGTCTGCCTGCGGCCGGAGGATGTGGTCTTGGAGCTCGCCGGGCTCGACAGCCATCGCACCAGCGCCCGCAATCACCTGCGGGGGACCGTCCGCCGGCTGACGACGGTCGGCGGCCAGGTGCGGGTGGTGCTCGACTGCGGCTTCACCCTGGTGGCCTTCATCACCAAGCGATCGCTGGAGGAGATGAACCTGAAGGTGGGCGATGAGGTTGTGGCCTCCTTCAAGGCCACTGCCGTGCACGTGATACCGCGTGGAACCTAGGCCTGACGCTCCTGGCGTGGGCTGTCGCTCAGGAGCCCCAGCATCTCTAGGCTATTGCTGATGATGCCGTCCACGCCCAGCTCCAGCAGCTCCTGGGCCCGCTGGAGGTCGTCTATCGTCCAGGCGTAAATGGCCATCCCCAGGCCCTTGAACCGTTCGATCAGAGGCCGTTCTATGATCGAATGGTTCAGGCAGACCCCGCGTATGGGCTCGCCTTCCAGAATCGCCTGGAAGGTCTTCAGTTGCTCGTTGTTGTCGATGGAGTGGTGAACCTTCAGGTGGGGGGCGGCTGCCCGCAGGTGCTCTAGGAGAGGCCAGTTCTGACCGCAGAAGGTTGCCTGCTCCTCCATGTCCATCCGCCCGAGCAGTTCCGCCAGCGCCCGGGCCAGGCCCTCTTCTCGGCTTCCATATTTCCCCTTGAGGTCCAGAAGTAGGCCTCGCTTGCCCTTGGCCCTGGCTAGGACTTCTTCCAGGGCCAGCGACTTGCCCACCAGCGCGATGTACCACCTGCTCAGAACGAGCCGCCACTTGTGGTCACGTCCGATGTTCAAGGAGCTCTTCTCATCGATAAGGAGCGGCAGGGGCAACGGCTTGCGCTCATGGCGGACGACTATCTTGCCGCCCTGGAACCGCACGTCGGTCTCGACGAGGTCCACCGGCCCCTCGAGGGCGCGGGGCAACCGCCGAAGGCTGTTGCCAAAGCCGTGGGCGATGCGCACTGGCCTGTTGCTTGCGGATGCCATGCTCTAGCTGGCGGCCTCGCTCCGGTGGCGGCGCAGGAAGTCGAGGACGATGGCGTTAGACTCCTTGGCGCGCTCAACCACATAGCCGTGGCCGATCTTTGGCAGAATTACCAGCTCGGCGCCTGGAATCCGCTCGGCCAGAATCCGGGAGTTCTCCACCGGCATGATCTTGTCCTCGGCGCCGGCGATAATGAGGGTGGGGCAGCTTATCTGGGGCAGCCTGTCGTAGGTTCTGTGGCGCATGACAGCCTGCAACTGCCGCGCGTAGGCCTCCGGCGGCGCCCGCAGGTCGGCCTGGGCCAGGGCACGGGCGATGAGCTTCTCCCGTTTCTGGGCGATGAACTCGTCGCTGTACAGGAGGACTAGGCCCTTCTCCGCCGCCTCTTGGGGGCCGAGGTTGCTGACGGTAACCATCAGGGCGAGGGTCTCAGGAGAGGCGTCGACGGCCTCCCGGCCGCCACAGCCGGTGGCGCCCAGGATCAGCGTCCGCACCCGCTGGGGGTAGTTCAGGGCCAGTTCCTGGGCTATGAGCCCGCCCATCGACATGCCGTAGACGTGGGCGGAGGCGATGTCCAGGGCGTCCATGAGGCCGGCGGTGTCATCGGCGAACAGGCGTGTGGTGTAGCGGCTGTCCGGCTTGTCGCTGCGGCCGGAGCCGCGGTTATCGAAGGCGACGACCTGGAACTCGCGGCTGAAGGTGGGGGTCTGCATGTCCCAGCCGTTCGCATTAGCTCCCAGGCCCATGATCAGCACCAAGGGCTCCCCCTGGCCGTGCACCTCGTAGTAGAGCTGGATGTCCTTGACCTTGACCTTGGGCATGCTATCCGTCCTTTACTTGGGTTGGGGTCGCCGCGAAGGACCCATGACATGAAGCTTCCGAAGGCCTATTGTAATCGATTGCAGGGCTGGGAAGCGAGCGCTGGGCTCAGTGCGGACAGAGGCGTTCGGGGACGAGCGGCGGGTTGGCGTAGCCGTAGTACCAGATGTCGTCGAACTCCTGGCGGTGCTCCTCGACGAAGGTGAGGAAGGCGGCGCAACCCTGGCTCAAACCCTGGGGAGGGGGCTCCCCGTCGGGGTAGGCCTGGGCGGAGCGAAGGGCAGCCTGAGCGTGGAGGCTCTGCGGGAACTGCTCGGCCAGCCCGGCGATGGAGTCGACCAGCCCCTGGGCCGAGGAGCCGCCGTCGGCCGGCAGAGCGGCTAGCTGAGCGAGGTAGAGGCGGAAGTAGGCATAGGGGATGAGTTCATCGCGGCCGCTCACACCCTCGAAGGCCTCCTTCCAGTCTCCCAGGCTGGTATCGTTGATCGCCCTGTTGTAGAGCTGCATCGCTGTATCCAGGTCGCCAGCGTCATAGGCCTCGTCGCCGTCCACGACGGCAAAGTACAGCTCGTCGGAGGGCTCGTCTTCGGTCTTGACCAGGACATAGCTCGTGCCGTTCCAGGCGTAGGTGAAGTTGCTGTCCTTCTGCGGTCCTGCTCCCACAGAGCCTATCTGGCCCGCCGCCACGTACAGCTCTTCGATGCCGTCGTCCTCCACGTCCACGAAGTCGATGGCCCGCGCATAGGGTACCTCGACCTCACCGTCGATAATGTCCACGTATTGCTGGCCATCCCAGGCCAGGATGTAGACGGATGTCCAGCAGGTATGGGCGCCGCAGGAGTCGGCGGTGAAGCTGGCTTCCAGCTTGCCGTCGCCGTTGAAGTCGCGGATCCCCAGGATGACCGGCTGCCAGGGGGGAGACGGCCCCAGCGTCTCGCTGGATTGGAAGGCCAATTCGTAGCCAGCGGGCCCGCGATCGAATATGAGCACGTCGGCATCGGGCCAGATATCGCTCACGATGGGGTTTGTGATCCGCAAGAGGTATTCGTCTTCGTCGTCGCCGTCCAGATCGCCGGCAGCACAATCAACCGAGCTGGACTCCTCAGCCCAGCCGGGTACGGCCGTGGGCATGTCCCAGGCGGCGACCAGCTCCGCCAGGCAGGAGGGAGATCCGCTGCCGACGGTGAGGTAGCCGGCGATGGCGCCGGGATAGTCGGCGAAGTCGCCGGGCTGCATCGGCGCGGCGATCGCTGTGGGCGTGACGGCGGCTGTCGGGCTGGGCACCGGAGTCGCCGTGGCCGTCGGAGTAGGCACTGGGCTCTGCGTTGCCTCAGCGGTGGGAGTAATCGGCGCGGTCGGCGTGGCGGTGACCGTCGGAGTCGCCCTCGTGGTGGGCGTCGCCGTCGCCGCCTCTTCCTCCTCGCAGGCGGTGGCCAGGGCCATGGTCAAGCCGGCCACAGCCAGGCAGGTCAGGGCGAGCGTGAGACGGCTGATAGTGTGCACGGCGGCAGTATATCAGGGAAGTCGGAGTTCTGCTAGAGGGAGAGGGCCTTTCTGTACTGACGCGCTCGCCTGGCCAGCGGTCGTATGTCCTTGGGAGCGAACACGCCCTCCTCGGTAATGAGGGCGGTCACCAGGCGGGCGGGGGTCAGGTCGAAGTAGACGGTGGGGATGGTTAGCCCCGGCTGCCTCTCCTCCGGCGTTTGATGATGGGCGGTCGGTCGGCCCGGCGCCACCTTGAGGGTCTCCGTTGCCACGTAGAAGGGGATGCGCTCGTTTCGGGCCAGGAGGGCCAGGGCGCAGGTGCCCACCTTGTTGACCACGGCACCATCGGCGAAGACGGTGTCGGCGCCCACCAGCACGGCCGCCGCCTCCGGCATGAACGCTGCCGCCTGGGCGTCGCTGATCAGGGTCACTGGCACCCCCAGGCGAGCTAGAAGGCGGGCGGTGGTCTTTCCTTCGTTCAGGGGGGCCGACTCGGTGGCGATTATCGGCGACCCTCTGGATGCCAGGCGCTCCAAGATGGCGAAGGTTGTCGCCGAGTAGCTGTGGGTCATGATCGAGCCTCGGGGCAGGGCTTGCTCAGCGCGGCGGACGATGCGCTGAGAGGTCTTTTCCCAGCTATCGATTATCTGGCGGGCTCGGGCCAGCACCGCCCGGCGCATGGCAGGCAAGCCGCTCGCTGCTTTCTCCTCGGCGGCCAGGACCACGGCGCCGGCGGCATTGCTCACGGCGGCCATGCTCGGCTGGGCCTGGGCCAGAGCCCTGCCCACTTCTCGGAGGCAGGACAGCAATTCCGTGGCGCTCTGGGCCGGGCACTCATCGAACGCATGGGTGATCACATTGGCGGCGTCGCGGGCCAGCCAGCCGGCGCCGTGGGCGCGGTCTTCCCTGATGCTCTCGATGGCCTGGGCTATGCGGGGGCTGATAGTGGTCATGGCCGTCGCAGTGGGTAGACCCGCATGAGGGTCTCCGCTAGCTGGGGGACGGTCTCGTACTGGAAGACCTCCTCCGGCCGGATCCAGCGCGTTTCGACGTGCTCCCAGTCCGCCCGTATTCTGGAGGGCTCCCTGACCTCGAACAGGAAGGGGTGCACTATCCACCGCCGGTCGGCTTCGGCGTCCATCACCTCCAGGGGTTCACCGGTGCGTAGAAGCTGCACGTCCTCCCTGGTCAGGCCTGCCTCCTCTTCCATCTCCGTGTAGGCCTGGGCCAGGGGATCCGTTTCCTCTATGTAGCCGCTGACGCCTGCCCAGCGGCCTCGGTAGGTGCCCACCTGCTGGCTCCGTCGCAGCAGAAGGATCTCATCGCCGTCGCCGCTGCGGCGCAGGAGGAAGCAGGTGATCACTTTGGCCTCTCTCATCGCGTCCTCGGGGGCAGTATACGCCGCCTGCCTGGACGAGTGCTATACTTCGGAAGGCAGGGAGAAGCAGTGTCTACCGCAGAGCTGCCGGATCTGATTCGAGATCTGCTGGAGCCGGCCGCCTATCCCTACGCTGTGGGGAGGGTCGAGCTGGTGCAGACGCACATCTCCTACGTCTTCCTGGCCGGCGATTTCGTCTACAAGATCAAGAAGCCGGTGGACTTCGGCTTTCTGGACTTCACCACATTGGCCAAGCGGCGTTACTACTGTCGCCAGGAGGTTGTCCTCAACCGCCGCCTGTGCCCGGAGGCCTACCTGGGGGTAGTGCCGGTGGCTCGCCAGGACGGACGCCTCCGCCTGGAGGGGCGAGGCAAGGCCGTGGAGTACGCTGTCAAGATGCGCCGGCTGCCAGGCGACCGTATGATGGACGGCCTGCTGGCTGCCGACAAGGTATCGCCGGCCATGGTGGAGGCCGTGGCCGAGCGACTGGCCGACTTCCACGCTCGGGCGGCCACCAGCCCGGCCATCGGCCGCTACGGAGCGCGGGCTATCCGCTTCGCCTGGAAGGAGAACTTCGAGCAGTGGGCGCCGTTCGTTGGCGACACCTTAACCGCAGAGCAGGACCGCTGTCTGCAAACCTACGTTCGCTCCTTCTTCATCCGTCGGCGGCCTTTGCTGGAGCGGCGCGTTCAGCAGGGGCGCATCCGCGATTGCCACGGCGATGTCCGCTCGGAGAGCGTCTGCTTCGTCGATGGCATATGCATCTTCGACTGTATCGAGTTCAACCGCCGATTTCGCTACACGGACGTGGCAGGAGACGTCGGCTTTCTGGCCATGGACTTGGACCTCCACGGCCGCTCCGATCTGGCCGACGTTCTGGTGCAGCGCTATGCCCAGGCGGCGGCCGACTCCGAAGTCCTGGACGTCATCGACTTCTACAAATGCTATCGGGCCTGCGTGCGGGGCAAGGTGGAGGGCTTCAAGCTGAACCAGGCGGAGGTCAGCGCCGAGGAGAAGGAGGAGGCCCGCTCAGCGGCTCGCCGCTACTTCCGCCTGGCCTGTCAGTACGCTGCGCGCCAGTCGCCGCCGCTCCTGCTCATCACCTGCGGCCTCGTGGCCACCGGCAAGACGGAGCTAGCCCAGGGCCTGGGCCAGGCCGCCGACATGCCGGTCGTCTCCTCGGACGTGGTGCGGAAGGAACTGGCCGGGCTTGTGCCAACGGAGCGTCGCTTCGAATCCTTCAGCCGGGGCATCTACTCGCCGCGGTTCACCCAGCGCACCTATAAGGCCCTGCTGGAGCGAGCACGCCTGGCCCTGACCGAAGGGCGCTCGCTGATCGTCGATGCCACCTTCGGCCAGCGCCGCCATCGCCAGCGGGCGAGAGAGCTTGCTCGGAAGGTGGGTGCCCGCTTCCTATGCCTGGAGTGCCGAGCCGATGAGGATGCCATTCGCCAGCGGCTGGAGGGGCGGTTGCGCGCCGGCCGCGATGCCTCCGATGCCCGCTGGGAGACCTACGAGGCCCAGAAGCAGGTCTTCCAGCCGGTAACCGAGCTGCCGCCCGATGAGCACATGGTCGTGGACTGCGACCGGCCGCTGGCCCAGTGCCTGGACGAGGCCCGCCGAGAGCTGGAGCGGCGGCTGGCGCCTCCCTCTGCCTAGGCTGTACATCACAGTCCGCGTTCACGTCCCCGTCGAACCGTGGCCTCCTGGGCCGCGCTCCGTCTCCGATAGGGCCTCCACCTCCACCACCGGCAGGTCAGCCCAGTGGGCGATGACCAGCTGGGCGATGCGGTCGCCGTGGCGGATGGTGTATGAGTCGAGGGCGCCGAACAGGTACATGGTCACCAGCACCTCTCCCCGGTAGTCGCTGTCGATCGTGCCGAAGGCCACGCCAACTCCCCTGGCCGACAGGCCGGAGCGGGGCCGCACCTGGGCGTCGTGGCCGGGCGGCACCTCGATGGCGATGCCCGTAGGCACCAGGACGGGGTCTCTCCCCAGCTCAATCGAGCCTGCCTCTTCGATGCAGGCGAACAGGTCGAGACCCGTAGAGCAAGGCGTGGCCCGTAGGGGGAGCCTGGCTCCCGGCCGCAGCCGCTTCACCTTGAGGGTGGGTTCACCTTCAGCCATAGTTCAAAGGGCAGATCGAGGGCGCTTTTTCAACAGCCTCCTCTTGACATACCGCAATCGATTGTAGGCTGAGGTTGCCGTCCGGTAAAGGCAGAGGGAGGGTTGAAGGCGCTACGGATGAGGGCTTGCGTCCTTAGACGCAGCTCTGGGGGGTGTCTTCCTGAGGGATGCAAACGGTCGCCGGTTAGGGCTATCCGTCAAAGTTCAGGTCGTTGTTCGCCCGCTCGAGGACTTGACACCACCAGGCCATCGTCTTGCGGTCCCAGTGTGCCCAGCTGTCCTCCACCGTTTTCAGAACCGACTGCACCGTCATGTAGCCGGAGCCCCTGCCTGGTTGGAGCTCACCGATGTAGATGGGCGCACCGGGGTCGACTCGGCCGCGCATGACGCACAGCTTCATCGCCATCCAGTTCGATGCCAGCGAGTCCTGAAGTTGGGACCGGGATCTGCCCAGTGGGGATATAATGAAGTCCCTGATTCCTTTGAGCACGCGTATCACGGCTGGTTACCTCCCGCTTTGTCATTTGGGGATCGCTCTTGGCCATCGCCGGAGGGTGAGCAAGGGTTGCACCCCCTCAAGCCAGGCTAGCATTTGGCGTCGCTGCGTTACATAACAGAGGGGTGAAAAGCAGTAGAAAGCTGGTTAAGGAAGGCTGTGCCGCTCCTTGATGTTCGGCGAGTGGGCCGTGCGGCCGAGGGTGAGGCCCATCTCCTCGGCCACGGCGGGCCGAGGGCGCGTGCTCAGTCGGGCGCCTTGATGTTTACTTCGTTGAAGTGGGATAACGTGTAGGGGAACTCGATGGTGTCTTCATCTGCTGTAGCCTGCCGGAACCCAAGGCGGCGCATGAGCTTGTCATCACGGCCCAGCCAGACTTCGACGAGTGGTGGATTCTCGTCCTGTTCCCGCAGGAGGTCTTCATACAGAGCAGTGTACTCCTCCAGGGTAGTGTCGTGGCACTCATCCTCCTGCCCACCGCTCGGGCCGATCACCGCCTCACATTGTTCGCCCCAGAATATGGGTCCTCGCTCCTCCTCGGCGCGCTGCGCGGACTGGATCATGGCTCGAAAGAGATTCGCCCTGCCCTGGATTCGGGTGCAGGTAACACCTTCAAAATCCTCTTCTCCGATGATCTGGGTGTCGGACATGAGCCCAGGCAATTCGATGGTCCACATGGGCTCGAGCCCTGGTGCCGAGAGCGGGAAGTAGATCGTCTCCCTGGGGCCTTCCTCCCATGGCTCACAGCCCCCTCCTGCTGGCCGGCAGTACCGAGAGTAGATCTTGTCTCCAACGACCGTCGTCTCGAAGAGGCCCTTGTCGATGGTCTTCGTTTCGTCATCCTCAATCTGGGTCTGAACATCGTGAGACATAACGTAGAAGGTGTCAGGGCGCTGCCAGCCGATGGTGTAGGTGATCTCCGTTTCCTCCACTGTGGTGATCATCTGGAGCTGGAAGGAATCGAGGTCCCGCATGGCCGCCTGGGCCTCTTCAAGCAAGGCCTGGGCGTCACCCCCATCCGACGTAGCGGGGCTGGCGCCATCGTCGCCGCCGCACGAGGGCAACGCGCTCAGCACCAGCAGCGACACGGCAGCGAGCAGTATCAGCCTAGCGGTTGTGCGCATGATCGCTCTGATTCTAGCACCACATTCCCCGCTGAATCCACCACCGCCTCTCAGCCCGGCGAAGCGGTCACTGTCGGCCAGGTTCCTTTCTCTTGGCCCTGTCTATATGTTACGCTGGTGTGGATAGGATTAATCGATAATGGCAGATGGACCCAAGAAGCCGGAGGGTATGGTGTTGGACATGCATGTCCACACCTCCATCGGCTCTCCCGATAGCAATCTCACGCCGGCGCGAGTGCTGGAGGCCGCCCGCGCGGTGGACATCGACGGCATTGTCTTCGCTGAGCACCACGCTGACTGGACCGAGGAGCAACTGGAGCACTTCCGTCAGGAGAGCGGCCTCTTTGCCTGCAGTGCCCGTGAGTGGGAGACCGACTTCGGCCACATCATCGCTCTGGGCCTGCACTCTGACGTCGAGGCGATTGAGCAGGCCAGGGAGCTACGTCGCCTGACGCTTGCCGAGGGTGGCTTGCTGATCATGGCTCATCCCCTTCGCTTTTTCCCCAGCATGTCCAATCGCCTTTTCAGCCGCCAGGACAATCCCTCGTCTTTGACGCCAGAGCAAATGGCCGAACACCCTGTCTTCGAGCTGGTGGACGCGATCGAGGTGTTGAACTACGCCTGTACCGAAAAGGAGAATCAGCTAGCGCAGGAGGTGGCGCGGGTGCTGGGAAAGCCGGGCGTGGCTGGCAGCGATGCTCACACCTACATGGAGGTCGGTCGCTGCGTCACCATCTTCGAGCGGGTGGTCGGGAGCGAGGGAGAGCTTATTGAAGAGCTGCGCGCCGGTCGCTTTCGAGTGGCCCGCCGCAAGCCCGATGGCGAATACGTGCTGCTAGGCTAGCCTGCTCGACTGGCGTTCTTCTTTCTCCAGCGCTCGGTTCAGGCTTCCCCTTTTGTAGCCTTCCAGGTCCAGGGTGACGTAACGGTAGCCCAGCCCTCGTAGCCTGTCCGCTACCGCCTGTCGG
Organism: Dehalococcoidia bacterium SM23_28_2; assembly: GCA_001303545.1. Taxonomy (GTDB): domain Bacteria; phylum Chloroflexota; class Dehalococcoidia; order SM23-28-2; family SM23-28-2; genus SM23-28-2. The sequence goes on from LJUA01000006.1 coordinate 23,236, forward strand.
TTCTCGTCCGTCATCAAGATGGCCATGCCTGCCTCGTCCGTCTCGATGCGGGCCACGCTGTCATGATGGCGGACGCGCAGCTGGCGCACGCCCAGGGAACGGACGAACTCCTCGGCCTGGGCAATGCGATTCAGGGCTTCGGCGGTCACCGGCGTCCCGTAGGGGATGCGCGACGCCAGGCAGGCCATGGCCGGCTTGTCCCAGGTGGGCAACCCCATCTGGCGCGAGAGGGTGCGGATGTCGTCCTTGGTGAGGCCGGCCTCCATCAGGGGGCTACGGACGCCGTGCTCGCGGGCGGCCTCCTGGCCTGGTCGGAAGTCGCTCAGGTCATCGGCATTGCAGCCGTCGGCTATCCAGGCCAGGCCCCGCTCGGCGGCCACCTGCTTGAGTTTGCCGTACAGCTCCTGCTTGCAGTGGTAACAGCGCTGGGGGGAGTTGGCGACATATGCGGGGTCATCCATCTCCTCCGTTTCGATCAGCAGGTGCGGTATGCCTATTCGGCGGGCTAGCTCCTCGGCGTCTCTTACTTCTGAAAGCGGGACCGCCGGTGAAACGCTGGTGACGGCGAGGCTGCTTTCTCTCAGCACATCGAAGGCCACTGCTGCCAGGAAGGTGCTGTCCACTCCTCCCGAGTAGGCCACCAGAACGGAGCCCATCTCCGCCAGTGTCTGCCGCAGCCGCTCGAGCTTTTCCATCCGACCCTTCCCTCGCTGGCTCAGCCTGAGATCCATCATATCATCCGGCTCTGACCAGAGCGAAGGGCCTCGGCCGCAAGACCGAGGCCCCCTCGGTTGTCACTGGTGGCGGAGCTTAGGGCGTGATGGCTATCTTGAGGACGCCGTCGCGCTTCTCCCGGAAGAAGTTGTAGGCCTCCGGCGTCTGAGAAAGCTTCATGCGGTGGGTAAATAGGGGCGACAGGTCGACCTTGCCGTACCTTATGATGTCCAGCATATGGTTCAGGCGGTTGAAACCCGCGGGGCCAAGAGTCATCACAACCCTGCGGTGGTAGAAGGAGGGAGCGTTCGTTGGCATGGAAAGCTGGGGCAGAATGCCGTAGATGCCAATGCTGGAGATGGTGCCGCCACGACGCACCGCTCGGCTGGCCGCCTCGAAGGTCGCTTGTAGGCCGACGGCTTCCACGGCCACGTCAACACCCTGGCCGTTGGTCAGGCTCATGATCTCCGCTGCAGGTTCTTTCTCCTGGGGGTTGATGACCACGTTAGCGCCGAACTTCTTGGATGCCTCTATCCTCTCCGGTACCGACTCTACGGCGATGATCAGGCCGGCGCCTCTGGCCCTGGCCCCGGCTGTGGCGCAAAGGCCGACCGGCCCCTGGGCGAAGATGGCCACCGAGTCGCCAATCTGCGTCTCGGCCCGCTCGATAGCGGCGAAACCGGTGGACATGATGTCGGTGGCGAGGAGGGCCTGCTCGTCACTGACATCGTCGGGCACCTGGGTGGCATTGATGTCGGCGAAGGGCACCAAATAGTATTCGCTCTGAGTGCCGAAGAGGCACTCGCCACCGCCGGTGCAGATGGTGTGGTCGCCCGTGTGGCACTGGAGGCACTTGCCGCAGCCGATGTCGAATGAGGCGATCACCCGCTCGCCTGGCTGGAAGCGGGTCACGCCTTCTCCAACCGCGTGCACTATGCCCACGCCCTCGTGGCCCATCGGCAGTCCGGGCAGGTTGGGCAGCCGCTTAGCCAACGAGGGGTAGATGAACATCAGGATCTCGTTGGGGATCTCGTCCAGGAAATGTATATCGCTGCCGCAGACGGTGGTGAGGGTAGTCTTGAGCACTATCTCTCCCGGGCCGGGTGTAGGTGTGGGAATGTCCGCCATCTCGACCTTGCCCAGGGCTGTCTTAACGCAACTCTGCATGGTTGGTGCCTCCCTTTGGCTCTCTCTGCCACTTTAGCCGGCGTGGCGATCATGTCCGATCTTCTGCTTATCTTGCTGCTATTGTCAAGGTGGGTCAGCGCTATTCGGACAGAGATGGGCCGAGCGACTTCATGGGCGCTATCCTTGATTAAGGGCTGTGTATCTGATAGGGTGGAAGCGGCTATAGGTGAGGTGACACTGATGACACAAGCAGCGACACGAATCGAACTGGCAGTGGCGCTCCGGAGCGTCCTTGGCAAGAAGGTCAAGACGCTACGTCGGCAGGGCATAACGCCGGCCAATATCTACGGCCACGGCATCCCTTCCGTGGCGGTGCAGGTGCCCACGCCCGAACTGGCCCGAACCGTTCGCCTGGCCGGACGCAACACCATGCTCGAGCTCCACGTGGAAGGCGAGAAGAAGCGAAGGCCGGTCTTCTTCCGCGACGTTCAGCGCGATCCCATCACCGACGAGTTCCTGCACATCGATTTCTATCAGGTATCGCTAAAGGAGAAGATCAGGATAGAGGTGCCCCTGGTCATCGTCGGCGAGGCGCCGGCAGTTAGCGTCTACCACGGCATCCTCCTCCAGAGCGTGAACACCATCGCTATGGAGGGCCTGCCCACCGACCTGCCTCCTCAGATCGAAGTTGACGTATCGGGCCTGGAGGAGATCGACGACGCCATCCATGTGAAGGA
>LJUA01000070.1 GCA_001303545.1 Dehalococcoidia bacterium SM23_28_2
GCGCGCACGACCGTTCGCACCTTCTGGGGGTCGCGGATGTTGCCGGGGTTGAGGCGCAGGCCGTGGACGCCCGCCTTCAGGGAGGCCATCGCCAGGCGGTAGTCATAGTGGATGTCGGCGATGACCGGAATCGGCGAGTGGCCGACGATCTCCGGCAGGGCGGCGGCCGCGTGGCGGTCGGGCACGGCCACTCGGATGATCTCGCAGCCCAGCTCGGCCAGCTCGTAGGTCTGGCGGAGGGTGGCCTGGGCGTTGGCTGTTTTGGTGTTGGTCATCGACTGGACGACGATGGGGGCGTCGCCCCCAACCTGAACGCTGCCCACCCAGACGGGCTTGGACTGGCGACGGTCTATCTGCCTCATCGGAACAGGCTCTCCCCCCGCAGGACCCTCAGCACGTCGAAGTAGGTGACGACGATGGCGAGGCCGATGATCAGCGTGAGGCCGATGAGGTGCACCAGGGCTTCCTTCTCGGGGGCGACGCGCTTGCCGCGCCTAGCGACCTCTATGAGGACGAACACGATGCGGCCGCCGTCCAGCATGGGCAGGGGCAGGATGTTGATGATCGCCAGGTTGATGCTCAGGAGGGCGGCGAAATCTAGCATCGGCCGATACCCCTCCTCCTCCACCACTTCGCCGGTGGCCTGCGCTATGCCCACCGGCCCGGCCACCTCCGGCCTGCCGCCTCCCTTGAACCAGGAGATGACCTCGTTGCGAGCGAGGGTCAGGACCTGGAAGGTCGTGTTGATGCTCTTGGGGAAGGCTTCCCACAGGGGGAAGGACTCCGATTCGCTCATTCCAGGGTAGAGGGCGGCTATGATGATGCCGGTAGGGCCCTGCCGCTTCTCCTCGCCCTCGTCGTCGACATAATTCGGGGGAGCCCAGCGAGCGTAGACGGGGATCTCCTCGTATTCGGTTTCGCGTTTCACCCGCATGGTCAATGTCTCGCCCAGGTTGAGGCGAATCTGGGTGCCCACCTCCTGCACGTTGCGCACATCGTTGTCATTGATGGCCAGTATGATGTCGCCCTCCCGAAGGCCGGCCTCCTGGGCGGGCGAGCCGTCGATTACTTGGACGATCTGGGTCAGGCCTATGGGCACGTCGCGAGGGATCATGAAGCTGATGGTAAACAGGAGGAAGGGCAAGGCGAAGTTCATGCCAGAGCCGGCGCTGAGGACGATCAGGCGCACCCAGGCGGGCTTGGCTGCCAGGCTGTCAGGGTGGCTGGGGTCCTCCTCCCCCAGCATGCGCACGAAGCCCCCCAGGGGAAGGGCGTTGATGGAGTAGATCGTGCCGCGGAACTCCTTGCCCCATATGCGCGGCGGATAGCCCAGACCGGCCTCTACCACCCGCACGCCGGTGAGCTTGGCGGCGACGAAGTGCCCCAGCTCATGGACGATGATGAGGGCGATGAGGATGCCAACGAAGGTCAGGATCGCCTGCGGGGACATGTTCAGGCCTTGGCCCTGAGCCAGTCCTCGGCCCACTGGCGGGCCCAGGTGTCAGCGGCCAGCACCTCCTCTAGGCTGGGGTCGGATACCCCCGGGTGGGCGGAGAGAGCGGCCTCTATCACCTTGGCGATGTCCAGGAAGCTGATGTGGCCGCCCAGGAAGTGGTCGACAGCCACCTCGTCGGCGGCGGCCATCACCGCAGGGAACGTACCGCCACGGCGGCCGGCCTCCAGGGCCAGGCCCAGGCAAGGAAAGCGTCGCAGGTCGGGCTGGGAGAAGCTCAAGGAGCCGAGATGGCCGAGATCGAGCCGCTTCGGCCTGACCGTTGGCAGGCGCTGGGGGTATGTCAGAGCGCACTGAATCGGGAACCGCATGTCCGGCATTCCTAGCTGGGCCTTGATCGACCCGTCGCAGAACTCCACCAGGGAGTGAACGATGCTCTCGCGATGAAGCACCACTTCAATCTTATCAAAGGGCACTCCGAACAGCCAATGAGCCTCGATGGCCTCCAGGCCCTTGTTAAGGAGGGTGGCGCTGTCCACCGTTATCTTGTGGCCCATCTGCCACGTAGGATGACGCAGGGCCTGCTCGGGTGTTACACGCTCCAGCTCGTCCAGGGGCTTGTCGCGGAAGGCACCGCCGGAGCCGGTGATAATGATTCGGGCGATGTTCTGGCGGTCTTCTCCCCACAGGCACTGCCAGATGGCGCTGTGCTCGCTGTCCACCGGCCGCAGGTCGGCCTGGTGGCGGCGGGTCTCGGCCACTACCAGGTGGCCGGCCATCACCAGCACCTCCTTGTTGGCCAGGGCGATCGCCTTGCCCGCGCGAGCGGCGGCCAGGGTGGGCAGAAGGCCGGCGTTGCCGGCGGTGGCCACCACCACGATGTCCACATCGGGATGGGCGGCCACCTCCTCCATGGGCGTCCAGCGGGCGCGGATGGCGCCGGTGGCCGTCTTCTGGCGGAGGTAATCGGCCTCGCGATTGGCCCACAGGAGCTGGGGAGAGAACTCCTTGACCTGCTCCTCCAGGAGGGTGATGTTGTGGCCGGCGGCCAGGGCCGCAACCCGGAGGCGAGGGCGCAGGTCGCGCACGACCTCCAGGGTCTGGCGACCGATGGAGCCGGTGGAGCCGAGGATGGCCAAACGGGTCATAAGATCACCCACAGCGCGTAATAGTATACCACCGGCACGACGAACAGGACGCTGTCCAGGCGGTCGAGGATGCCGCCGTGGCCGGGAATCAGGGCCCCCGCGTCCTTGACGCCGGCCCCTCGCTTGACCAGCGACTCCGCCAGGTCGCCCAACTGGGCGGCCACCGGCACCAGGACGGCCAGGGGGATGAGCGGCCAGGCGTCCACTCGCAGGCCGAGGGCGTAGTTGAGGAGCACCAGGCCCAGGGCGCCGAATAGGATGCCGCCGAGGGAGCCCTCCACTGTCTTGCCGGGGCTGATGCGCGAGATCAGTTTGGTGCGGCCGATGGCTCTCCCCACGAAGTAGGCGCTGGTGTCGTTGGCGAAGGTGGCAAACACGGCCAGGTAGACCCAGTCCTGGCCGTTGTCCAACTGGCGCAGGAGCACCAGGTGGCTGCCCAGCCAGCCGATGTAGAGCACGCCGCCCACAGTGTGAAGCCAGTCGGGTAGGGCGCGCTCGCCATCGCCTCTGAGGATCAGCCAGAGGAAGGGGAGAACAGCGGCCAGAGCGAGGGTGCCCGCCCACCAGTCGCCGCCGTGATGGGCCGCCGCCACCAGCAGGGCGACGAAGGCCGCCCCCATCAGGCCCAGGGGTCGCTGGTTCAGCAGGCGCGGCAGCCGCACAGGGCTGATGGCAGCCAGAGGGTTCTCCACAAGCGTCGCGTTGGTCGGTGGCGGCGCCACGGCGGCGTAGAACTCGAGGGCGGCGATGAGCAGCAGGACGCCCAGGACGACGGAGAACCAGGCGCCGCCGGCCCAGATGACGGCAAGGATAGCGGGCACACCGATGATGGCGGTGGCGACCCGTTGAGGGAGCATTAGCGCTTTCGGGAGCCTCTGTCGGAGTGCAGCTCGTCGCTGGACGAGTCTAGGTCTTCGGGAAGGAGACCGCCGAAGCGGCGCTTGCGCTGGCTGTAGTCTAGGAGCGCTCGGTCGATGTCCTCGTTGTCGAAGTCGGGCCAGTACACGTCGGTGCAGTAGAACTCGGCGTAGGCCCCCTGCCAGAGGAGGAAATTGGATATGCGCATCTCGCCCGCTGTGCGGATGATCAAGTCAGGGTCGGGGATGTCGGCGGTGTACAGATAGGCGGAGAATACGCGCTCGTCGAGCTCATCCGGGGACATGCCGTTGCTCATCAGGCAGCGGGCAGCATCCAGGATCTCCGCCCGGCCGCCGTAGTTGAAAGCGATGCACACTGTCATGCGGTCGTTGTTCTTGGTGAGTTCGATAGCATCGAGGACCTCCTGCTGGAGCTTGGTTGAGAGGGCGTCCAGGCGGCCCAGGTGGATGAGGCGGATGCCGTTCTCGTGCAGGTGCTTGGTCTCTCGCTTGATGACCCGACCGAGAATGCGCATGAGGCCCTGGACTTCCGCGCGCGGCCGGTTCCAGTTTTCGGTGGAAAAGGCGTAGAGAGTGAGGTATTTGACGCCGTAGTCGGCGAAGCGCTCGATGACCTGGCGGATGTTCTCGGTGCCAGCGCGATGGCCGGCGATACGGGACAAGCCTCGCTGGTGGGCCCAGCGGCCATTACCGTCCATGATGATGGCCACATGGGCCGGCACGCAACGCAAGGGAAGAGGATCTGCCTTTTGAGCGTGTTGCAGAGCCATAGCCTTTATTCCACCGTTACCTAACGTGCATGGATAGCGTCTGGGTTCTCCCTGGACGCTGCCTGAGCGCTCTAGACTGCCAGGAGCTCCGCCTCCTTCTCCTCGCCCACCCGCTCGACTTCTTCGATGAAGCCATCGGTCAGCTTCTGGAGGTCCTCTTGAGCCCGAAACTGGGCATCCTCGGAGATCTCTTTTTCTTTCTGCAGGCGGCGCAGTTCGTCGTGGCAGTCGCGGCGCACGTTACGGACGGCCACTCGGCCCTCCTCCACCTTCTTGCGCACCACCTTGGCCAGCTCTTTGCGCCTCTCCTCAGTGAGCTGAGGGATGGCCAGACGGATGACATTGCCATCGTTGATGGGGTTGAGCCCCAGGTCTGCCTTGTGGATGGCCTTTTCGATGGCACCCAGGCTCTGGCGGTCCCAGGGCTGGATGACGAGGAGGCGAGGCTCCGGCACGTTGATAGTGGCTAGTTGGTTCAAGGGGGTGGGAGCGCCGTAGTAGTCCACTCGCAGGTGCTCCACCAGGCCTGGGTGAGCACGGCCGGTGCGAATGGTCGCCAGTTCCTTCTGCAGGGCCTCCACCGCCTTTCCCATGCGGGTCTTGGCATCGGCCAGGGTATCGTCTATCATGATTCACCTCCCGGTGCCAGGACGGATTCCTGTTGAGCCACCAGGGTGCCTATCGTTTCGCCGCCGGCCGCTCGCACGATGCTATTGGGCGCTCGCAGGTCGAACACGACGATGGGGAGGTTGTTGTCCATGCACAGGGAGAGGGCAGTACTATCCATGACCTCCAGGCGGCGACTGATGGCTTCCATGTAGCTGAGCGTTTGAAAGCGCTGGGCGGTGGCGACCTTGGTGGGGTCAGCATCGTAGACGCCGTCTACCTTGCTCTTGGCCATGAGCAGAACGTCTGCATCGATCTCGACGGCTCGTAGGGCGGCCGCTGTATCGGTGCTCATGTAGGGGTTGCCGGTGCCGGCGGCGAAGATAACGATGCGCCCTTTCTCCAGGTGGCGAATGGCCCGCCGGCGAATATACGATTCGGCAACTGCCTGAACCGCGATGGCCGACTGAGTGCGCACAACGAGGCCTGTCCTCTCCAGAGCGTCCTGGAGGGCCAGGGCGTTGATGATAGTGGCCAGCATGCCGGCATAGTCGGCGGTGGCCCGATCCATGCCGGCGGCGCTGGCATCGGTGCCGCGGAAGATGTTGCCGCCGCCGACCACAACCGCCGTCTCGATGCCCATGTCCAGCACATTCTTGATCTGATCAGCGACGAAGGCCAGGGTCTCGGAGTCTATGCCGTAGCTCTGGTCGCCCATGAGGGCTTCACCGCTGAGCTTTAGGAGAACGCGGTTGTAAGGTGCCGCGGCCACGGGCCACCTGCCTTTAGCGCCCTAAGTGGAAGCGGGCAAAGCGGCGCACTCTGATATTCTCGCCGGTCTTGGCTATGATCTCGTTGATTAGGTCTTGAACAGTGCGGCTGGGGTCCCTGATGGAGGACTGGGCCAGCAGACATAGCTCCTCGGGGTTGCCATCGCTGTCTTCTGGCAGTTCGTCCGGCCCGATGTGCTGGGGGTCGGTGGCCGCCACCTGCATCGCCAGCTCGTGGGCCAGGGTCCGGAAGTCGTCGGTGCGGGCCACGAAGTCGGTCTGGCAATTCAGCTCCACCAGCGCGCCCAGGCGGCCGTCGGGGTGGATGTAGGCCTCCACTAGGCCCTGCCGCGTCTCCTGGACGGCCTTCTTCGCCGCTATAGCAACGCCTCGCTGACGCAGGATCTCCTTGGCCTTCTCCAGGTCTCCCCCTGTTTCCTCCAATGCCTTCTTGCAATCCAGCATCCCGACGCCAGTGAGGTCGCGCAATTTCTTGACGGTATCTGCGGAAACGGTCATCGTGTTATGCTCCAGGCCTGTTGTGCTATTCGCTAGCTACTTCTTCTCCCTGCTTCTCTTCCGATTCGGGCTCTGGCTCTGCTTGCTCCTCGGTTTTCTCTTCTGGCTCTGCCTCCTGCGGTTCGGGCGCCGCTTCCGGCGGTCCCTCGTCGGGCTCGGCCACGTATGCAGGCGGCAGCTCCTCCTCGCCGATGTATTCGGGCACAGGCTCGTCGGGAGAGGCCACGTATCCCGTCTCCTGGAAGGCTTCCACCTCCACCGCCTCCAGGGCCTCCTTGGCAGCGTACTCACGGGCGGCCAGGCCCTCCAGGACAGCATCGGCTATGCGGCTGGTCACGAGCTTAATGGCCCGAATGGCATCATCGTTGGAGGGGATGGGGTAGTCCACCTCCTCAGGGTTGCAGTTGGTGTCCACCATGGCCACGATCGGTATGTCCATGCGGACGGCCTCGGCCACGGCGATGCTCTCTTTGGAGGGGTCGACCACGTACAGGGCGCCGGGGAGTTTGGTCATCTCCTTGATGCCCACCAGGTGGCGATTGAGGCGCTCTATCTCCTTCTCTACCTTGAGGGCCTCTTTCTTGAGCATGCGGTCGAGTGCGCCCCGCTCGCGGCCATCCTCCAGCCGCACGAGGTGATCGATGCGGGCCTGGATGGTAGCGAAGTTGGTGAGGGTGCCTCCTAGCCAGCGGCTGCTGACGTAGGGCATGAAGCAGCGCTTGGCCTCTGTCTCGATGGTCTCCTGGGCCTGCTTCTTGGTGCCCACGAAGAGGACGGCCTCTCCCTGAGCGGCCACGTGCCGCACGAACTCACAGGCCACCTCCAAGCGATCTACTGTCTGCTGGAGGTCGATGATGTGGATGCCGTTGCGCTCGCTGAAGATGAAGGGCCGCATCTTGGGGTTCCACCGACGGGTCTGATGGCCGAAGTGCACTCCAGCTTCCAGCAACGCTTTCATGGACACGGGGGTGGTCAAAGGTCTCTTCCCTTTCTTGGGCTCTCTTATCGGTCGTCTGTTCGGCTGAAAGTATAGCATAGGCATAGGAGGGGGGCAACGGCGTCCGATGGCGAGGCGGAGCTCTGCGTCGCCCGTCACCAGACAGCGGGTTCTTGCTCCAAAGGCGTCGTTCCTGTAGCATTTTTGTTGGAGATCCGCGTCAACAGGAGGTTTGTCTTGCCCATCTACGAGTACGAGTGCGGCCAATGCCATCATCAATACGAGAGGAAGGAAGGATTCGACGCTCCGGTGGAGCAGGCATGCCCTGTGTGCGGCGGGCTGGCGCGGCGGCTTCTCCGGGCGCCGGGGATCGTGTTCAAGGGGCCCGGCTTCTACGTTACCGACAACCGCAAGGATCACGGGCGGGAACCCTTCCAACCGGCGGCCAAAGAGGATAAGCCATCGACTGACGGGACGGCGGAGGTCTCCGCCAAGAAGTAGGCGGCGGTGCGAGCGGTCATCCAGCGGGTCAGCCGTGCCTCGGTGACAGTGGCCGAGGAGCGACTGGCGGAGATAGGGCAGGGGCTGGTGGTGCTGCTGGGAGTGGCTGCCGGGGACACCGCCGAGGATGCCCAGAAGCTGGCAAGGAAGACGGCCGAGATGCGAGCTTCAGCCGGGCGGCGCCGCCGGAGGAGGCCGAGCCGCTGGTGGAGGCGTTTGCGGCAGCCCTGCGGAAAGCAGGCATCGGCGTGGGGACAGGTCGCTTTGGGGCCCACATGCTGGTGGAGATCCACAATGAGGGGCCGGTGACCATCGTTCTCGATAGCGAGGAGTTGGAGCGTCCACGAAGAAGCTAGACGGGCATTTCTCTCTAGGGATATACTGGCTCTGCCTTGAGTTCTCCAAAGCTTTCGCGGCTGTTCCTTCTGGGCCTTCTGGTGCTGGAGCTTCTGGCCCTGGCGAGCCTGGGGTCGCTCCGGCTGGTGAGGCTTGTCACCGCAGACGACGATCCTTCGGCTAGTTCAGCGCCCGGCGTCAGCGTGTCTCAGCTGCCCCCCAAACCTGCGGCGACGCCCGACGCGTCGGACCTCTATCTGGAGCCCCTCCTGCGGCTACTCCAGGAGAATGCAGAGGAGCCTACGCCGGAGCCCACACCTCCTGGCCCGACGTTGGAGGAGCTGGGAGCGCTGGAGCTGGCCACAGCTACCCCTCCTGCCGGTGTGGAGTTCGGCGAGGACGAACGCTGGATCGCCGTCAACCTGACCACCCAGCGGGCGATGGCCTTCGTCGGCGCTCAGCCGGTGCGCGTTGCCCTGGTGACGACGGGGATGCCCGGCTGGGAGACGCCCCCCGGCGACTTCCGCGTCTATCGGCGGGTGGAAAACGAGACGATGGACTCCCTCGGTCTTGGCATCCCTATCGACTCACCTGATGGCTGGTACGTAGATAACGTCCTCTACACTCAGTACTTCTTCAGCGGAGTTACCCTGCACTACAACTACTGGCGTCCCCAGAGCTACTTCGGCAATATCCCCTCCAGCCACGGCTGCGTAGGCCTGGGCTACAGCGACGCCAAGTACTTCTGGGACTTCGCCGACATCGGCACGCGGGTGGTGGTGTACAAGGAGGAAGCGGAGGAGGTCGAGGAAGTGGAGGAGCCTGGCCAATAGGCTCTTATGGCCCCAGGCTTTGCACTTCCAGGCTCATGTCCAGGGCCCTGGCGGAGTGGGTGACGGCCCCCACGGAGATGTAGTCGACGCCTGTCTCCGCTACCCGCCGCACGTTCTCCAGCGTTATCCCGCCGGAGGCCTCGAGGACGGCCCGCCCCTGCGCCATCTCTGCCACCCGTCGCATATCCTCGAGAGGCATATTGTCCAGAAGGAGTTCCCCTGCTCCCGCCTCCAGGGCCTGGCGCGCTTCGTCGACGCTGGTGACCTCGATCTGCACCCTCATCCCCTTTGGCGATTCCTGGCGGGCCAGGCGCAGGGCGTCGGCGATGCCCAGGCCGCGGGCGCGCAGGGTGGCCAGGTGGTTGTCCTTGATGAGCACGGCATCGGCCAGGGTGAGGCGGTGGTTCTGGCCGCCGCCCACCCGCACGGCGTACTTCTCCAGCATGCGCAGGCCGGGGGTGGTCTTGCGGGTATCGCGGATGCCCACGGGCAGGCCGGCGACGGCCGCCACCAGGCGGGCGGTAGCGGTGGCCACGCCCGAGAGATGGGTCAGGTAGTTGAGCGCTACCCGCTCGCCGCGCAGGATGGCGGCCAGCGAGCCCTCGACGTGAGCGACCTCCTGCCCCGCCGGGAGGCGGCTTCCTTCGACCGCCAGTGGCCGCCATTGCAGCGAGGGGTCGACGGCGTCGAAGACGGCTTCAGCCACAGGGAGGCCGGCCAGCACCCCCTCCTCCCTGGCGATGATGATGCCTCGCCCCTTCTGCTGCGGTGGCACCAGGGCGGCGGTGGTCACGTCCTGCCAGGCCTTGTCCTCTTTAAGGGCGGCCTTGGCCAGGCGCCGGATGTGGGCCTGGGGGAGCTTGGGAGCGGTCTTTCTAGGCATGGCGGCGAAACACGATATGGCGGTGCCAGGCCTGCGACGGCTCGGGGAAGTCGGAGCGGTAGTGAGCTCCCCGGCTCTCCTCGCGCATGAGGGCCGCCTCCGTCACCAGGCGGGCGCACAGAAGCAGGTTGGCCAGCTCGTGCGAAGGGCGATCGGTGGCTTTGCCGAAGGAAGCCTGCCAGGCGGAGATGATGTCCTTGGCCTCGGCCAGCGAACGGCCGTCGCGGACGATGCCCACCCTGTCCCACATGAGCGATTGCAGCGCGCCCAGGTCCAGAGGAGGGACATCGGCCGGCGTGGCGGGACTCAGGGAGATCGTTTCAGGACTGGGCTTGTTCACTTTGAGCTCCTTGAGATAGGTTCGCTGGATCACCCGCTTGGCAAAGACGATGGTCTCCAGCAGGGAGTTGCTGGCCAGGCGGTTGGCTCCGTGGACGCCGGTGCAGGCAGCCTCGCCGCAGGCGTACAGGCCGCGGATGTTGGTCTCCCCCCAGGTGTTGGTGCGCACGCCGCCCATCGTGTAGTGGGCGGCCGGCGATACAGGGATGGGTTTGGTGGTGATGTCCAGGCCGTGGTCGAGGCAGAAGCGATAGATCTGGGGGAAGCGAGATGTCACCCTGGACGGCGGCAGGTGAGTCACGTCCAGGTAGACGTGGTCGGTGCCCGCCTTGTTCATCTCGGTCAAGATGGCTCGCGCTACCACGTCGCGGGGGGCCAGTTCGGCCGCCGGATCGTATTCGGTCATGAAGGTTCGCCCTTGAGCGTTGCGGAGGAATGCCCCCTCTCCCCGTACCGCTTCGGAGATAAGGAAGGGCTGGACGCCGGGCATGCGCAGGGCGGTGGGATGGAACTGGAAGAACTCCATGTCCATGACCTCAGCGCCCGCTCGATAAGCGAGGGCGGTGCCGTCGCCGGTGGTTACCGTAGGGTTGGTGCTAACCTTGTACAGCTGTCCGGCGCCGCCGGTGGCCAGGATGAGAACACGACAGGAGAAATCCAGCCGGCTGTTGGTGCGGCAGTCGAGGGCTTCAACGCCTTTGAGGGTGCCATCGGCTACCTGCAACCTGGCCGCCAGGCAGTGTTCGAGGATGGTGATGCGGGACTGCTTGGCCACGCTGCTGAGGGTGAGCTCGATGTGGGTGCCGGTGGCGTCGCCGCCGGCGTGGAGGATGCGGGGCAGGCTGTGCGCTCCCTCCCGGCCGAGGGTTATCTCCCCGTCCAGCGTGTCGAAGGGGACGCCGAATGCCACCAGGTCGGCGATGCGGTCGGCGGCATCCTCGGTGAGGATGCGGGCGGCCTCGCTGTCCACCAGGCCGGCGCCAGCGCGGATGGTGTCCTCAAAGTGGAGCTGGGGCGAATCGCCCTCGCCGATGGGGGCGGCGATGCCCCCCTGGGCGTAGCGAGTGTTGCACTCGTCGATGGAGCTCTTGGTGAGCACCAGGACGGTGCCGTGCTCGCGGCCCTTGAGGGCGGCATACAGGCCGGCGATGCCGGAGCCAACGATGATGTAGTCGTAATGCTGGGCAGGAGTGCTCATGCCTCAACCCTCGCGATATCCAGGAAGGATGCTTTGGCTACGTCCACCAGGCCCTTATCGGTGAGCTTGAGTTCGGGGATGACCGGCAGGGCCAGGAAGGAGAGAACGGCGAATGGAGCGGGCACGCTGGCTCCCAGGGAGGCGGCTGCCTCTTCCACTGCCTCCAGTTGGGCGACCACCGTCTCCAGCGGCTCGGGGGACATGAGGCCGGCCACTGGCAGCGGCAGGGAAGCCAGCACCTGCCCTTCGGCCACCGCCGTCAGGCCGCCCTGCATCCGCTCCACCTCGCGGACGGCGGCGTACATGTCGCGGTCGTTGGTGCCGACCACGATCACGTTGTGCGAATCGTGGGCGACGGAGGAGGCCAGGGCCCCTCGTTGGAGGCCGAAGCCCTTCACCAGCCCCAGGCCGATGTTGCCTGTCGCCCGATGGCGCTCGACCACCGCCAGCTTGAGGATATCGCGCTTCGTATCGGCGATCACCTGGCCGTCCTTTACTCTCACCTCTTCCATAAGCTTCTTGGTGATGATCTGGCCGGGGACGATCCCGATGACCGGCAGACGGCGCTCGGACGTCCTGAGGGCGAAGGCATCTTCGCCGAAGGGGGCGATGTGGAAGGTGCGCCTGAGGCGCCGCGGGATGGAGATAGCGGCGGGGAACAGGGCCTGTCCGGCTCTGGCTACCAGGCGGCCGCCGTAGTATACCAGCCGCGGCTGAAGGTCCGAGAGGTCGTCGGCCACGATGAGGTTGGCCATGAATCCGGGGGCGATGGCCCCACGGTCGCTCAGGCCAAAGTAGGTGGCGGGGTTGATGGTGGCTAGCTGGATGGCCCGTATGGGGCTCAGGCCCAGGCGGATCGCTTTGCGCACCACGGCGTCCATGTCGCCGTCGTGGAGGAGGTCCTTGCAGGAGCGGTCGTCGACCACCAGCAGGCAGCGGGGGTAGGTGTCGTCGGTCACCAGGGGCAGGAGCTCCTCCAGGTTCTTCTCGCTGGTGCCTTCGCGGATCATCAGGTGCATGCCCCGGCGCAGCTTGTCGCGGCCCTCCTCCAGGCTGGTCGACTCGTGGTCGGAGCGAGGGCCGGCGGCCAGGTAGGCGTTGAGGCCCTTGCCCGTCAGGCCCGGAGCGTGGCCGTCGATGGGTCTGCCTCTGGCGATGCTGACCTTGTCCAGGCAGTGGGGGTCGGCGGACACGACGCCGGGGAAGTTCATCAGCTCGCCCAGGCCGAGGGTGTTTCGCCAGCGGAGGGCGGCAGCGATCTCGCCCGCCTCCAGGGAGGCGCCGGCCGTCTCCAGGTCGGTGGCCGGCACGCAGGAGGGGGCCATCAGGAATACGTCCAGGGGCAGGCGGGTGGCGCTCTTGAGCAGGCGGCGCAGGGCCCACAGGCCGGCCACGTTGGCCAGCTCGTGGAGGTCGGTGATGACGGAGGTGGTGCCGCGAGCGGCCACGGCCCGCGCGTACTGGCCGAGGCTGAGCATGGAGCTCTCGATGTGAGTGTGGCCGTTGATGAAGCCAGGCAGGAGGTAGGCGCCGCGGAGGTCCACCATCTCTCGCCCCTTGTACTGCTGGCCGATGCCGGCGATCCGGCCTTCGGAGAGGACGACATCGCCCTCTTCGATCTCGGAGGTGAAGACGTTGACGATGCGCACGTTGGCCAGCAGCAGGTCGCCGCGGGCGTCCCCGCGAGCGACGGCGATCAGTTGTTCAAGGCTTGCGTTATTCATTATCGATCACGTAGATGTCCGGCAGCTCGCGATGCTGCTCGGCGTAGTCGATGCCATAGCCGACAGCCCTCGGGCACCGGAAAGCCCAGGTAATCGATGGCCGTGCCGCCCGCGAGCACGCGCTCGCGGGCGAGGAGAGCGCAGACCCGCAGGCTGGCCGGCCGGTGGCTGGCCAGGTGGTCGCGGAGGCGCTGGAGGGTGAGGCCGCTGTCGATGATGTCGTCCACCAGGATGACGTGGCGGCCGGCGACATCGATGGTTACGTCCTTGAGGACAGTGATCTGGCCCTTGCTGGTCATGCCCATGCCGTAGCTCGATGCTGCTATGAAGTCGACCTGCGAGGGCAGGCCAACCTGGCGTACAAGGTCGGCCAGGAAGACGAAGGCCCCCTTGAGCACGCAGACGAATACGGGGCGCTGGCCGGAGTAGTCGGCTCGGATGTTGGCCGACAGCTCCTTGACGCGCCGCCGGATCTGCCCACGAGAGATGATACGCCGGAGGGGACTCATGCTGCTAGGTCTATTGTAGGCGGCAGAAAGGGGGTGGGCAAACGGCCTACACCGCCGCCAGCATGCGGTCGAGGGCGTTTGGCCTCAGTCGAGGCGCGAGCGCCCGGCCAACATCATTCGCGTCAGTGCAGAGAGGCCAGTGCAGAGAGGCCACCCAGGAGGGTGGCCTCTCTGCTCGGGTGCAACGTGCCGGGGGGTGTCCTTACGGAACAGCCGACGCCAGCATGGCCGCGCTACTTGCAGGGGCTCGTCTGTGCTACTAGTCACCAAACAGGAGATACAGAATGTACTCCCACCAGGTGTTGATGTCCTGCTCGTAGTCGTTGAACTGGATCGAGATCCTGTGGTCCTCAGACG
>LJUA01000007.1 GCA_001303545.1 Dehalococcoidia bacterium SM23_28_2
GCAGCTGTACACTCCAGATTGGCAGCCAATGTGCTACCATTGCAGACGAGCTGAGAAAGGAGGTTGGCGCAGATGAAGGTCAAATGGCTGGGACACGCTTGCTTTCTCCTCACCTCCCAGAGTGGACTCAGGATCATAACCGACCCCTACACTCCCGGCGCCTTCGGATTGGAATACGCATCCCCTGCGGAGACGGCCGACATCGTCACAGTGAGCCATGAACACGCCGACCACAACAACGTAGCGGCCGTGAAAGGAAGTCCTCAGGTCGTGAAGGGCGCCGGCAGCCACGATGCCAAGGGTATCCGGTTCAAGGGCGTGGCCACCGCCCACGACGAGTCGTCGGGCAAGGAGCGCGGATCGAACACGATATTCTGCTTCACCCTGGACGGCATCGACGTCTGCCACCTGGGCGACCTCGGCCACGACCTGCCGGACAAAGCAGCGGCTGAGATCGGCGCTGTGGATGTGCTGCTGGTCCCAGTAGGTGGCAACTTCACCATAGACGCCACCGTCGCCGGCAACGTCTGCCAGAAACTCGCGCCGAAGGTGGTCATCCCCATGCACTTCAAGAACGAGAGGTGTCCTAACTTCCCCGTCGCCGGAGTGGAGGACTTCACCCGACGGCGCCAGCAGGTGAAGAAGGTCGCCAGCAGCGAGATAGAGATCAGGAAGGAGCAACTCCCCGCTGGCACGGAGACCATAATCCTGAAACCAGCGCTCTAAGCAAGGACCTTGGTGGCCTCCGCCAGATCCATGCGATTGGCATGCCAGATAGAGGGTATTGTTGACACCAGGGTAGCCACAATGATCACAGCGACGATCATGGCGTAGGTCACTGTGCGCATGTGGAACCACATGGTGAAGAACTCGGAACTCCAGGTCTGGATCAGGTAGGACGAAGCGATCGTCCCCAGGGCGAGCCCGGGCAGGATGGCCAGCAGACTGAATGTCAGGCCTTCCGCCGTTAGCATCAGAGCGACCAGCGGCCCGCCTGCTCCCAGCGTGCGCATGGTGGCCGTCTCCCGCTCCCGTTCCAGCACGTTCACCGTCATCGTGTTGAAGACGATGGCGCCCGCCATTATCATGCAGAACGCCACGATGAAGGCGGCCATCACGTTGAATAGAGCCATCATCTCCATCCAGTCGTCCCTGATCTCCTCCTTGATCTGCGCCCCTTGAACGCCCGTCAAGCTATAGAGAGCCGCCTGAACCTCGGTGTTCGCGGAGGGAGAGGTCGTTTCCAGCCAGACGGCATTGAAGCCGTTGGGCAGCCCGAGGTCATCCTTGGTGGCCAGGGATACGTAGCCCAGTCCGCCGGCGAACTCCTTGCTGACGCCGCTCACCGCCAGCGATGTGGTTCCAGCCTCTGTTGCTATGTCGACGCTATCGCCGACGCTGACATCCAGCTTGTCGGCGACGCCCTGGGTCAGGATGATCCCTCCCCCAGCGAGCGCTTCCTCCGCCGTCTTCCCCCCACCGAGGTCGAATCCGTGCAGCCGCGTATCCTCTGGCACGGCCACCAGCTCCAGGTTCGTCCGCTTCGAGCCCGCCAACAGCTCGGCGGGCGTCAGATAGATCGGCTCGGCCCGGCGGACACCCTCCAGGCCGTCGATCTCGGCCAACGTCTGGTCATCCTGCGGATTCCAGAAGGTTGCCGCTACATCCCACCTGTCCGTCTTCTCGAACTGGAAGTCCATGATGAAGTCCATGCTATCGAAGGAGGAAAGGCCCACGACCAGCAAGACCGCCGCCAGGGCGATGGCACCCACCGTGTACAGACTGCGTATCGGGCTGCGCCAGATGTTGCGCACCGACAACCTCACCAGCAGCGGCGGCCGCCGTCCAAGGCCGAATACCCGCTCGACGAAGGGCACCGAACCCTTGGCCAGGGGCACCTCCGGCGATGGACGCATCGCCGGCGCGGGCAGCATGCGGCTGGCCGTCCATGCGGGCACCGCCGCCGCTATCAACGCCACCCCCAGGCTCATGACCACGCCGACCACGATGGGCATGAGTTGGAACTCATGGGCGATGAGAGGGATGGCCAGGACATCGGCGTACAGGTCGGTGATCAGATACGACAGCCCGTAGCCTGCCGCCACGCCAACGCTGCCACCCACCACGCCAATGACCACGGCAAACAGAAGATAATGCAGGACGATGGAACCCCTGCCGTAGCCGATGCCCCTGAACAGCCCGATGAGCGTTCTCTGCGCCCGCACCAGACGGCTCATGGCGATGTAGGTGGCGAAGGCGGCGATCACCAGCACCAGCGCGGGGAGCAGGATAGCGAAATCGCGGGCACCCTCCAGGTCGAGCTCGGTGGCGGCCTTGCTCGGCTGGTCCTCCTGGCGCACCGTCTGCTGCACGCCGTACGGCTCCAGCAGTTGGCTCACGGCGGCGATGGTGTCCTCGCGCTGGCCTTGGCTCTCCACCAGGACGGTGACCTCGTTTACCTGACCTTCCATCCCGAACAGCTCCTGCAGGTAGCCGTTGGGCACAAAGAACACACCGAACCGGCGAGGGCTGGGCAGCAAGTCCTGCTTGCTCTCCGCCATCAGCAGGTATTCCGGACTGGCGACCGTCCCCACGATAGTGAGCGTCTGCAGGCCACGAGGGGTAAATACCTGGAGGGTGTCGCCGCTCTCGTAGTCGTAGAAATCGGCGAACTTCTCCAGCGGCAGGACTTTGTTGCTCTCGTCCGGCTGGAAGTAGCGGCCGGACTCCACGATCACGTCGTTGACCGCGGGATGCCGATCCGTCGGCAGGCCGATCAGGCGAGCTTGGACGAGGCGATCCTCGTCTACCGGAAGGCCGGTATCCATCACCACCCGACCCTCCGCCGCCTTCACGTTCGTCAGTTGGCGCACTTCGTCCACCGCCGACTCCGGCGCCTCTTTGACCTTCACGCTGAAGTCGGCGAAATGGGTCGCCTCGTACGTACGATCGTAAGAACGGCCAATATTGAGAAACGCCACCGTCATCGAGGCGAAGATAGTGATGCCCAGGGCGATGATGATGGCCAGCGCCCCGAACTGAAAGCGCCGAGCCATTATGTCACGCAGAACGAGCAGGTGGATCTTGCGGTTCATCGTCCGCTGTTGCCTCCGCCGACCCTCCCCCTACCACTCGATCTCGGACGCCGCCAGCGGACTGGCGTTAGCCTCGTCAGACTGAACGCGCCCGTCGCGCAGGCGAACCACCCGCGTGCCAAGACCGGCGATAGCCGTGTTGTGGGTAACCAGAACGCAGGTCTTGCCCTGCTCGCCGGTCAGTTTCTGGAGGAGCGCCAAGATCTGCTGGCCGGTGCGGAAGTCCAGATTACCCGTCGGCTCATCACAAAGGAGGATGTCCGGGTCCTTGGCCATCGCTCGGGCGATGGCCACCCGCTGCTGCTCGCCGCCGGACAGCCCGCTGGGGAAGTTGTCAGCCCTCTCTTCGAGGCCCACCAGCGTGAGCAGCTCAAGCGCTCGATCCTCCACCTGGCGGGAATCGCGAAAGACCAGCTCGGCCGCGAACTCCACATTCTCACGCGCGGTGAGGGTGGGTATCAGGTTGAAGAACTGGAAGACGAAGCCAATGTGGTCGCGGCGAAACCGCCCCAGATCGCCGTCGGAAAGGGCGACGATGTCCGTGCCGCCGTAGCGGATCGCGCCAGCGGTAGGCCGATCGAGGCCGCCCAGCAGGTTGAGGAGGGTCGTCTTGCCCGAACCGCTGGGGCCGAGCACCACCACCAGCTCCCCCCCTCGAAAGGCGAGGCTCACACCGTCCAGGGCACGGACCTGCACCCGCCCTATCTCGTACACCCTGCTCACGCTCCGCAGGTCCAGCAGGAGAGATGCTGCCGACTCCACCGTTCCCCTCTTCTGAGCGGCCCGCGTCTTGTCTGTCATCAGCAAACCTCCTCATGAGTAACCTTACTCGGCGAGCAGGGCCTGCTGCAACGGGCGCTCGAGGAGAGAGACTAGAGACGTAGTGAACCTAAGAACGCTTATGGCGCAAGGCGGGCTGTAGGAGCACAGCCGCTCTTAATCTGGGAGCAGCCCGGAAATCCAGTGCGCAGCCTGGTTCCGTCACTCCTTGGTGATGGCGTACACTTTGCGGTCGTAGCTGCCGAAGTAGACAACCCCGTCCAGCACCGCCGGCGAAGAGGAAACATTGTCGCCTGTCGCAAACCGCCAGTGCTCCTCACCCGTACCGGTGTCCAGAGCATAGACGTTGTTGTCGAAGCTGCCCACGTAGACCACGTCGTCCACCACCGTGGGCGAGGAGATGACGCTATCGCCTGTCACAAAGCGCCAGCGCTCCTGTCCTGTGACGGCATCAATAGCATACACATTGTTGTCATCGCTGCCGATGTATACCGCTCCATCGGCCACCGCCGGAGAGGAGGAAACGCCGTCGCCCGTCTCGAACCGCCAGCGCTCTACACCGGCAGCCGCGTCCAGGGCGTACACGTTGCCGTCGAAGCTGCCCACGTAGACCACCCCGTCCGCTACGGCTGGCGAGGAGGCAATGCTATCCCCCGTCTGGAACTCCCAAATGTACTCGCCGGTGGCAGCGTCCAGAGCGTAGACCTTGCCGTCAAAGCCGCCGACGTAGACCCTGCCCTCCGCCACCGCTGGGGAGGAATGAAACATAGTATCCGTCTGAAAGCTCCAACGAGTATCGCCCGTATCGCCGTCCAGAGCGTAGACGAAGCTATCCGCACTGCCGATGTAGACCACTCCGTCCACTACCGCTGGGGAGGACCAGACATCGTCCCCCATCTGCAGGCACCAGCGCTCCTCACCATTGGCAGCGTCCACAGCGCAGACATCGCCGGCTACGCTCGCGACGTAGACTGCTCCGTCCGCGACCGCCGCAGAGGGGAAAACCCAGCCGTTCATGCTGAAGCGCCAGCTCTCTTCACCTGTGGCGGCGTCCAGAGCGTAGACGCTGTTGTCCCAGCTACCGATGTAGACCACTCCATCCACAACTGTCGGGGAGGATTGAACGGGCAGGCTCGCACTAAACTGCCAGAGCACCGTCGGCGAGTCCTTAAACCCGGGGCCGGGGTTCACGCCGGTGCGGGCAGGGTTGCCCCGGAACATCGGTATGTCCCGAATGACATCCCCATCAGAGTCCGGTGCACCTCCATCATCTCCGCAGCCCACAGCCGCCGCTAGGACGGCCAGCGCCACACCTACAAGCAGGATCCTTGCTATTGTCTGTCTGAACATCTAAACCTCCACGCCTTATCCCGCTCTCAATACTACCCGCGGGCGCACGTGTTCGCAAGGGAACGAGTGCTTCCCATCCTCTGCGCTCTACCTGACCGGGCTGACGCCGAACAGCGCCCTCGCCGAACGAGCCGCCAGAAAGCCGTGGGCATCGGGCGCAGGAGAGCCCACCGCCTTCACATCCCCCTGGAAGTCCTCGACCCGAGTGACCCAAACCTCGTATATGCCGGACGAGTCGGTGGTCTTAGCGAAGGGGCACAACTGGACGGTAGCCGCACCGCTAAGGCTATCGATGCCAACAGCGTGGTCCCCCTCACCCGATACGCCCTCGATGGCGCCATCGGCCACCCGAAACTGGCGGAACCTGACGTCATCGCTGGAAAGTAGGGCTTCGTCGGAGTCGTTGGTCACCTGGAAGAAGTAGTCGCCATCCGGCAGCAGCGGCGAGCTATCCTGTCCGCCCGCCACCAGGTAGACATCGCACTTCTCATCGAATATGCCCATCTCCGGCGACTGGCCATCGTGAAGTGCTACCGAAACGCTCCCGGCGATGGCAACGTATGGCGGGACTCCTTCCTCTTCCGCCGCAGGGCCGCCGCCCAGGCCGCCAACGGTGAAGACCAGCGTCAGGCCCACCGCCACAGCGACGGCTGCGACAGCCGCCGTCGCCCCAGCGACCCACACTGCTCGCCGCCAGCGGGCTCTCTTGGGCCCTGACGGCTCCCAGGACCAGCTCCAGTCCCGCTCGAGCCCGCTCCTACGGCCTACCGGAACGCGCCTTTTCTTCCTGAACCACGGCATATCAACGAGCGCCCTAGTGTATAGACGCTTGATCGCCCCGATAGCTACTGGCCTTCTGCCGACCGCCCCCTTGCCAGGCGCCAACACCTGTGATAAACAACGAGCATCGGGAAAGGAGCCGCGCCATGTTTGAAACGAAGATCACCAAGCTCTTCAATATCAAGTATCCCATTATCTGCGGTGGCATGTACTGGATCGGCCGCGCCGAGCTGGTAGCGGCGGTGGCCAACGCCGGCGGCCTCGGCTTCATCGTGGGAGCCACCTTCGAGAGTCTGGACGACTTGCGCGCTGAGATCCGCAAGGCGCGTGACCTCACGGACGGCCCGATAGGGCTCAACATCAACCTGTTCCCCGCCCTCCGTCCCCAGCCCATCGAGGCCTGGGTAGAGCTCGCCTGCGAGGAGAAGATTCCGGTAGTGGAGACATCCGGTCGCAGCCCGGAGGCGATCGTCGAGCCGCTGCATGCCGGTGGCGTCAAGATAATGCACAAGGTGCCGGGGGTGAAATACGCCCGCACCGTCGAGCGGCTCGGCTGCGACGCCGTGTGCGTGGTGGGACACGAGTGCGGGGGCCATCCGGGCATGGACGAGGTGACCACACTGGTGATGGTGCCAGCCACCGTGGACGCAATGAGCATACCGGTGGTCGCCGCCGGCGGCTTCGCCGACGGTCGCGGCCTAGTGGCCGCCCTAGCCCTGGGCGCCGACGCCGTTCTCATGGGCACTCGCTTCATGGCCACCAAGGAGTGCCGTGGTCACCCCGCCTGGAAGGAATGGCTGGTCAACGCCGCCGAGACGGACACCGCCTACCTCATGAAGTCCATCAAGAACCCATCGCGGGTGATCAAGAACGCCGTGGCGGCGAAGGTGACGGAGATGGAGGCTCAGGGAGCTACCCTAGAGCAGTTGATCCCCGTCATAGCCGGGCAAGGAGGCGCCGTCTTCGACGACGGCAAGATGGATTCGCAACTGGCCAGCGCCGGCCAGGCGATCGGCCTCATCCACGATGTGCCCACGGTAAAGGAGCTCATCGACCGAATGGTCGAGGAGGCGATCCAGATCCGCGAGCGCCTGAACGCCGCCATCGGCAGCGCCTAACTCCCGTCGGCGATGCCTGCCAGGCGCTTGGCCAGGTCGATCTTCTCGGCCAGGTTCGCCTGTCGATACATAGCTATCCGCTGAGCCTGCGGAGAGCCGGCCCCGTGCATGCACTCCACCAACGCGGAGCAGCTCGACATGCCCTCGATGAGACGAGCCACACGAATCCTGGCCTCAGTGGAAAAATCGGCGGCGCCCCGGAAGTACTTCTGAACGTACGGCCCCACCACGGGATGCCGCAGATCCTTCTCGGAGGGCAGAGTGCCGAGGAGACCGCCTGCTATGTCGTGCGCCAGGCGGGCTATCTCATAGGTGAACCTAGTGGTATTCATCTTGACGGTGTTGGCCAAGAGAGGATTCACATAGCAGACGCCCGAGGGCGTCATCTGCCCCTCGGAGGAGCAGGCCAGAGAGCAGTTGAAGAGCGTCTCGGTGAGGTGCACCATCTCCACCAACTTGTCGCGAATATGAGCGGCATCTGCCACCCCATTGCAGCGGGCAATAAGGGCGGCCGCCCCGATAAGTACATCGGCCAGCCCGCCCTTGCATGCCCCGTAGTTCTGGCGGTGATAAGAGGAAAACGCCTCCACCACAGGCAGGGCAAACTCAGACTCCCCACACATAAACACCCGCTCCCAGGGCACGAAGACATTATCGAACACGATCAGCGCTTCGCCACCCACCGAGCCGAAGCAGGGGTTGCCCTGGTCTATCTCGCCCCCCAATTTCCGTTCGTCGTTGGTCTGCCGTCCGAAGATGAAGGTCAGCCCCGGCGTGTCAGCGGGCACAGCGAAAGAGACGGCGTAATCGCTGTCTTCTTCGCGCATGGCGGTGGTGGGCAGAACCACCAGCTCGTGGGAATTGACAGCGCCCGTCTGGTGGTGCTTGGCCCCGCGCACCACGATCCCGTCCCTCCGGCGCTCGACCACCCGAACGTAGAGGTCCGGGTCTTCCTGTCCGCTGGGACGGAGAGCGCGGTTGCCTTTGGAGTCGGTCATCGCCCCATCGCACATGACATCGGTCTCCTGAACGTAGGCCACGAAGTTCTGCAGACGGCTGTGATATTCAGTCCCGTGCTCTTGGTCAATGAGATAGGTAACGATGTACAGGGCGTTCAGGGCATCGAAGCCGACACACCTTTGGAAGCAGGCGCCCGTCTGCTGCCCCAGGGCTCTCAGCAGCTTCACCTTGCGCACCAAATCGTCAGGGCTCTGGTGGATATGGGTGAAGCGATTGATCCGCCGTCCGCTGAGATGAGAGGTGGCAGTGGCGAGCTCCTGATAGCGCGGATCATGCGCCAGTTCATAGGTCATGGCCGCCGCATTTGCGTGCGGCCTAGTCAGAGGGTGCTCTACCACGTCCTCGATCTTCTCCCCGAAGGCATAGACCTCCCGCTTCAACTTGCGGAGGCTTTCCCTGTATTCCTCTCCGGTCAACATCGCTGCACCTCCCGGTCCCGTGGCCTCTGGCGCCGCGGCCTCTGCCCGCGGCGTCCATTCCTCTGCCTCGTTTCTATCGCGCCGATGCGAGCCACGTCAAGCGATAATTTCCTTGACAGGGGAGCCGTATCTGGGGATAATTTCCGCATCAATCTTGGCGGCCTGGCTCGTCGCATCGTCATGCCCGCCGCCCGCGGAGACAGCAGATGATGAGCAAGATGGCAACCGCTTGGAGACAACTACCCCACCTGTGGATGGCTCTGCTGGCCGTCGCCGCTCTGGCCCTCGCAGTCTCATTGGCAGTCGCCTGCGGCAACGGGCAGGATGAGGGCTCATCTCCCACCGCGGTCCTCACCATTACCCCTGAGGGGCAGACCCCATCTGCCACCACGGTCCCCACCATCGATGCCGAGGAACTGAGCGAACGCGGCCCGTTTTCGGTGGGAGTGACAACGCTGACCCTGGTGGACGAGTCGCGGCCCACCGACGCCAACGGCAGCTACGCCGGCACCGACAGCCGTACTCTGGTGACCGAGGTGTGGTACCCAGCCGAGGTAGAAACACAAGCGACTGAGGTTCGGAACGCCACTCTTGACCTTTCGCAGGCTCCTTATCCTCTGATCGTCTTCAGCCACGGCTACACGGCCGTCCGGCGACAGGCAGTCTACTACACAACTCATCTGGCCAGCCACGGCTATATCGTCATCTCGCCTGACTACCCGTTGAGCAACGGCATGGCGCCCGGCGGCCCCAGGTCGGGCGATGTCCTCAACCAGCCTGGCGATGTGAGCTTCCTGATCGATAGCTTCCTCGCTTTCTCCGAGGATCCAGGCAATACATTCGAGGGCGCCATAGACGAAACAGCCATCGGCCTCACTGGCCACTCCCTGGGAGGACTGACGACAATCCTGACCACTTTCGGCCCCCTGGCCGACCCGCGGGTGAAAGCGGCCGCGCCTCTTTCCGCACCGGCCTGCCTGGTAGGCGCCGAAACCTACGAGGGCTCTGACACCCCTGTCCTTGTCATCGGCGGAACCGACGACCAGGTGGTGTCCTTCGACAGCATTCGCCAGACCTACGACGCCGCCAGCCCGCCGAAGTACCTGCTCGCCCTTGTGGGCGGCAACCACCTGCGGTTCGGCGACGGCGATATGGAAGACCCTGACCCGGGCGCACTGCAGAGCGTTGGCGGCGAAACGTTCCTCCAAGATAGTCTGCGGGTCATGCAAGCGACCGGCGCCGATCCCACCACCTGCCCGGAGGCCGAGATCTCCGACCAGGACCTGGATGCAGACCGTCTGCATGAGCTGACCTGCCTCTTCGCCACCGCTTTCTTCAACCACTACCTTAAGGGCGACGAAGGCGCCGCCAGCGTTCTGACCAGCGAGTTCGCCCAGACTATCCCCGAGGCGGAACTGGATATCGGCCAGTCCTCGAGCGAGTGACGGCAACCGGCCACCCGCCCCTGAGGCTACTCCACCCGCACACCGGCCAGCTTTTCCAGGGCCTTCACTAGGCTCTGAATGCCCTCGCCGCCCAGCCCATCGGCCTCCACGGCGGCGAATAGCTGGTGCACCAGGCTCGTCCCCGGCAGGGGCAGCGAGCGCTTGTCCGCCTCCTCCAGAGCCAGGCGCAGGTCCTTCTGCTGGTGGGCCACCTTGAAGCCGGGAGCAAAGTCGCGCTCCACGACCTTGGGGGCCAGGTTCTGGATGGCCCAGGAGGTGCAGGCGCCCCCGCTCACGGCTTCGATCATCGTCCTCGGATCTGCCCCCGCCTTGACGGCGAACACAAGCGCCTCGCACATGGCCAGGTTGTTCAGGCCGCCGACGATCTGGTTGCAGAGCTTGACCGTCTGGCCGGCGCCGCTGGGGCCGCAGTAGGTAATGGTACGGCCCATCGCCTCCAGGATGGGCCGACAGCGGGCGAGCGTGGCCTCCGAGCCGCCCACCATGATGGACAGCGTGCCGCCAATAGCGCCTACCTCGCCGCCGCTGACGGGCGCGTCGAGCATCTCGACGCCTGCCTCAGCCAACCGGCCAGCGACGCGGCGGGTCACCTCCGGCGAGATGGTGGACATGTCGATCACCACCAGCCCTGGTCGGCCCGCTTCGACGATGCCGCCGGGGCCGAGGGCGACCTGCTCCACATCCGGCGAGTCGGATACCATGGTTATGACAACATCGGAGCGCTCGGCTACCTCTC
Organism: Dehalococcoidia bacterium SM23_28_2; assembly: GCA_001303545.1. Classification (GTDB taxonomy): domain Bacteria; phylum Chloroflexota; class Dehalococcoidia; order SM23-28-2; family SM23-28-2; genus SM23-28-2. The sequence goes on from LJUA01000007.1 coordinate 10,765, forward strand.
GCGGGCAGGAAGCCTCCACCGCTCTTTCCCTCACCAGCTCGTCGATGCCTGGTCGGCTGCGATTCCACACCGTGAGCGAATATCCGGCCTTCAGTAGATTGCGGGCCATCGGCCGACCCATAATGCCCAGCCCAATGAAACCGATGCGTTCTGCCATGTCTTCCTCCTGCCGATGTCAGGCCTGTGAGTGGCCGTAGCCGATCTCTGACGCTGCCATCCCTAGTACATCACTATCCCGCCGTCGATGTTGACGGCCTGGCCGGTCATATAGTCCGACTGGCTGGAGGCCAGGAAGGCCACCAGGTTGGCTACGTCCTCGGTCGTCTCCAGCCTACCCAGCGGGATCTCCGCGGCGGCCTCCTGAATAACCTGTTCGTAGGGTACGCCGCGGAAGTTGGCTTCCACCTGCCAGCCCCACCGCTGAAGGTCGGTGTCCACCTGTCCTGGGCAGACGGCGTTGACCTGGATGCCGCTGGGAGCCAGCTCGATGGCCAGCACGCGCGTGAAGGCGATGATTGCTGCCTTGGCTGCACAGTAGGCGCCCAAGGCGATAGAGGGCCTCTTGGCGGCAATGGAGGAGATGTTGATGATCTTCCCCCCTTCCCGGTGGGTGACCATCGTCCGAGCCACCCGCTGGGAGCACAGAAAGGCGCCGGTGGCGTTGATGGCCAGGGTCTTGTTCCAGGCTGCTTCCTCCATCCAGAGCAGGGGCGCCGGGCCCGGAGCGCCGCCGGCATTATTCACCAGGACGTCGATGCGGCCAAAGGCATCCATGGTCTGGGCCACCATCTCGTCCACGGACTTGCTGTCAGTCACGTCCACCCTCAGCGGCAGCCCGCGCACACCCAGGGCGCTGATCTCATCGGCTGTGCTCTTCAAGCCCTCCCACATGCCCAGACCGTAGCCGGCGAACTCCTCGAACTCGCGGCAGATGTCGGCCACCACCACATCCGCGCCTTCCCCAGCCAGCCTGAGCGCTGTAGCCCGACCGATGCCTAGCTTGCGGCCGGCCCCCGTAACGATGGCTACTTTTCCCTTGAGATCGTACATCCTCATACCCCCAGTTGCATTCAGAGAAGCGTCGGTGTCGCAGCGACTATAGGAAGGAACCGACCGCCAGTCAAGCGCCTTGGTTGACAGCCTTCCCTGCTTGGTACATGATACGGCGCAGCAACCCATACGGACGGAAGCATGACGACCAGCGAAACAGACCGCGACCCCGTGCTCAGAGCCGTACGTAGCTGGCAGCCGGCTCGCGTGCTCATGACCGCCAACCGGCTGGGCATCTTCGCCGCTCTGGGCAAGGAAGCTCTCACCGCGGCAGAGGTCGCCCGCCGCTGCGACACCCATCCTCGCTCCACGACCCTCCTCCTCAACGCCTGCGTGGCCCTCGACTTCCTGTGCAAGGAGGGCGACCGCTACGCCAACTCGGCTGCTTCCCTCCGGCACCTCATTCCGGGCACGCCCACCTACATGGGCGATGCCATCAAGCACGACGAATGGCTCTACGCTGTCTGGGCGAACCTGCAGAAGGCCGTGCGCACCAACCGGCCGGTGCGCCATCTCGCCCGGCCGCCCGACCAATCCGAGGTCTGGAAAGAGTTCTCCCTGGCCATGCACAACCTGGCGATGCGAACCGGCCCCCTGCTCGCGGCCACCCTCGACCTGTCGGGCAGGCGCCAACTGTTCGATTGCGGCGGCGGAGTCGGCACCCACTCCATATTCCTGGTACAACGATACCCCGGCCTGCGGGCGACCGTCCTCGATCTCCCGGAGACCATCGAGCTGGCGAAGGAGGTCATCGAGCGGCTCGGCCTGACGGACAGGATCACCACCCGCGCCGGAAACTACTTCGTGGACGATTTCGGCGAGGAGAACGACGTGGTCCTGCTATCGTCGATCCTCCATTCGATGCCGCCGGAGTCAAGCCGTTCGCTTCTGGAAAAGGTGCATCGTTCTCTTGTGCGCGGCGGCTGGGTGGTAGTGCATGAGATCCTCCTCGACCCCGAAGGCACATCTCCGACCCGGGCCGCCCTCTTCTCCCTCAACATGCTGGTGAACACAGGCAGCGGGAAAGCCTATTCAGGCGAAGAGATCATGCGCATCATGGAAGAGGCCGGTTTCGTCCCTCTGGAGGTCAAGAGCTTGCCGCCGCCCGCCTGGACATCCCTGGTCATTGGCGAGAAGCGCTAGGAAGGGACACCATGATCGTTGGCACCATCCGCGAGACCAAGATCGAGGAGCACCGAGTGGGCCTCACGCCCCTTGGCGTCAGCGCCCTGACGCAGGCCGGCCATACCGTCCTGGTTGAGCGAGCCGCCGGCGAGGGCAGCGGTTTCAGCGACGACCAGTATGGCCAGGCGGGAGCGACTCTCCTCAACACCCCCCAGGAAGTGGCCGCCGGCTGCGACCTGCTGGTCAAGGTAAAGGAACCGACACCCGCGGAATATGCTCTCCTGCGGCCGGGCCTCATCCTCTTTACCTACCTTCACCTGGCAGCTCTGCCCGAGCTAACGAAACGAATCCTCGACTCCGGCGTCACCGCCATCGCCTACGAAACGGTGCAACTCCCGGATGGCTCGCTGCCCCTCCTGGCACCGATGAGCCAGGTGGCCGGCCGCATGGCAGCCGAGATCGGTGTGCACCTGCTGAAGCGCCCCGGGCCAGGACGCGGCAGGCTGGTGGGTGGCGTGGCCGGCGTCGCACCAGGGCGGGCGGCGGTCCTGGGCAGCGGCAGCGTGGCCACCGCCGCCTGCCGGGTGCTCATCGGCCTGGAAGCTCGCACCACCGTCATGTCCCGCGACCTGCGCCGACTGGCCTATCTGGAAGAGCACTTCGGCGGCCGCATTGCCACTCGGGTGGCCACATCAGCGACCGTCGCCCAGGAACTGGCCGGGGCCGACCTCCTCATCGCTGCCATCCTCATCCCAGGCGCGGCCACCCCAAAGGTGGTGACCCGCGAGATGGTGCGCTCCATGGGGCCAGGAGCGGTCATCGTTGATGTTTCCATCGACCAGGGCGGTGCCGTCGAGACATCCCACCCGACCACCCACGCCCAGCCGACGTTCGTGGAGGAAGGCGTGGTTCACTACTGCGTCCCGAACATGCCCGGCGCCGTGCCTCAGACCTCCACCGAAGCCCTAACCTCGGCCACCCTGACCTACGTTCTGAGCCTGGCCAGCCAAGGCCTGGACGCCATCCGTCAGGACACCGCCCTGGCCAACGGCCTGAACGCCTTTCAGGGCAAGCTTACCTGCGTAGGAGTGGCGGAAGCGCTGGGCCTGCCCTACACTCCACTGGAAGAACTGCTGTAGAAGCCGCTCGCCGCTCGGCCCATGCAACTACAGCCGCTGACCTGTTACCCACAGGCAAGAACGAGGAGACTTGTCGTTGTCGCGGAGCGACCACGCGCTACTCGACGAAGCCGTTTTCCCGCAGCCAGTCCCCGGCCACGTCGTCCGGGTCCTCTTTGTCCACCTGCACCTTCTTGTTCAAGGCCGTGAGGCCCTCGGTAGTGATCTTGGCGCTGACGCTGTTCAGCAGGTTCGGCAGGTCCTCGTCGTAGGCATCCAGCACTCTCATTCGGATGGCCGGTGAGATGTTCTCAGCGGGCTGCAGGCCCTTATCGTCCTCCAGGAGCACAAAGCCCTTGGCAGCGATAGCAGCGTCGGTGCTGAACAGCAGCGCGACATCGACTGCTCCCTCTTCCAGCGCAGTCACCCTAGGACCGAAGTCGATGGGGGTGAACTCGCCGAACTCGATGTCGTACACGTCCTCGAGGCCAATGAGGCAGAACTCGCGCTCCGGGCACTCAGGTGGGCCCGCGAAGTGGAGCTCAGAGGCTACCGGCGCCAGGTCGCTGACCTTCTCCAGGTTGTACTTGTCAGCCGTCTCCTTGTTCGCGACGATAGCGTTCGTGTCCTGGGCGGGCGCAATGTCCAGCAGAGTGACCCCTACTTCTTCGAACAGCTCCTTGGCCTCCGCGTGATTCTGCGCCCCGTCCGAGGTCGGCTCGCCGCCCAAGAAGGTCAACAGCGTCCCCACATATTCCGGCACAAGGTCGAGCTGTCCGCTCTCAAGGGCCGGCTTGGTGATCTCCCTCGGGCTGCCGGGCTGGATGTAGTCGGTGTTAACCGAGTACCCTTCTGCCGCCAGCGCCTGAGCATAGATCTCGGCCAGGATGTGGCTTTCGCTGAAGTCGAAGGCGCCGACACGGATGGTCGGCCCCTCCTTTCCCTCGCCTTCACCGTCGTCACCACAGGCAACAGCGACGACAGCCATCGAGAACAGGACGGCCATGATGGCCAACCCGCGCAGTAGCTTCTGCATCTGTCCTGTCCCTCCTTTCTGCATCGCTCCTCATCCTCTTCGGAGCGAAGCTCGCCCTTCTCGCAGACCACACCGACCCCGGCCGGGCTTACGCCTACCGGTGGTCAGCCTCAGGGAAACGAACCCTAGCCTCTCACATTCAAGGCGGATGTTCCAGCTTCCGCAGGCGCGCGGCGGACGCGCCGTCTGCCGGCCGCGAAGAGGACCCGTTCCGTTACGTTGAACAGAACGTCTGTCAAGATGGCCAACCCGGCGACGAGCAGCGCCCCGGCGAAGACACGCACATTGTCCTGAACCGAGAACCCATCGATGATGTACCGACCCAGCCCACCCCAGCCAACGAGAGCACCGAGCGTGGCAGTGGCCACTACCTGCACGGAGGCCACTCGGACGCCCGTGAGTATGAGAGGCGCCCCCAGCGGAAGTTCGATGCCGAGCAGTACCTCCCGTTCGCGCATCCCCATCCCCCGCGCTGCCTCCACAACCTCAGCGGCCACGCTTCGCACCGCGGTGAACGAGTTCGTGAAGATCGGCGGCAGGGCGAGAAGGACGAGCGCCAGGAACGTGGGCCAGAAGCCGATGCCCAACCCCATCCGAATGGAGAACGGCAAAGCCAGCGCTATGACGGCGAAGGACGGTATCGCCCGTCCGATGTTCACCACCGATACCGCCAGCAACCCGCCCCGACCGCTGTGCCCCAACAGCACACCCGAGGGAACGGCCAGGGCGGCGGCCAGCAGCGTCGCCAAGGCCGAAAGCCGTACATGTTCCACCATCCGGTTGGGAATGCCCGCCGTCCCCTGCCAGTTGTCGGGGTCAAAAAACCAGGCGAGAACATCGGCCAGCAGGTCCATCAGCGAGCCATCCTCATTCGCGACCAGGGCGAGAGCAGCCACTCCACGCCCGCCAGGGCCGCGTCGATAACCACAGCCAAGGCCACCGAAAGCACTGACCCGACGATGAGCGGCGTATAGAAGTCACGCCGCAGGCCGTCCAGGATGAACAACCCCAGACCGCCCTGCCCGATAATCGAGGTGACGGTGACCAGCCCGATCACCGTGACGGTGGCGATACGCAAACCGGCCACGATGACCGGAAGAGCGAGCGGCAGCTCGATCTCCAGGAACAGCCGCGCACGGCCGTAGCCCATGCCCACGGCCGCCTCGCGCACCGCCGGCGATACGCCGTCGATTCCAGCCACGATATTGCGCACCAGGATGAGGAGCGTGTAGCTCACCAGCCCGATCTCGGCGGTCAGCGTGCTCAGGCCCGTGTACGGGACGAGGAAAGCAAACAGAGCCAGGCTCGGAATGGTGTACAGCACGCCGGTCACCCAGGTGACCGGCCCGTACGTGCGCCGGAAGCGCAGGGCGATGATCGAAAGGCCCATGGCGATGGCGAACCCGACCCCTACGGCGATGCCCGTTAGGATGAAGTGCTCGATCGTTTGGGTGCGGATCTCCTCCAGGTGATCCCATATCCAGCTCCAGCGGATAAGGGGATCACTAGCGAGGAATGTGCTCTCTGGGATCACGGCACCAGGTTCTCCGAGATGCGGCTGAGGGTGAGCATGCCAGCGTAACGGTCGCCATCGTAGACCACGGCGACCTGGTTATGAGAGGTCACGATAGCATCCAGCGCCTCCCGCAGCGTGCTATCTGCGCTTACCCGCACCAAGAACGGCCGAACGGAGAGGTCGCCCACCTTTCGCCCCGATTCAAGCTCCGACTCCCATACCCACCCCCGCAGCTCCCCATTGCGGACGATCGCCACCCAGTCCACGCCCTCGCGGGCCATCACCTCCCTCGCTTCCGCCGGCCCGGCATCTGCCGACACCGTCGGGCCGTCCTCCAGCGACACGTCGCGAACGGCGATCAGCGAAAGCCGCCGCAGCCCTCGCTCCTTGCCCAGGAACTCCTCGACGAAGGCGTTGGCCGGCTCCCTCAGCACCTCCTCGGGCCGACCGTATTGTCGCAACACGCCACCCACGTCCAGGATGGCTACCTGATCGCCAAGCTTGATCGCCTCGTCGATGTCATGGGTCACGAAGACGATCGTCTTCTGAAGCTGGGCCTGGAGCGAGCGCAGCTCGTCCTGGAGGCGCACCCGAACGATCGGGTCCACGGCCGCGAAAGGTTCGTCCATCAGCAGCACTGGCGGATCGGCGGCCAGCGCCCGGGCCACTCCTACTCGCTGCTGCTGGCCGCCGGAGAGCTCGCCGGGATAGCGGTTGCCCATCTCCGGCTCCAACCCCACCATCTCGATGAGCTCTTCGATGCGCCTCTCGGTACGACGGCGATCCCATCCCAGCAGCTTGGGCACAGTGGCGATGTTCTCGTCGACGGTGCGGTGAGGAAAGAGGCCCACCTGCTGGATGACGTAGCCGATGCCCCGCCGCAGCGCATGGGGGTCCAGCCCCTGGATGTCGCGCCCGCCCACCTCGATCCGGCCGGAGGTGGGCTCGATGATCCGGTTGATCATCTTAAGGATGGTTGTCTTCCCACAACCCGAGGGCCCGACGAGGGCCGTCACCTGGCCAGCGGGCATCTCCATAGAGAGCTCTTCCACCGCCGGTGCGGACGCGCCGGCATACCACTTGCTGACCTGATCGAGCCGAATGCTCGCTTCGCTCATCTGAATACGCTCGCCTGTCCGACAGCGAATCGACCGTCTGCGCCTGGTGGAAGAAATCTAGCCGCGACGCGTCTACACGTCAAGCGCTGCAGATCGCTCGCTACCAAGCCCCAGTATGCCAGCCATGGCCGTCAGCGACCAGTGCATGAGCGCCTATCTGGCCGAAGTGCTATAATTCAGCGCGGCAGCGGTCGGCCTCGCCGACCTAAGAGCAGCGAGGCCATCGCCCCAGGCAAGGCTGGTCAATGGCAACCAAATGGTGGGGCTGGGGCGAAGAGCACCGGACCTTCGTCCTGCCGGATGCACAGCAGTTCTGGGCGTTCGTCCGCAGTCGGCTGGGCGAGCCTGGCGTTAGCCAGCGCATCGGATCCCTCGCTGAGGTCTCCGTGCCGCCGTCTCATCTGGAATCGAAGGCCCTGGACGCCCTCCGCAGGGTCACCGGTACCTCATCCCTTACCACCGATAGCGCTGACAGGGCCGTCCACAGCCTGGGCAAGAGCTATTGCGACCTTGTGCGCATCCGCCGAGGAGAGATCCCCCACGCCACCGATGCCGTCGTCTATCCGGAGACTGAGGAGGAGGTAGCGGCCCTCCTGGATGCAGCCGCCGAGCAAGAGATCGCCGTGATCCCCTTCGGCGGCGGCACCTCGGTGCTCGGAGGAATCGAGCCGACCGGAGCGAAGCCGACGGTCACCCTCGACCTACGACGGATGAACCGCATGCTGCGGCTGGACCCCCTGGCAGCGACGGCCACCCTCGAGGCGGGGGTTCTCGGCCCCTCGCTAGAGGAGCAGCTCAACGCCCAGGGCTTCACCCTCGGCCACTTCCCTCAATCCTTCGAATGCTCCAGCCTCGGCGGCTGGATCGCCACCCGCTCGGCAGGCCAGAACTCCACCCTCTACGGCAAGATCGAGGACATGGTGGAGAGCCTGCGCATGGCCTTCCCCGGCGATACGATTGCTACCCCAGCCGTCCCCGCCGCTGCCGCTGGCCCCGATCTCAACCAGATAATCGCCGGCTCGGAGGGCATACTGGGGGTGATCACTCAGGCAACCGTGCGCCTGGCACCCATGCCCAGGCGCTCCGACTACCGTGGCTACCTGTTCCCCGCCTTCCAGGCAGGGGTGGAAACCGCCCGCGAACTGATGCAGGCGGGCCTCAAGCCGGCGGTCCTCCGGCTCTCGGACGAAGCCGAGACGGGGATCAGCCTAGCCATGAGGGCCCCGCCTCGAGGGCTGCGGGCGGTCGCCGAGGGCCTGTACCTGGCTGCGCGCAGGATCAGCCTGGAGGGCTCCACCCTGATGATCGTCGGCTTCGATGGAGAGGAAGAGCAAGTGCGCTCCGACTGGCGCCGCGCCCAGGGCATCCTCCGCCGCCAGCAAGGAGTGCCGCTGGGACACGGCCCGGCCCAGGTCTGGAACCGCTCCCGTTTCGACCACCCCTATCTGAGAGACCTCCTCCTCGACCACGCCATCATGGTGGATACCCTGGAGACGGCCACCACCTGGGACCGATACCTGGCCCTCCACAGCTCCGTGCGCGATGCGATAGCCAGGGCCATGGACGGCCGCGGATTGGTGATGGCCCACCTCTCCCACGCCTACACCGATGGCGCCTCTGTCTACTACACATTCCTCGCCCGCCAGAGGGAGGGCCAGCAGCTGGAGCAGTGGCAGGAGGTCAAGATCGCTGCCACCGAGGCCATCCTCGCCGCCGGCGGTGCTCTCAGCCATCACCACGGGATCGGCAGCGACCATCGGCCCTGGATGCCCCAGTACCTGGGGGCGGCCGGCATTCGAGCGCTGGCCGCCCTCAAGCAGACCTTCGACCCGCGAGGTATTATGAACCCCGGAAAGCTAATGGCAGACTAGGATGAGAGCGATGTCTAAGACAATAACCTCCGCCGGCGCGTTCTCCCACCGCACGCGCGCCGGCTATCTCGACCGATTCCGGCAGGAGACATTCGACCTGGTTATCATCGGCGGCGGCATCACCGGCGCCGGGATCGCCCGCGACGCCGCCATGCGCGGCCTGTCGGTGGCCCTGCTGGAGAAGGGCGACTTCGCCGCCGGCACCAGCAGCAGGTCCTCCAAGATGATCCACGGCGGCCTGCGCTACCTTAAGCAACTCCAGGTCAGCCTGGTGAAGGAGTCACTGCGCGAGAGGGAGGTACTCCTGAAGATCGCTCCTCACCTGGTTCACCCCTTCCCCTACATTCTGCCGGTCTACAAGGGCAGCTCCGACGGCCGCCTGCGGCTAAAGCTGGGCCTGATGGCCTATGACATGCTGGCCGGCTCCCGCCGTGTTGAGCGTCACAAGATGTTCTCCGCCAAAGAGGTTCTGAAGATAGAGCCCACCCTTCGCCGAGACGGCCTGCGCGGCGGCTTCCGCTACTTCGACTGCCTAGTGGACGACGCTCGCCTCACGCTGGTCACCATCCGCTCCGCGGCCCGTCACGGCGCTGCCGTCGTCAGCTACGCCGAGGTCACCGACCTCCAGCCGGATGACGATCGGGTGACGGGCGTCCGCTTCCGCGACTGCCTGGACGGCAGCGCCGGCGTCGCTAACGGCCGGGTGGTGGTAAACGCCACCGGCCCCTGGACGGACGAGCTACGGGCCAAGAGCGGCGCCACCCCCATCCTCCGCCCCACGAAGGGGATCCACCTGGTGCTCCCCCACGCCAGCCTGCCCCTATCCGATATCGTGGCCTTCGCCGCCATCGATGGCCGCCTGATGTTCGCCGTCCCCCTGGGAGACTACACCTACGTCGGAACGACCGATACGGACTACAGCGCCAGCCCCGACGAGGCGCGAGCTGATGCCGCCGATGTGCAGTACCTTCTGGATTCGCTGAAAGCTATCTTCGAAGGGGTCGAAGCATCGCCTTCCGATGTGATCTCCACCTGGGCAGGAGTGCGCCCTCTGGTGTTCGAGGAGGGCTCCCCTTCGGACGTGTCCAGGGACTACAAGATCGAGATGGAGCCCCCAGGCCTGGCCACCATCGCCGGCGGCAAGCTCACCACCTACCGGGCCATGGCCGAGGACCTAGTCGACCGCGTCCTGAAGAGGGACGGAAAGCGCTTCGGCTGGTCGGCGGCCCCCTGCCGCACAGCCGACAGCCCCCTCCCCGGCGGCGACCTGGCCGGATTCGAGCGCTTTGCCGAAGCGACGGCCGCCGCCCTGGAGGAAGGCTGGGGGCTGCCCCGCCCGGCTGCCGAGCGACTGGCGCGCACATACGGCACGGAGTACGTGAAGGTGCTGGCATATGCCCTCTCAGACCGACAACTGCTCCGCCCCCTTGCTCCCGACAGTGCTGTGCTGAGAGTAGAGGCCATCTACGCCGCCGCCGAGGAGATGGCCCTCACCCTGGAGGATTTCATGGCCCGCCGCACAGACCTGATGCTCTTCAACCACGACCACGGCCTGGATGCGGCGAGCGACGCGGCCGAGCTCATGGGAACCGTCCTGGGATGGGACCGGCAGCAACGGCACCAGCAGGAGCAAACCTACCGGGAGGCTGTGGCCGCTATGACCGCCTTCGCCACCGAACAGGAACAGACGGCCGCTAGAGCACAGCGCTGATGCCGGACCTACTCCTCATCGTCAACCCCCGCTCTGCCAACGGCTCCACCGGCCGCCGCTGGTCAGCCTTTGAGGGCAGGCTGCGCCAGCTGCTCCCGCCGTTCGATGTCGCCTTCACCGAGGGCCCCAACCACGCCACCGCCATCGCCCGCGAGGCCGCCGACCGATACGGCTGCGTCGCTCTGGTGGGCGGCGATGGCACCGTCAACGAGGTCGCCAACGGTCTCATCGCTGACGACCGCCCCCTGCGCCCCGACCTGCCCCTGGGGGTCATCCCCCGCGGCACCGGCGCCGACTTCGTCCGCACCCTCGGTATCCCCCACAGCCTGGAAGGAGCGGCCGAGCGGCTGGCCGCCGGGGAAGTGCGAGAGATCGACGTGGGCAAGGTCCGCTACCGCACGCCACAGGGAACCGAGGCCGTCCGCTATTTCCTCAACGAGGCGGAGATCGGCTTTGGCGCTGCCTCCAGCGACCGCGTGAACCGCAGCTCCAAGATGCTGGGCGGACGCCTCTCCTTCCTGCGCGGCATCCTGATCACCGCCCTGGTCTACCGCAGCCAATGGGTGTCCCTCTCCCTCGATGACGCTCCCGCCGAGACAACCCTCCTGAACAACGTCTGGCTGGCCAACGGCCAGTACTCCGGCGGAGGCATCCGCATGGCCCCCAGAGCCCGTCTGGACGACGGCCTGCTGGACGTGGTGCGCATCGACCACGTGGGCTTCCTGAAGCAGTTCGCTTTGCTGCCCAAGCTGCGCAGCGGCGCCTTCGTCGACCTGCCGCAGGTGAGCTACCTCACCGCCCGCCGAATCGAGGCCGAATCCCCAACGCCGGTGCTCGTCGAGGTCGAGGGGGAGGCCATCGGCACGCTGCCCGCCACCTTCGAGCTCATCGACGAGCGCCTGAAGGTGATCGCCTAGCCCAGGCCCCGGCTTGACACCAGAGAGAGGAACCGGAGAGGTCGAGCAATGGCCCGCATGTCCATCTTCGAGCGCTGGCTGGTCAAGAGCCCCTTCCGCGCCTGGCTCCAGCGGGGCGAGATCCGCGCCTTCCTGCGCTGGGCGGATCTCTCACCTCATGCCTGCATGCTGGATATGGGCTGCGGCACCGGTGTCTCCTCGGCTCTCATCCTGGATGCCCTGCGACCTCCCTGCCTGGCGGCCTTCGACTTCGACTCGTCGATGGTCGGCGTCGCCTACCGACATCTGGCCCGCCATCGCCACCAACAGCGCCTCCACCTGGCGGTGGCCGACGCCACCCATATACCCTACAGAGACGGCCTGTTCGACGCCGTCTTCGAGTCAGGCGTCGTTCACCACATCCCGGACTGGCGGGCCGCTGTGCGAGAGGCGGGTCGCGTGCTCGGGCCCGGCGGACGCTTCTGCTTCGCCGAGCCGTCGCGCCGGCGCCTGCGCCGTGGGCTCTATCGGATGCTGCCCCACTCCGTGGAGTCGATGTTCGACGTCGAGGAGTGGCGCTCGGCGCTCGCCGAGGCCGGTCTTCAGGTAGAGGGGCCACTGCGCCGCCTGCCGCTGTGGGACATCTGCGGCCTGGCGATGAAGCAGGCCTAGCTCTGACCTCACCTTGCCCCTAACGTGCCCTGATCGTAAGCTATGACTGAGGCGGGCCGAAGGGTCCGCTGAAGATTGTCCAGGGAGAAGCACCAGCATGGCGGAAACAGCCCTCGATGGGCTCAAGGTCCTGGAGTACTGCCAGATGATCAGCGGCCCCTACTGCGGCAAGCTCCTGGCCGATATGGGCGCAGAGGTCATCAAGGTGGAGGAGCCGCAGTTGGGCGACGCCGCCCGCAAGAGAGGCCCTTTCCTGGACGATGTCCCCCATCCGGAGAAGAGCGGCCTCTTCCTCTACCTGAACACTAACAAGCTGGGGATCACCCTTAACCTGCGCACAACCAGCGGCCGCCAGATCTTCCAGCGCCTGGCCGAGCAGGCCGACATCCTCATCGAGGACCGCCCGCCCGGCGAGATGGCCGATCTGGGCCTGGACTACGACAGCCTGAGCGCCATCAACCCCGGCCTCATCTTCATCTCCATCACCCCCTACGGCCAGACGGGCCCCTACCGGGACTACAAGAGCTATCATCTCAACCTCTACCACGCCACCGGCCTTTCGTCCTTCGTCTACGTCCCTCGCCAAGCAGAGCCAGATTCGCCGCCGGTGGTGGCCGGGGGCCAGGTGGGTGACTACGACGGAGGCCTCACCGCCGCGGTCGCCGCCCTCGCCGCCCTCTGGATCCGCCTGGCCACCGGCGAGGGCCAGCACATCGACATCTCCAAATTCGAGGCGTTGCTTGCCATGGAGCGGGTGGAGATATGCCGCTTCGCCAATCAACCCGACGCCCCTCCCTGGAAAGGCATGGTAGGAGGGCTCGTGCCCTGCCAGGATGGACACGTGGTCGTCACCCCTGCCCAGAACCACCAGTGGCAGGCGCTCGTGAAGCTGATGGGCAACCCCGCCTGGGCCCAGGAAGAGAATTGCCGCGACGAGTTCGCTCGAGCCCAGCACCGTGATGAGATCCAGCAGCGGCTGGAGGAGTGGATGGCCCAGCACCCTAAGGAAGAGATCTATTCCGAGGGCCAAAGGGTCGGCCTTCCCGTCGGGCCGGTGCGCACGGTGGCGGAGATAGCCAACTGGCAGCAGGCGCGCCAGCGCGGTTTCTTCGCCCCCCTTGACCATCCCCAAGCGGGCAGACTGGAATATCCCGCCGCTGCCTACAAGATGTCCGAGACGCCCTGGCGAGGGGAACGAGCCGCTCCCCTCCTCGGCGAGCACAATGAGCAGGTCTACTGCTGCCGCCTGGGCTACTCGCGCGAGGAGCTGGCCAGGATGGCCGCTGCCGGCATCATCTAGGGAAAAAGCTGCCAGATGACGAAAGGTCCCCTGGACGGCGTCAGAATCCTAGACTTCACATGGGCCTGGGCCGGGCCCTACGGAACCCTGCTTCTTGCCATGCTGGGAGCAGAGGTCATCAAGGTAGAGAGCCGTCGTCGCCTCGACCACACTCGCCTGCGCTCCCTGATGGCCGGGCCGACACTGACCAGCCCCGACCATGCGGTCGTATTCAACGATCTGAACATTGGCAAGCTGAGCCTGAGCCTCAACCTTAGCCAGCCCAAAGCGGTGGAGATAGCGAAGAGAGTTGCCCGGATAAGCGACGTTGTGACCCAGAACATGCGCCCAGGCGTGATGGAGAGGCTCGGCCTGGGATACGACGATTTCAAGGCAGTGAAGCCGGATATCATCATGCTCTCCTCCTCAGCCGTCGGCGCCACCGGGCCGGAGCGCACCTACAGTGGCTATGCCCCCACCTTCGCCGCCCTCGGCGGCCATTCCTACATCAGCGGCAACCCTGAGGGCCATCCCCTGCCCATCAGCGGCGCCGTCGACCTGCGGGTGGGCACCACTTCGGCCTTCGCCATCCTGGCCGCGCTCCACTATCGAGCACGCACCGGCAA
>LJUA01000071.1 GCA_001303545.1 Dehalococcoidia bacterium SM23_28_2
ATAGATCACGCTCCATATTTGGTGAACCGGTCGGCGTGGGCCATGGCCAGCGGCATGATCTCCGTAGCCGCGAACAGGCCCAGCGACCCCTTCTGACAGTCCCGCTCGTTGAACGCCCCCGCCATATCGGCCTGGCACCAGCGCGAGCGCAGCACGAAGGGCACCGGATGCCAGGAATGGGCGCGATAGGCGGAAGGCGTGGAATGATCCCCAGTGACCATCAACACGTCTGGCTTGAGAGAGAGCAACTCAGGGATGATAGCGTCCACCTCCTCTACCTTCGCCACCTTGCGCTGGAAGTCACCGTCCTCCCCTGCCGAGTCCGTGGCCTTGTAGTGAACGAAGAAGAAATCGAACTGCTCCCAGTGCTCGCGCAGCGCGGCCAACGAATCGCTCAGGGAAGGGCCGGCAGGTAGAGCAGTCATCCCCACCAGCTTGGCCAGGCCACGGTACATGGGGTAGTAGGCGATGGCCGCCGCCCGCAGGCCGTACACCTCGGGGAAGGAGGGCAGGTCCGGCCAGCGAGCGAACCCGCGCAGGAGCACCATATTGGCCGGATGATGGCCGCGCAGCCGTTCGCGGGCCGCAGCGACGAACGCACTCACCAGCGCGGCCGTGGCCTTCGCCGCCGGCGCGCGCGCCGCCACCCCCAGCGGCGGCACGCCCACCTGCTGGGGGTCGGTCTCGCTCAGGGCGTCGGAGAGGCCGTCGCCCCTGAGCGCCAGCAGGAACCGATGCTCCCGCACGGGCTCCACGAACAGCTCAGCGCCCGGCAGATCGATGGTGCGCAGCTCGGCGCAGAGGCGGGCGCAGGTGTCGGTATCGATGCGGCCGGCGCGGCGGTCGACAACCAGGCCGCCATCGTCCACGGTGCAGAAGTTGCCGCGAGCGGCCACATCCCGAGGCCCCAGGTCGAAGTCGATGCCCACCGCCTCCAGGGCACCACGGCCGATGCGATAGCGCAGGGGATCGTAGCTGAAGAGGGCCAGGTGGCCGGGCCCGCTGCCCGGCGTGATCCCCACGCCGACGTGATAGACCATGCCGCAGATGCCCTCCTGGGCCAGGCGGTCCAGGTTGGGGATGCGGGCCGTCTCCATCTCCGTGCGGCCAGTCTGGGGATCGGGCAATCCCCCCAGGCCGTCCATCACCAGCAGGACGATCTTCGTCTCGGCAGGGATCGCAATCTCGCGGATAAGTTCAAAGTCCACAGCTTATGACCTCAGTCCTTGTCTTGCAGCGCCGCCACGCCCGGCAGCTCGCGGCCTTCCAGGAACTCCAGGGCCGCGCCGCCGCCGGTGGAAACATGGCTGAACTTGCCCTCCAGGCCCAATCGCTCCACCACCGCCACCGTCTCGCCGCCGCCGACGATCGTCGTGGCCTCCAGGCCAGCGATGACCTCCGCCAGGCGATGGGAGCCCTGAGAGAAAGGCTCGAACTCGATGACCCCCATCGGGCCGTTCCACAACACCGTCCTGCAATCGCGCAAGGCGTCCACGAACGCCTCCGTCGTCTTCTCGCCGATGTCCAGGATCTGCCAATCGACCGGGATCTCCTTCACCGACACCTGCCGGCGCCCGGCATCGGCCGCGAAGCGGTCACCGACGACCACGTCCGAGGGCAGCAGAAGCGCGAGCCCCCGCTGAGACGCCCGCTCCATGATCTGACGGGCGGTCTTCACGTAATCCTCCTCCACCAGCGACTGGCCCACCTCCAGGCCCTCGCTCTTGAGGAAATTGGAGGCCATCCCGCCGCCGATGATCAGACGGTCCACCTTCTCCAGCAGGTTCTCCAGCACGCCCATCTTGGTGCTGATCTTGGCCCCGCCGATGACCGCCGCGAAGGGCCTATCGGGGCTAACCAGGGCCTTGCCCAGAAAGGTCAGCTCCTTCTCCATGAGGAACCCCGCTACAGCGGGGAGATAGGCGGCCACGCCCGCCGTGGAGGCGTGGGCGCGATGGGCAGTGCCGAAGGCGTCGTTGACGTAGAGCCCGGCCAGGGAAGCCAGGGCGCGCGCGAAATCGGGGTCGTTGGCCTCCTCCTCGGGATGAAAGCGCAGGTTCTCCAGCAGGAGAACCTCGCCGGGGCCGAGGGCCTTGACCGCCGCTTCCACCTGCGGCCCCACGCAGTCGTCGGTCGTCTTCACCGGCGAACGCAGGAGCTCGCTCAGCCGGCGGGCCACCGGCGCCATGCGCAAGGAGTCATCGATGCCCTTTGGCCGCCCCAGGTGGGAGCAAAGGATGAGCCTGGTCTCGCGCTCCCGCAGGTATTCGATGGTGGGCAGAGCCGCTCGAATGCGGGTGTCGTCGACGACGTCGCCGCTGTTCGGATCGAGAGGGACGTTGAAGTCCACCCGCAGGAGAATCCTCCTGCCCCGAACGTCGATGTCGGCGATCGTTTTCTTCATCGCCTCGCCTCCTATGCTGGCATCAGTGTTAGCTTGCCCGCTGCCTGCCCTTCGATATCCCTGCGGTCGAAGAGCATGGGGTGGTACTCCAGCCACCGCCAGGCGTTGATCATGTCGCTGTAATGGGGACTGGCCGGATGCCCCGACTGGCCGCCGGGCATGATCGCCACACTGCGGTTGAGGTCGCCCAGGTCGATGATCTGGCGATAGGAAACAGCGAAACTGTGAACCGCATAGGGCCGGCTGCCGATGTAGGATGCCTGGGCGACGGTGTTCGCGTCGCCGCCCACCGGCACCGGGCCGCGGGTGAAGATGGGCCGCAGCGCGCGCACTCTGCCCAGCACGTGCTCGAAGGGAACATAGTGGACACGGCCCCACGTCCAGCCGGACATCTCCTCCCCCAGCGACCGCCGCAGGGCAGCGACGGCCTCCTCCAGGCTCTGCTCCATCACCTCCCGCCAGCTCCGGTCGTCGAACCAATCGGGGGGCTCCTCCTTCATCAGGCTCAACAGCCAGGAGGCAGAACGATATAAGTAAGCGCTATCGGGAACGGCCGGATGCAGCTCCTTGCCGACAAAGTAGTCGGTGAGGGGCCCCAGCTTAGCGGCGACCGTGTTGCGCAGCATGTGAAGGAAAAAGGCCTCCACGATGGTAGCCGCCACGCTGTCCGGCGAGAGCTGATGGTCCCAGACTCGCAGGAAGTTGAGAGCCCGCTTGGCGTCCTCACTGGCGGGTTGAAGGCCGAGAATGTGCTCGGCCAGCTCTCGGCCGGGGATGGAGTAGAGGTCGCCCTGTATGATCCGAAAGTCCTCCAGCGAGTGCTTCTCCTTGGCCTCCAGCAGCTCCACGATGCGCTGGATGCGGTAGCCGTCCATGTACTCGGCGCTCAGGAAGTAGGGGTAGTCGTCGTCCACGGCCTTGTTGTTCGCCGAGGCCACGTAGTGCGTGGACGGATTGAAGACAGACGGCAGCTCGTCGAAGGGGATGAAGCCCTTCCAGTCGTACTCCCCCGTCCAACCCGGCGAGGGCACCAGCCCCTGGCCCTTGGCTCGCAGGGGCACCAGGCCGGCCATCTGATAGCCGATGTTGCCCTCCACATCGGCGTAGACGAAGTTCTGAGTGGGCGCTGGCCAATGACTCACGGCCTCGCGGAACTCCTCCCAGTTGCCAGCCCTGTTCAGCAAGAGGATGGCCTGGGCGTGCTGGCTGGGCTCGGCCACCACCGTGCGCAACGCCAGCGCTCGCTCCTCGCCGGGGATACTCGGGCTGATGATCGGCCCGTGGCCGGTCACCAGGATCTCCTCCACCACCGCCTCGCGCCGACCGCGCACGCGGATCTCCTCCCGCACGATCTCGCCGTCCACCCACTTGCCGCCGGACTCGTACTGACGAGGGTCCTTGGGGTTGATCCGCTCCACGAACAGGTCATCGCCGTCGGTCATGGTATTGGTGATGCCCCAGGCGATGCGATCGTTGTGGCCGATGATGACCCCCGCCACGCCGGGAATGGAGGCGCCGATCACATTGGAGCCACCGCCGTTGAGATGCACCTCGTACCAGATGTTGGGCATCTGCAAGGGCAGGTGGGGATCGTTGGCCAGCAGAGGCTTGCCCGTCGCCGATTTCGCGCCGTCCACCGCCCAGTTGTTGCTGCCGCCCCCTCTGGCACCGGCCAGCTCCTGCACCTTGCGCAGCTCCTCCAGCAGCGGCGCTCCCAGGCCGCGGCACTCAGCCCCCGGCGGGACGATAAGAGGCGCCCCTACCGGATAGCCCGGCTCCATACGGGCGGCCTCCTCAGGACCCAGCCGCTCCACTATCCACGAGCGGACGATCTCAGTGTCCCAGTTGCCGGAGAGACTCCAGCCCACGAACTTGCCGATGGCCAGGCCGTCCACGGGCGTCCAGCGGTGGGGTCGGTAGCGGAGGATGACGAACTCCGGCGACAGGCGATTCCTGTTCCCGTCGATGAAGGCGTTGACCCCCTCCGCATAGGCCTCCAGGTTCTCGCGCATCGCCTCCGCCAACTGCTCCAGTTCAGCCTCAGCGGCGCGACGCAACCCCACCCTCCGCAGCAGGCGGTCGGCCTCCAGGGCCATCGGCCCGAATACTTCGGCTAGCCTCCCCGAGGCTGCCCGCCGGACCAGATCCATGCCCCACAGCCGGTCCTGGGCATGAACGTATCCCTGGGCGAACATAAGGTCTCTGACGCTGCCGGCGTAGATATGAGGCACGCCCCAGCGGTCGCGGATGACCTCCACGGGGGAATCCAGGCCCTCGAGGCGAACAGAGCCCTTGGTGGCGGGCACGCTACGTCGCAGAAGGAAGTAAACAGCCGCTCCACCCACCGCGGCGCCTAAGGCCAACCCAAGCACGACATAGCGAACAGTCCTCCCTACCGCCAAGGTGCACCTCCTACGGCTCCATAGACCTGACCTTGTCCAAACGACGGGCGTGGCGCCCGCCATCGAAGTCCTCGCTCAGAAAGACCCTAACTATCTCCTCGGCCAGGCCGACGCCGATGCGCCAGGCACCCATGCAGAGGACGTTGGCGTCGTTGTGCCGACGCGCCAGGCGGGCGGCGAAGATATCGTCGCAGAGAGCGGCGCGAATGCCCTTCACCTTGTTAGCCGCGATGCTCATGCCGATGCCGTTGCCACAGATGAGGATGCCCCGCTCGTACTCCCCTGCCGCCACCGCCTCCGCCAGCGGCCGGGCGATGTCCGGATAGTCCACCGGCTCCTCGCCCTGGCAGCCGAAGTCCACCCACTCGTGTCCCAGAGCGCCCAGCAGCTCCTTCAGAGTCTCCTTGAGAGCAAACCCGCGGTGATCGTTACCAATGGCGATTCGCATTATTCCCTCTCATCGCTCAGCCAGAGCCAACCCATTGCCCTAGGCGGCGGATACCACCCCCACCACGCTCTCTATATCCGTTCGCGATACGGCACCTTCCCGCAGGATCCTGGGCGTATCGTCTGTTATGTCAACGACAGTCGACTCCTGCCCTCCCCTGCTCGGCCCGCCGTCGATGATCACGTCGACGGCCTCGCCCAGCTCGCGCTCCACCTCCTGCGCCGTGCGGCAACTCGGCCGACCCGAGCGATTGGCGCTGGTGCCGGTGATCGGCTCACCCAGAGCGCGGATGAGCTCGCGCAGAGAGGCGTGATCGGGCACTCGCACGGCCACGCTGTCGCCGCCGCCGAGGGCCTCGCTGTGGAACGCAGGCGACCGCCGCAGCACGAGCGTCAGGCCGCCGGGCCAGAAGCGCTCGGCCAGCAGCTTCGCCGCTGAGGGCACCTCCGCGCACAAGAGGGCCATGTCCTCAGCATCGGCCAGGAGGAGAGACAACGCCTTCTGGGATAACCTACCCTTAACGACAAAAAGCCTCTCTATCGCCTGCCCGTCGCTGGCGGCTGCCCCCAGGCCGTACACAGTGTCCGAGGGGTAGGCAAGCAGCCCGCCGCCCTTGAGGACAGCGACCGCCTCCGCCAGAGCGCCCTCCGCTTCAGCCTTCAGTATCCTCACCATTTCAGTAGAATGCAGTATAGCACAGGCAGCAAGACGGGATCAGCGATTTTGCTAGGGTGCGAACACTTTTTACTCAATCCTGCTTGACGCTACCCAAGCCCGATGCTACTCTTGAGCCACAGGAGCAGAGTGCAGACCATGGGCGACGAGCCTGGCCCTCGCATCCGTACCAGCGACGACATCGAGGTCTCCACCTATCTGGAGATCGCCCGTCAGCGCGAGGGCGAGCAGCCCGCGGCGGCCACACCGGCGGCCGTCCCTACCCGCCCGGAGACGGTGGTCGTCCTCGACTTCGGCTCGCAATACAGCATGCTCATCGCCCGCCGTGTACGCGAGTGCAACGTCTACTGCGAGGTCCTGCCCCATGATGCCCCCTGGCGGAAGGTGAAACGCCTTCAGCCCAAGGGCTTCATCCTCTCCGGCGGCCCGGCCAGCGTCTACGGCGAGAACGCCCCCCTGGCGCAGCCCTACGTCTTCGAGAGCGGCCTGCCCGTGCTGGGCATCTGCTACGGTATGCAGGCCCTCGTCCACCAGTTGGGCGGGCGGGTGTCCCCCGGCGACAGACAGGAGTACGGCCACAGCATCATCTACCAGGGCGTCCGCGATGCGCCCATCTTCGAGGGCCTTCCCCCCAGCATGCCCGTCTGGATGAGCCACGCCGATCGAGTCGTGGACCTGCCGCCCGGCTTCCGCGCCCTGGCCCACTCCGACAACTCGCCGGTGGCCGTGATGGGCAACGACCGCGGGATCATCGGCCTCCAGTTTCACCCGGAGGTGGTGCACACCCCCCACGGCAAGACCATCCTGCGTAACTTCCTGTACAATGTCTGCGGCTGCCACGGCGACTGGACGGCTGCCAGCTTCATCGAGGAGAGCATCCGCAGCATCCGCCAGCAGGTGGGCGACGGCCACGTCATCTGCGCCCTCTCCGGCGGCGTCGACTCGGCGGTGACCGCCGCCCTCGTCCACCGAGCGGTGGGCGAACAGCTCACCTGCATCTTCGTGAACAACGGCCTGCTGCGCCGCGAGGAGCCGGAGCGGGTGGTGGAGACCTTCCGCCGCCACATGAAGATCAACCTGATTTACGTGGACGCCCGCGACCACTTCATGGCCTGCCTGGACGGCGTGGCCAGCCCGGAGGCCAAGCGGAAGATGGTGGGCGAGGAGTTCATCCGCGTGTTCGAGTCCGAGGCCCGCAAGCTGGGCAAGGTGGACTTCATCGCCCAGGGCACGACCTACCCCGACGTCATCGAGAGCGCCGCCGGCTCCGGCGCCGCCGCCAAGATCAAGAGCCATCACAACGTCGGCGGCCTGCCGGCCAAGATGCGCCTCAGACTCATCGAGCCGCTGCGCTATCTGTTCAAGGACGAGGTGCGCAGGGTGGGCCTCGCCCTCGGCCTGCCGGAGATGATGGTCTACCGCCAGCCGTTCCCCGGGCCGGGCCTGGCCATTCGGGTCATCGGCGAGCTGAGCCGCGATAGGCTGGAGGCCCTGCGCGCCGCCGACTGGATCGTGATGAACGAGATCAAGAAGGCCGACCTCTACCGAGAGCTGTGGCAGGTGTTCGCCATCCTCACCGACAGCCGCAGCGTGGGGGTGATGGGCGATGCCCGCACCTACGGCCACGTGGTCTGCCTGCGGGCGGTGACCGCGGAGGACGCCATGACCGCCGACTGGGCGCGCCTGCCCTACGACGTGCTGGCCCGCATCTCCAGCCGCATCGTCAACGAGGTGCCGGGCGTCAACCGCGTGGTCTACGACATCACCTCCAAACCGCCGGGGACCATCGAGTG
>LJUA01000072.1 GCA_001303545.1 Dehalococcoidia bacterium SM23_28_2
CGTTGGTGAGGTCCGTCTGCCAGAACACAATGGTCAGCACGACCAGAGAGGCGGTCGCGGAGACGGCCAGGGCGGGGGCCGCTCGCTGGCTGGTGGCCAGGCGGCGAAGGGCGGCCCATCCCTCGTCCAGGGCTAGGCCGCTGGCGTAGGCCAGGGCGGGCACGAGCAGGGCGAAGTAGCGCATATCGTTGCGCAGCCCGTAGAGCAGTAGGAGGGGCAGCATCTGGAGCCAGAGGGCCCATCGCTGGTCGGGGCGCCGGCGGAGGGCCAGCGCCAGGCCCATGCCGCCGGCCAGGATCAGGAGCGGCTCGCGGTCCAGGAAATCGCGCAGGCCGGAGAGGGCCGGTGCTCCCTGGTGGGCGGCGGTCGTAGATTCGATGACATGGGCCTGGAAGAGGCTGGTCGGATCTACGCTGAGGCCGCTCATCACCCCGCCGAAGGCCCACCAGAGGGCGAGGGCGAAGGCGGCGATCAGGCCTGCCAGCGAGGTCAGGTACAGGCGGACAGCAGGCAGTACTTTGCTTCGCTCCTGGCCGGCGCCGAGGGCGATGAAGGCCACCAGGCTGGGCACGACCAGCAGCATCTCGAAGCGCACGAAGACGAGCAGGGCGGTGGTCAGGGCTGCCGCCACGGCCACGGCACGACCGGCGCGACCGGTCAGATAGGCCAGCAGCATGGACAGGGTAAGCAGGAAGACGGCGGTGGCCTCGGGCATGACGAAGTTTGACCAGTTCGCAAGGCTGAAGGAGAGGGCGGTGACCAGCCCTGCGCCGATAGCCGCCACTCGCGAGCGGAGGGCCAGCCGCGCCAGGACGTAGACCACAGGGACGGCGGCCGTACCCGCCGCCAGCGAGAGGGCCTTGGCCGCCGTCTCGGGGTCGGCGATGACTAGGTGAAGGGGGAAGGCCAGGATCGGGTAGCCCAGGCGGTAGAATGGGGCGGACCAGGCGTCGCCGCCGGCTCCCATGGCGGCGTCGAGGGGTATACTTTCGGCGAGCCCCCGGATGACCAGCAGGAACTGGTAGGAGTCTGGGTAGAGGAGAATGCCATCCTGGGCGTTCAGGCGGATGAACAGAGCCAATAGAGTCAGGCCAACCACCAGGGCCGCCTCGACAGCAGCCGGCTTCGCGGTGGTTGGTCTGACCAAGAATCGCCCAGGGTTCGAGCGTTCGATAACGGCAGACACACCTATGCGGGTACGGCTGTGATTCGTTCTTAAGACGACTTTATCGAGGAGGCGTTACAGATCGATTGCCTGATCTATAATGATGACAACCGTGCGAGTCCTTGGGTTCTATAGAGGTATCCGTTGAGAAACCTGGAGCATCTGCTCGACCCCAAAGTGATCGCCCTGATAGGCGCTACCGACCGAGAGGGCTCAGTCGGTCGGTCTCTCATGGAGAATCTGCTTCGAGGAAAGGAAGAGAGGAAGATCTACTTTGTGAACCCCAAGCGCGAGAGCGCCGTGGGTGAGAAGTGCTGGCCGAGCATAGCCAGCGTCCCTGACCAGGCAGACCTGGCGATCGTAGGCACCCCTGCCGAAACGGTTCCTCAGATAGTGGAGGAGTGTGGGCAGGCAGGAGTGGGAGCGATGGTTATCATTTCGGCCGGATTCAGGGAAGCGGGTGAGTCGGGGCAGCAGCTCGAGAAGGAGATCGCGGCTATCAGTGACAAGTACGGCATGCGGATCCTTGGGCCCAACTGCCTGGGGATCATCAGACCTCACACAAACTTGAACGCCACCTTCCTGAGGCGGAACCCTGAGCCGGGGCGAGTAGCCTTCATATCTCAGAGCGGCGCGCTGGGGTCGGCAATCCTCGATTGGGCGGTCAGCTCCCACATCGGATTCAGCACTTTCGTCTTCCTGGGCTCGATGCTCGATGTCGACTTCGGTGACCTGATCGACTTCCTCGGCGAAGACCCCCTTACCAGAAGCATAATCATCTACATGGAGAGCGTGGGCAACGCCAGGAAGTTCATGAGGGCAGCCAGGGGGTTCGCCAGAAACAAGCCGATCATCGTTATAAAGCCGGGCAAGTACCCTGAGAGCGCGAGAGCAGCTCTATCCCACACGGGAGCGATGGCCGGCAGCTACGACGTATACAATGCGGCTTTCAAGAGAGCGGGGGTAGTCCCCGTGCACGAAATCATGGACCTGTTCAACTGCGCCAGCGTCCTAGACTCGCGGTTCCTTCCCGCCGGTGTGAGAATAGCCATCGTCACCAATGCTGGCGGGCCGGGGGTGATAGCCGCTGACGCCGTGAGGGAACGCGGCGGCGAGCTCTCTCAGCTCTCCAAGAAGACGATTGCCCATCTTGACTCTTTTCTGCCGAGCTACTGGAGTCACACGAACCCCGTTGATGTGCTGGGAGATGCTGACCTTGGCCGGTTCATCAACGCCGTCAACGCCTGCTTAAGCGACCCCAGCGTTGATGGCATAATCGTGGTCTATACGCCGCAGGGCGCGGCGTCCCCAACGGAGCTGGCGGAGGCCGTGGCCACCGTGGCCGAGGAGCGAATCAAGCCTATCCTGACCGTTTGGATGGGTGAGGACGAGGTTAGAGCGGCCCGGCAGCTTTTCTACAGCAAGGGCATCCCCACTTATAGTTCTCCAGAGGCGGCAATAAGAACCTACATGTACATGTCCAACTACAAGCGCAACCTTGACCTCCTCTATGAGACGCCGGAAGAGCTTTCCGTAGGAATCGCGCCTCCTTCCAGTCACCTCAAGCTGCTGGCAAGACGCGCTCTGGAGGAGGGGAACACCGTCCTGACAGAGGACAAAGCGGACAAGTTCATCGATGCCTATGGGATACCGAGGGCAGGAGGCACGCTCTGCACCAGCGTTGAGCACGCGGCATCCGTGGCTCACTCCATGAGGTATCCTGTCGTCCTCAAGATCGTCTCCCCGGACGTGATCCACAAGGCCGATGCGGGGGGAGTCATCACCGGGATACACACCGAAGCCGAGCTGAGAGAAGCTTTCTCTAGGATCATGAGTAGCGTGCGTGAGAAGTCGCCGGAAGCGAAAATCGAGGGCATCTACGTCCAGAGGATGATAACAGGCGTGAATCACGAAGTGATCCTTGGGTCAAAAAAGGACGGCGACTTCGGCTCGGTGATACTGTTCGGATCGGGTGGGATAGGCGTCGAGGTGTTCAGAGACTTCTCGATAGGACTTCCGCCTCTCAACCAGATACTGGCCAGAAGGATGATGGAGGACACCAGGGTCTGGGAGGTCCTGAAGAGCGGCCTCAGGATCAGGCCTCCAGCTAACCTCAGGCTGCTCGAGGAGATAATAGTCAAGTTCTCAAACCTGGTAGTCGATTTTCCGGAGATAGCGGAGATAGACATAAACCCGTTGGCGGTCTGCACCGACGGCATCTATGCCCTTGACTCCCGGATAATCCTGGACCCCCAGGCCGCGGATGATGAGGACCTCCATCGCCATCTGGTGATAATGCCCTATCCCGTTAAGTACATAACCCCCTGGAGGCTGAAGGATGGCACGGAGGTTCTCCTTAGGCCCATACGTCCAGAGGACGAACCGATGGAGGCGGAGCTAATCAGCGGCCTCTCCGAGGAGACGAGCCGGTTCAGGTTCTTCCAGCCCATCAGGAATATCACCCATGAGATGCTGGTGCGCTACTGCAACATAGACTATGACCGGGAGATGGCGATAATAGCCGAGTATACGAAAGGCCGCAAGAAGAGGAACATAGGGGTTGGCAGGCTGATAACAGAGCCCGGCGAGAAACGGGCCGAATTCGCCGTCGTGGTGGCCGATGATTTCCAGGGCCAAGGTCTTGGAAAAAAGCTGGTGGATGTGCTGATAGGGATAGGTGAGGAAAAGGGCCTGGAGAGCATCTACGGAATAGTCCTGCCTGACAACACGAAGATGATAGTTCTCTGCCGCGCTCTCGGGTTTGAGATCAAGCGTGCAGATGAGGAGATCGTGGTCGAGCTCAGGCTGAGGAGCCAGGCCGAATCTTGACGTCGCGGCAGGCGTGTCAGGACGTTACCTCTCCCTTCGCACGAAGGGGCCAGCGACATGGAGGAGCAGCAGTGGAATCGAGCGATCTGCATGGATTCAGCCCGGACATACTTGACAGGCTAGATGCCCTAGTAGAGCTGATCCAGAAGCACCAGCGGTTCCTGCTCACCACTCACCGGGACCCCGACGGCGACGGCCTGGGCGCTGAAGCGGCCCTGGCAGCTGGGCTGCAGCAGCTCGGCAAGACGGTTGTCGTGTTGAACGATGAGGCCACGCCAGCTCAGTATGAGTTCTTGGACAGGGAGGGCTTGTTCCGGCGATACCAGCCCTCCAGGCATCGAGAGCTGGTAGCTACGAACGAGGTGGCAGTCCTTCTGGATGCTGGTCGGCTCGAGCGGATGGGTAGTCCGGGAAGGGGTCTTGCCAAGTTCAAAGGGCGCACTGTGGTCCTGGATCACCATCCGGGAGGCGGCTGGGCGGACATCGAGGTCGTCGAACCGGAGGCTTGTTCCACCACCGAGCTGGTCTACCTTCTGCTGGAACGTCTTGGCCTGGAGGTGACGGCCAGCATGGCCGATGCCCTTCTGACGGGGGTGCTGGTAGACACCGACGGGTTCCGTAATCTGAACGCCACTCCGCGCGCCCACCGTCTGGCGGCGCGGCTAATAGAGCTCGGAGCCGATGCTCAACGAGTTCGAGAGGCAGTGTTCGCCTCCTGGCCGCTGGCGCGTTTCCGCCTGCAGGCCGATTTCTCTCGCAGCCTGCACACCGGTCATCGCGGGCGTCTGGTTTGGGGCGTGGTCGACCGTGAGTCCTTGAAACGCTGGCGTCAGACGCCGGCGGCAGTGGAAGGCTTCGTCGAGTACTCTCTGGCCGTCCGGGGCACTGAGCTGTCCGTCCTTTTCCTTGAGGAGGCGGAGGGAGTGGTGCGCGTTAGTTTTCGGTCGCGGGGTCAGGTGCGGGTGGACGGCCTGGCCCGCGCACTCGGCGGTGGCGGTCACCAGAAGGCGGCGGGGGCGAGGGTAGAGGGGTCGCTTCCCGCTGTCAGGCGCCGCGTCCTCAGCGAAGTGGCGAAGCTGCTCGGCCCAACGGACTCTTGAGATAGCGCTTCCTCTGCGCCGCTCGCTGTGCCGTCAATATAAAAAAGGGGCGGCGTGCTCAGGGCGGAGCAACTACCAGAGTACGACTATATCAATCGCACCCAATCGCCGTCCCGAAATCAATAACGTCTGTCATGGGGCGGCGGATACGGGCAGGGGAAAAACTTGGTGCCAATCCGCGAGGGTTGGTGCTACAATCGGGGCCAGAAAGGCGCCCGGTGCCCATGCCACAGATACTGCGGAACAAGAACCTGGCCACGAAGTTCCAGATACTGGTCGAGGTGGCTGCGAACCAGCCCAATGTCCAGCAGAAGTACGTTGCCCAGAAGCTGGGCGTCAGTTCGCAGGCGGTCTCGGAGTACATCAACGAACTGGTCAAGGACGGCTGGCTTGTCTCAGATGGGCGGTCCAGGTATCGAGTGACCAGGGATGGCGTCAACTGGCTCCTGAACGCATTCAGGGAGCTGCGGGAGTACTCCACGTTTGTGGAGAAGGCTGTGACAAACATAGCGGTCTGCGCTGCAGTAGCGGGCTGTGATCTGTCGGCAGGGCAGGCGGTGGCCCTGAAGATGAAGGATGGCCTGCTGTACGCCACCGCTGCCGGGAAGGCGGCGAGGGGCAAGACGGCAACGGGGACGGCAATTGCCGACGCCAGGAAGGGCGAGGACGTGGGCGTCTCCAATATAGAGGGGATCGTGGAGCTGGCGATGGGTAAAGTGACCGTCCTTGCAGTGCCTGACATCCAGGGCGGCGGCTCGAAGAGCACGGACCTTGCGGTGCTGAAGAGGGAGCTTGGCAAGAAGGGGCCCGTTGGCGCCATAGGCATCGAGGCCTTCACAGCGTTGCGGGGGATAGGCGTTGAGCCGCACTATTTCTATGGCGTCAGTGAGGCCGCCATCGAGGCCGCACAGTCTGGTCTATCCTTCCTGATAGTCTGCGCTCATGATCAGATCCCTCACTTGCTTGCCAGGCTGAGGGAAGAAAACGTGGACTACGAGCTTGTGGACTTGAGGAGGGGCGAGGGATCCCGCTAGCACACAGCGACTTCTAGCCGTACGCGTCCGATAACGACACGATGGGGCAGGACGGAGCGGAGAGCCTGCCCCTTTTCTTGCATTTCGCCGGGAATCTTCATTGATCTCGTGGATAAAGGGCTTGAAATCTTCCGGCGGAGCTGCTAGTAGTAAGGCCAGCTTGACTATACGCAAGTATACTTGATTGCCCGGCGACTGAAGTCCGCCTGCCTGATCGCGAGGTCATGAGTTCGTGAGTGTAGAGCGGAACGAGCGGAAAGCAGCGGGAGCCAGCCTGGCGGTCGTTGCCCTGCTGGCATTGATGACCGCGGCCCTGTCGCCGGCGGCGATGGCGGCGGCACCCTACCCGCTGGAGCCAGGCGATGCGCAAGTACAGGGCGCGCTGGGCTATCTGCGGGGCACACAAGCCACGGACGGCAGCATCGGTGGCTATGGCGACTCGGCCTGGGCGCTGATGGCCATCGCTGCCGCCGGCGAGGACCCTCGCGACTGGAACGCGGGCGGGCCCTCCGTTGTTGACTACCTGGAGGACAATGCGGCGCTGCTGGCCGGTGAGCTCAATCTCGCCAGCGCCTATGCCAGGTCGGTACTGGCGATCGTGGCTGCCTGTGGAGACCCATCGGCCTTCGGCGCAGGCGATCCGACCTATGCCCCCGGCGGAGACTACCTCTCCGAGCTGAAGGGGCTGCATAACGGCAGCCAGTTCGTTGACCAGTGGGGAGCCACCGATATCCTCAATGATGACCTGTGGGCGGTGATAGCCCTCATCGCTGCCGGAGAACCCCAGGACTCGCCCTTCGTCACCAGTACCGTCGACTTCATCAAGCTTAACCAGGGCGGCGACGGCGGATGGTCCTGGGCCACCGTCGACAATGCCTGGTACTTCGGGAGCGACGTTGACGACACCGCCGTCGCTATCATGGCTCTCATAGCCGCTGGCGAGCCCCAGGATTCACCGACGATAGCCGCCGCTCTGGATTTCATCGAGTACAGCCAGGACGAGTCAGGAGGCTTCACCTGGAGCGGCCCGGCGAACCCCGATTTCAATCCGGTCAACGGAGGTTCCACCGCTTGGGCGATCGATGCCATCGTGGCTGCCGGTCAGGATCCCACAGGCGCTGAGTGGACCACGGCGGCGGGGAACGACCCGGTCGACTTCCTGCTGACGCTGCAACAGGCAGGAGGCGAGTTCGTATATGCTGACCCGCTGCCCGCCGGATACCTGCCGATGCCGGAGAAGACGACCTCTGACGCCGTAGTAGCCCTTCTTGGCCATCCTTATTGGACGGGATGGGCAGGGTTCTGCCGCGTTGGCGGCGTGGTCGAGATCCAGGTCGATAGTTCCCATCCCTCGGTTGATTCGGCGGCTGGTTCGCCGGGCGGCACGTCGTCTCTCCCCTACGTCCTCGCCGCTGGCGCCGCGGCGGTTGCGGCCGTGGCCGTTGCCGCCGGCGGTTGGTGCGCCTGGCTCAACCGCAGGCGATAGGTCATAGGGTAGTGTGAAGAGGAACCTCGCCTTAATACTTATCGGTGGGTT
>LJUA01000008.1 GCA_001303545.1 Dehalococcoidia bacterium SM23_28_2
ATGAACACGACGTCCGTCCCCTCCTGCTCCAGCAGGCGCAGGTCGCGCTCGGGGTCGCGAGGGTAGCGCTGGTAGTCCTCCTGCGGGCCGAACTGGGTGGGGTTAACGAAGATGGTGGCCACCAAGTGGTCGTTTTCGGGGCGGGCGCGGCGCACCAGCGACAGATGGCCTTCGTGGAGATAGCCCATAGTGGGCACGAGGCCGACGCTGCCCGCCATCTCGGCGCGCAGGCAGCGCATCTCGGCCACGGTGGTCACCACTCGCATGTTGCCCGAATGCCAACCGCATCCCTGCTGGCCGGCAAGCAGGGATGCGGCGAAATCTGGTCGAAGCCGCTCTCGTCTACACCAGGTGGGTCAACTCGGAGAGAGCGGCCTCGTCCATGATGAAGCTTTCCTTATCGGTGGGGAATCGGCCCTCGGCCACCTCGGCCATGTACTCTCGGACGGCCCGGTCGACCTCCCCCGCCAGGCGAGCGTACTGCTTGGCGTGCTTGGGGACGAAGTCGGGGTACAGGCCGAGCATGTCGTGGAACACCTGAACCTGGCCGTCGCAGTGAGGCCCGGCGCCGATGCCGATGGTCGGTATGGTCAGCCGCTCGGTGATAAGCCTGGCCAGGACAGCGGGGATCGTCTCCAGGACGATGGCATAGGCGCCCGCCTCCTCCAGCACCTGGGCGTCGTTGATGAGCTTGACGGCGGCGGCTGGCGTCTTGCCCTGCACCTTGTAGCCGCCGAAGCGATGCAGCGACTGAGGCGTCAGGCCGATGTGGCCCATGACCGGAATGCCCGCCTCCACCAGTCGGCGCACCGTCTCAGCAACCGACCTGCCGCCCTCCAGCTTGACCGACTGAGCGCCGCCCTCTTGCATCAGGCGGCCGGCGTTGCGCATAGCGTCCTCGGGCCCAGCCTGATAGCTCATGAAGGGCATGTCGGCCACCACGTGCGCTCGCTGGCTACCCCGCACCACCGCCTTGACGTGGTGCAGCATGTCGGCCATGGTCACCGGCAGTGTGGAGTCGTAACCCAGGACAACCATGCCCAGGCTATCGCCCACCAGGATGATGGGCACACCCGCCTCGTCCACGATCCTGGCGCCGGGGTAGTCGTAGGCGGTGAGCATGGCGATCTTCTCGCCACGCTTCTTCATCGCCCTGAGGTCGTGGATCGATACGCGCTTCATGTCCTCCTCCCTACGCCACCGCTCTCTGCGGCTCGACGGCGGCGGCGCCGCCCAGGTGATCGATCCTATTCTCCTCATCGACGTACACCAGCCGAGGCTGGAAGGACCGCGCCTCCTCGTCGCTCATTGACGCATAGGCGAGGATGATCACCAGGTCACCCTCGTGGACAAGATGAGCAGCGGCGCCGTTGATGATCACCTCGCCACTGCCCCGCTCACCCTCAATGACGTAGGTCTCCAGACGAGCACCGTTGGTTATGTCGAGTATATGTACCAGCTCAAAGGGCAGGAGGCCCGCCGCCTCTCTGAGGATCGGATCCAGAGTGAGACTGCCCTCATAGTCGAGATCGGCCCCGGTGACGTGGGCACGGTGAATCTTGCTCCTGAGCATGGTCCTCATATCGACCCCCTCTGCTTTCTCGCCTGGCACAAGAAAAACCCTCTCGGGTCACGACCGAGAGGGTCTCACAGATAGTCGTTTTCCAGCTATATGTGCCGTCTCGGTCGGTTGCCCGATCCAAGCGAGCTCTCGCTTCTGGCTATAGACGGCGCTTATCGCGCCTTGGCTCACCGCCTATTAGGGTCGGTGGCAATGACACTATACACTGCCGGTCGCCTTATGGCAATAGCCCTTGACCGAAGATTTGAAACCGGATTCAATAGAACCAAAGCCTTCGAGCTGCTGCCACAGCTCACCATTGCTTGCTCCCGATTGCGTATCCCTGCGCCTTCGCTCGGCGCCGACGCTCACGAGTCAGAATGAACCCTCGCTCTCTCGGCGTGCTTCTGCTTCTAGGCTCCGTCTGGGGAGCCTCCTTCCTGTTCATCAAGGTAGTGGTGGAGGAGACATCCCCGCTGGCCCTGGTGCAGGGCCGAATCACCTTCGGCGCCCTGGCCATCGTCGCCGTCATGGCCTTCGATCGCCGTCGCTCAGCCGGAACGTCTCCCCGCCTGTGGCCGAAGGTAATCGCCCTAGCCTTGCTGAACAGCATCGTCCCCTTCTTTCTCATATCCTGGGGCGAGATCCACATCGACAGCGGCAGGGCATCCGTCCTCAACTCCACCATGCCCCTGTTCACCGCCCTGTTCGCCAGCCTCATCCTGGCCGACGAGCGGCTGACCTGGCTCCGGCTTTCCGGCCTCCTGATGGGCCTCCTGGGAGTGGCTGTCCTGGCCGGCGGCGATATCACGAATGTCACCGATTCAAGCGTTCTGGGGCAGATGGCGGTGGTAGGGTCGGCGGCCTGCTACGGCGCCGGCGCTGTCTATGCCCGGATACTCCTCCACTCCGAAGACCCCCTCAGTCTATCCAGGCTTCAGATGGTGATCGGAACCTTCATCCTGGCGCCAGTCCTGTTCGCCGTCGACGGAGTCCCGGACTACAACCTGAGCCTGGAGGCCTGGCTATCTCTTATCACACTGGGCATACTGGGCACCGGCCTGGCGTGGATCGCCTACTTCTGGCTTCTGAGCACCATAGGCAGCGTCAGGGCGTCCCTGGTAACCTATATCGTCCCTATCATGGGACTGATCCTCGGTTGGGCCGTATTGAACGAGTCGGTCGGCATCAACAGCATCGTCGGCTGCGCGCTGATCATCCTGGGGGTAACGACCGTAATACGACCGCGTGCCGCGGCTGGCTAGCGTCGCACTTCTCCCAGCGAAGGCACGCCCGCCAGCCCTCGCGCCTCCGTCACCGCCCGCACGATGGCCCGCTCTACCGCTCGTGCGGCCAGCGCGCCCAGCGTGATGATATCGGCCGCCGCTTCGGTGGCGCCTGTAGCCAGCGAGAAGAAGAGGTCACCGTCCACAGGCGTGTGAGCAGGACGAACGGCCCGCGCTAGGCCGTCGTGGGCCATCACCGCCAGGCGATAGGCCTGCTCTCTGTTCAGGCGAGCGTTGGTGGCCACCACTCCGATGGTGCTGTTAGTGAAGCCACCGGACAGGGCGGAGGCAGGTCTTCGCTGCAGGATGTCCAGGGTGCTCAGGAAGCCGCCCCCCTCGTCCCTGGGGCCGGCCAGAATGCGGCCGCTATCGGGGTCAACGACCTCGCCGAGGCAGTTCACCGCCACCAGCGCCCCGACGATGATGCCGCCCGCAGTCCCTTCGCTGGCGGTGCCGATGCCGCCCTTGACCGCTCGCTCCATGCCCAGGGCCTTGCCCACGGTGGCGCCACAGCCGGCGCCCACGCTCCCCTGGGCGATTCGACCGCTCCTGGCGGCTTCACAGGCGGCATAGCCGGCGGCGGCATCGGGGCGCACGTCCGAGCGGCCGATGGACAGGTCGTAGAGCACAGCCCCCACTACTATGGGCACCAGACCAGCGGGGGTCGAAAGGCCGACGCCCCGCTCCTCCAGGTAGCGCATCACCCCCGCAGCGGCATCCAGGCCGAAGGCGCTGCCGCCGCTGAGGAGGACAGCATGGATGCGCTCCACAAGGTTGCCGGGGCGCAGAAGATCGGTTTCGCGCGTACAGGTTGCCGGGGCGCAGAAGATCGGTTTCGCGCGTACCGGGGGCGCCGCCGCGCACGTCGACGGCAGCGACGGCGCCCCCTTCGTGCAGAACTACGGTACAGCCGGTGGCTGCCCGCCGGTTGGTCCAGTGGCCGACGCGCAGGCCGGGGATGGCAGTGATGGCGTCAGGCGGCACTAGTGCTTACTAGTAATTCTCCCGCTCCCAGGCTACGGACATACCCATGCCGCTGCCCAGGCACAGCGTGGTCAGACCCCAGCGAGCGTTGCGCCGCTCCATCTCGTAGGCCAGGGTGCCCACCAGGCGGCCGCCAGTGGCCCCCAGGGGGTGGCCCAGAGCGATGGCGCCGCCGTTGACATTCAGCCGCTCATCCCATTCGTTCGTGCCCAGCCCGCGCGTCACCGCAACGACCTGGCAGGCAAAAGCCTCGTTCAGCTCGATGAGCTCAAACTGGTCCAGCTTCATGCCGGTGCGCTGGAGCAGCTTCTGGGTGGCAGGCAGCGGACCGATGCCCATGACCTCGGGGTCGACGCCAACGGTGGCAGCAGCGCGGTAGGTGAGCAGCGGCTTGTAGCCCAGCTCCTTGGCCTTCTCCTTGGACATCAGCAGCACCAGGGTGGCACCATCGGTGCGAGGGCAGGAGTTGCCCGCCGTCACCGCGCCGTCAGGCTTGTAGGCCCCCTTCAGCGTGGCCAGCTTCTCCAGGCTGCTCTCGCGGCGGGGGTTCTGATCCTTGTCGATGGTCTCAGTGCGGCCATCGAGGTACTCGATAGTGAGGGGGACGATCTCCCTGTCGAACTTGCCTGTGTCCTGAGCAGCCACCGCCCTCTCCTGGCTCGCCTGGGCGAACTTGTCGGAGTCCGCGCGGGAGATGTTGTACACCTCGGACAGCTTCTCCGCCGTCTGCCCCATGTTCATGATCCAGGGCGCCTTGATGCTGAACCACTGGGGCAATACCTTGGCCTGCCTGTCCGGGTACATATTCCAGTTTTCCCGCTTCATGAACTCCATCGCGACCTGCGGGTTGTCGAAGGATAGAGCATCGCCCCCGGGTGGTATAGGCCCCAGGCGGTCCATGGTCTCCGCGCCACCGGCCAGGACAATGTCCGACATGCCGCAAATGATGGCGTGGGCCCCCATGAGTATACACTGGAGAGCAGACGCACACTGCTTGTTTATGTCGGAGGCGGAGATGGTGTCGGGAAAGCCCGCCTCGAACAAGTACATACGGGCGCGGACCAGCCCGCCCGCCAAGCCCACCGAGCCCATGCTGAACTCGTCTATCATGTTCGGGTCCAGCTTGTTCCGCTCGACGATGGCTTTCATCAGGGGCACCACCAAGTCGACGTGGGTGATATCGCGCAAGACCCCTCTGGCCCCCGCCCTTGCGAAGGGCGTCCGCACGGCATCAACAACAACCGCTTCTGTCATCCTCTTCCTCCTTTCAGCGGCCTACGCTGCTTGACTCACCGCTGACAGAGCGGGCAGAAGTGAGTGCTTCGCCCGCCTACTTTGATACGCTCGATAGGTGTGCCGCAATTGTAGCAGGGCTCGCCTGTCCGCCGATAAACCTTCACGTGCCACTGATGCTGACCTTCGCGGCCCTCGGCATCCACATAGTCGCGGAAGCTGCTGCCGCGATGGCCCATCGCCTCCAGCAGGGCGTCTCCGATGGCCTTGTGCAGCCGACTCAGCTCATCGGCAGCCAGGCTCTCGGCTGGCCGACGGGGATGGATGCCCGCCAGGAAGAGCGCCTCCTCCGAGTAGATGTTGCCCAGGCCAGCCAGCGCCGCCTGGTCCATCAGCACGGCCTTTATGCTAGCCGATCTGCCATCTATGAGCGAGCGCAGGGTCTGGGGGGTCACGCCCTCCAGGGCATCGGGCCCCAGCTTGCCCACGATCGGCTCCGCTTCTTCCACCAGCCACATATTGCCCAGCTTGCGCAGATCAGTGTAGCGCAGCTCATTGCTATCATCCAGCGAAAGGGAAATCCGGAGATATGGTTCCTCCGGCGCGTCCTTGGGCCGATGGAGAAGAGCGCCCGTCATCCGCAGGTGAACGATGAGATAGCGCCCATCGGAAAGGTGGAACAGGAGGTACTTGCCCCGCCGAGAGATATGCTCTATCCGCTGTCCGGCCAGGGCGCGGGCAAACTCCGCCGGCGACGGCCACCGAACGATGCGCTCCGCCCCCGGCGATATGCGCACGCGGCGGAACGTCCGGCCCACCACCCGCGACAGCAGGTCACGCCGGATGGTCTCGACCTCGGGGAGTTCAGGCACCCCTACCCCTACCTCGAGAAGTGCCGCAACCCCCGGCTGCGGCACGGCGAACACGACTCCAGGGTCTCACGTCTAGACCTCTACTGCATCTCCCCCCAGTTCTCGCCCACCTTCGTGTCCACCTTCAACGGCACCCTGAGCTCCAGCGGGCGAGGCATGATGTCCAGCGCCATCTGCCGCACCTCGTCCAGTTCCCCGGCCGGACACTCGAAGATCAGCTCGTCGTGCACCTGGAGGATCATCCGGCTGGCCAAACGGCGGCCCTGCATCTCGGCATCGATGCGGTTCATGGCGATCTTGATGATATCGGCGGCCGTGCCCTGCACCGGCATGTTTATCGCCGCCCGCTCCGCCGCCTGGCGGACGTTGACGTTGGGCGAGTTGATCTCGGGGATGTAGCGACGGCGGCCCAGAAGCGTCTCCGCGTAGCCCACCTCCCGGGTTCGCCGCACCGTCTCCTCGCTGTACTCGCGGATGCCGGGGTACTTGGCGAAGTAGGTCTTGATGAACTCCGCCGCCTCCTCCCGCGAGATGCCCTCCCGCTGAGACAGGCCGAACTCGCTGAGCCCATACAGAACGCCGAAGTTGAACACCTTCGCCCGGCGCCGCATGTCCGGCGTCACCTCGGACAGGGGCACGCCGAACACCTGGGAGGCGGTGGCGGCATGAATGTCCTCGTCGCGCGCGAAGGCGCCCACCAGCCCGGGGTCCTCGGTGATGTGAGCCATGATCCGCAGCTCGATCTGCGAGTAGTCGGCGGAGAGAAGCAAGGGCTCGGGCCCCACGTCGCCGGCCACGAAGGCCCGCCGCACCTGCCCGCCTAGCTCCGTGCGCACGGGTATGTTCTGGAGATTGGGGTTGCTGGACGAGAGGCGGCCGGTGGTCGTCGCCGTCTGGTTAAAGTCGGTGTGCAGGCGGCCTGTGCGAGGGTTGATCAGGCCAGGCAGAGCGTCGACGTAGGTCGACCTGAGCTTGGAGAGCTCTCGGTACTGGTGGATCCGGTCGATGATCGGATGGAGCCCTCGCAGGCCCTCCAGGGACTGGGCATCGGTGGAGTAGCCCAGCTTGGTCTTGCGGGTCTTGGGCAGCTTCAACTGCTCGAAGAGCACCTGGCTGAGCTGCTGAGGCGAGCCGATGTTGAACCGATGGCCTACCTCCCTGTAGACCTCCTCCTCCACTCTGCTGATCTCGCCAGCCAGCGTCTGCGACATCTCCCGCAGCACGGCCACGTCCAGTGCCACCCCCGCCATCTCCATGCGGGCCAGCACCGGCACGAGCGGCATCTCCACCTCCACGAACAGGGGCCACAGGTCCTGCCGGCGTAGCTCCTCCTCCATCAGCAAGCGCAGGCGACCGGTCATGTCCGCATCGGCGCAGGCGTAGCGACCGGCCATCTCCACGTCCACCTCGGCCATGGAGAGCTGCTTCTTCCCCTTGCCGATGAGGGCGCTGATGGGCGTCATCTCGACGCCCAGGCGCTTGGAGGCCAGCCACTTGAGGGAGAGAGCGCCCTCGCCGGGACGATAGCTGCCACCACCGCCCTCGCCCAGAAGGTAGGCGGCGATCATCGTGTCGAAGGTCACGTTTCGGGTCCAGAGGCCCTCGCCGGCCAGGATCAGCATATCGTACTTGGCGTTGTGGGCCACCTTCTCGATGCCCTCGTCCTCGAACAGAGGCCCCAGGCGTCGCAGCACTGTCTCCAGGGGAAGCTGATCGGCGGCCAGCAGATGGCCAACGGGTATGTAGTAGGCCTGGC
Organism: Dehalococcoidia bacterium SM23_28_2; assembly: GCA_001303545.1. GTDB lineage: Bacteria > Chloroflexota > Dehalococcoidia > SM23-28-2 > SM23-28-2 > SM23-28-2. The sequence goes on from LJUA01000008.1 coordinate 7,693, forward strand.
CCGGCGCCAGGCCGATGGCGATGCCCACCGGCCGCGCCCGCATGGCGTCCAGATCGGTGGTCTCCGTGTCGAAGGCAAACGACCTCTGGGCCTCCATGCGCTTGGCCAGGGCTTCTAGCTCCTCCCCCGTCCGCACCAGGCGGTAGTCCACCTCAGCGGCGGCTTCCGCCTCCGCTGGGGCCGGTTGTACCTCTTCTGCCGCCGCCAGCCTTAGCTTGGGCAGGCGGGGGATCAGGCTGCGGAACTCCAGCTCGCGGAAGAGATCGAGAACCTTGTCGCGGTCATAGCGATCGAAGCGGCAGGCCTCCAGGTCGAGGGTCACCGGTGCCTCAGCGTCGATGGTCGCCAGTTCCTTGCTGAGCTGAGCCTGCTCCCGATGAGCGCGCAGGGCCTCGCGCAGCCGCTCCGGCTCCACCTCGTCGATGTGCTCCAGTACACCCTCCACGCTGCCGAACTCCTCGATCAGCTTCACCGCCGTCTTATCGCCCACGCCGGGCACGCCGGGTATGTTGTCCGAGGTGTCACCCTTCAGGCCCTTGAGGTCGGTCATCTGCTGGGGCCACACGCCGTAGCGCTCGTGTACGTCCTCCGGCGTCTCATAGATCACACTGTCCCGCTGGTAGGGGCGAAACATGTAGAGGTGGACGTTGGGCTGTACCAACTGGGCGATGTCGCTGTCCAGGGAGACGATGTAGGTCTCGATGCCCTGCTCGGCGGCCTGACGGGCCAGGGCGCCCAGAACGTCGTCGGCCTCGTAGCCCTCCAGCTCGTAGATGGGGATACTGAAGGCCTCGATGAACTGGCGGCACCGGTCCATCTGGACGCGCAAGTCGTCGGGCATCTCTGGCCGGTGGGCCTTGTAGGACGCGTCTTTCTCGATGCGAAGGGTGGGTTTGCCCTTGTCCAGGGCCACCGCTATGTGGGTGGGCTTGAGCTCCTGGAGGACGGAGAGGAGGGTGTTCGCTAAGCCGTAGACCGCCGTTACCACCTCGCCCGTCGTGCGCACAGTAAGTGCCCCCTTCACGGCGTGATAGGCGCGATGGATGATGCCGTGGCCGTCCAGAAGAACCAGCAGGGGCTTGTCTCGCTTCTCGCTCACAACGGGATTATAGCACCGGCGGTTTCGCCCCGCGATGCCACACCTGCTCTCTGTTGACGTGCTGAAAAGGCAGGGCTTATGATCCCTCTGCCCAGCAAGGAGGAAGCTATGGACATCCCCAGGGAAAAGCTCATCGAGATGTACGAGCGCATGGTGACCATCCGCCAGTTCGAGGAGGGGGCGGCCGGCCTGATGCGCGACGGCCGCATCAAGGGCATGGTCCACCTCTATGCCGGCGAGGAGGCAGTGGCGGTAGGAGCCTGCTTCGCCGTCGGCAAGGAGGACTACATCGCCAGCACCCACCGCGGTCATGGCCACCTCATCGCCAAAGGAGGCGACCCCAAAAACATGTACGCCGAGCTCTTCGGCGGCCAGGACGGCTACTGCCATGGCAAGGGAGGCTCCGTGCACATCGCCGACCTAGACCTGGGCATCCTGGGAGCCAACGGCATCGTCGGGGCGGGCCCGCCAATCGCCGTGGGTGCTGCCTTCGCCGCCCAGTACAAGGGCGAGCGAGGGGTTTCCCTCTGCTTCTTCGGCGACGGCGCCACCAATCAGGGCACCGTCCACGAGGCCCTGAACCTGGCCGCCATCCTCAAGCTGCCCGTGGTCTTCATCTGCGAAAACAACCTGTACGGCGAGTGGACCCGCCAGGACCGCCATCAGACCGTCAAGGACATCGCCGAGCGGGCCAAGGCCTACGCCATACCCGGCATCACCGTGGACGGCATGGACGTAATGGCCGTGCATGAGGCGGTCAGCGAAGCAGTGGAACGGGCCCGCCGCGGCGACGGGCCCTCCCTCGTGGAGTGCAAGACCTACCGCTACTTCGACCACCAGGGGGTGGGCGACGGTGCTGCCGACCGCGCGGCCGAGGAGATGGAGGAGTGGCGGGCCAGGGATGCCATCGTGCGCTTCCGCCGCCACCTTGTCCAAACGGAGGCCCTGACCGAAGCCGAAGCTGAGGATATCGATCGGCGGGTGGCCGCCCGCATTGAGGAGGCCATCGCCTTCGCCGCGGCCAGCCCCCTGCCGACGGAGGAGGACCTCCTGACTGACGTTTATGCCTGAGAGCACGAGGAGCAAGACTATGCGCCCGATTATCTATCTTATGGCCATCAACGAAGCCCTCCAGCAGGAGATGGAACGCGACTCTACCATCTTCGTCGCCGGCGAGGACGTGGGTCAGCATCCGCCCTTCGGGGTCACCATGGGTCTGCTTCCAAGATTCGGGCCGCAGCGGGTAGTTGACACCCCCATCTCTGAATCGGCCATCCTTGGCCTGGCCGTGGGGGCAGCCGCCGCTGGCCTGCGGCCGGTGGTGGAGATCATGTTCATGGACTTCTTGTTCGTGGCCTTCGACCAGGTCATCAATCAGATGGCCAAGATGCGCTACATGTTTGGTGGCAAGGCCAAGCTGCCCATCGTGGTGCGCTCCCCTTGCGGCGGCGGCTACAGCTTGGCCGCTCAGCACTCACAGAGCCTGGAGGCTATGCTCTGCCACATCCCCGGCCTGAAGGTGGTCATGCCAGCCACCCCCTACGATGCCAAAGGTCTGCTCACCGCCGCCATCCGCGACGACAACCCCGTCTTTTTCCTCGAGCACAAGAAGTGCTACACCGTCGCCGGCGACGTCCCCCAGGAACAGTACGAGGTGCCTCTGGGCGTAGCCGAGGTCAAGCGGCCCGGAAGCGATGTCACCATCGTGGCAACGTCTTACATGGTGCATGAGGCCCTGCAAGCCGCCGACGAGCTGGCCAAGCGAGGCATCGAGGCGGAGGTCATAGACCCTCGCACGCTGCTGCCCCTGGACATGGAGGCCATCCTCACCTCGGTGCGCAAGACCCATCGAGTGGTAATCGTGCACGAGGCAGTGGAGTTCTGCGGGGTCGGAGCGGAGATCGCCGCCCAGGTCGCCGAGGCCGCCTTCGATGCCCTGGAAGCGCCGCCCCTACGGGTAGCTGCCCCCTTCTGCCCCGTGCCCTTCAGCCCGCCCCTGGAGGAGGCTTACCTTCCCAACGCCCAGAAGATCACCGACACCGTATTGTCGGTGGCCCAGGCAAAGACCTGACCTGCCTCCTCCATTTCCGTTCAAAGGGGCCAGCCCCCTGCTCTGGCTGGCTCCCCGTCCGCTTATTCGCCCGATTCCCCCATGCGGTTCAGGGAAGTTCCCTTCCAAGTAGGCCACCGCACCAGCTATAATGTTCGCGATTTCGCCCTTGTCATGAGGAACGACAGGAGAGCGCATGGCAGACCAGGCTGACACGCCCAGTGCACTTGACGACATCCGCGTCCTCGACCTGGCCGGCGAGGCAGGCATGTACTGCACCAAGCTGCTGGCCGAGTTGGGGGCGGATGTCGTCAAGATCGAGCCCCCAGGCGGCGACCCCGCGCGTGGCATCGGCCCCTTCTACCACGACGAGGGCAACCCTAACCGAAGCCTCTATTTCTTCGCTCTTAACTCCAGCAAGCGCTCCATAACCCTGGACATCACCACCACCGACGGCCAGACCCTGTTCAAACGGCTGCTGGCCAAAGCCGATGTGGTGGTGGAGACCTTTCAGCCGGGCTACCTAGACGGCCTCGGCTTGGGCTACGCAGAGCTCTGCCGCGTCAAGCCCGAGGTCATCCTCTGCTCCATCACCGGCTTCGGCCAATGGGGGCCGCACAGCCGCTACCAGGCACCGGACATCGTGCCCGTGGCCATGAGCGGCATAATGTACCTCGCCGGCTTCCCGGACATCGCTCCCAGCTACGCCTACGGCAACCAGTCCCACTACTGCGGCTCTATACAGGCCACCGCCGGCATCCTCATGGCCCTCCTCCGCCGGGACGCCACCGGCGAAGGTCAGCAGGTGGAAGTCTCCAGGCAGGAAGCGCTCTCCATCAACCAGGAGACCGCCATACAGTACTGGGACATCCGTCATGAGCTGCGTCGGCGTGTGGGCGCTGAAAAGCGGATGCCGGGCATGGGCTTGTACGAGTGCAAGGACGGCTACGTCATGCTGATGGTGGGCCTGCCCGGCTTCGGCTCCCCCTGGCCTACCCTCGTCCAGTGGATGGAAGATGAGGGCAAAGCCGAGGACCTCCAGGAAGAGCGCTGGAGAAACCCCCTTGCCGAGGTCAGCATGCAGCTCATAAGTCAGCTCTTCTCCCTCGAGGTCGACCCCGAATGGGTGGCCTTCTGGAAGGACCGCCTCAGCCACATAGAGGAGGTTCTGGTCCGATTTCTGCTCGGATACACCAAGCGAGAGCTATACGAGGAGGGGCAGAAGCGGGGCCTTCTCATCGCCCCCGTCAACAACCCCAAGGACATCGTGGAGAGCCCTCAGCTGGACTACCGCCGCTGGTTCACCCCCGTCGAGTACCCCGATCTGGGAACGACCATCGCCCACCCCGGCCCGCCCTATCGCCTCAGCGAGACGCCCTGGCGCGTCCAGCGAAGGGCGTCCCAGGTCGGCGAGCACAACCAGGAGATATACTGCGGCGAGCTGGGCCTATCCAAGGAACAACTGTCCACTCTCAGCACCGAGGGCATTATCTGAGGCGCAAGGAGGTCTAACCCCGTGCAGACCAATAGGCTACCCCTGGAAGGCATCCGAGTGGTCGACTTCTCCTGGTTCGCGGCCGGGCCCGCCTGCACCGAGGTACTGGCTAACCACGGCGCGGAGGTCATTCGTATAGAATGCCATACTCGCGTCGATGGCCTGCGCGTCCTTCACCCCCAGCCCGAGGGCAAGTATGGCTTGAACACAAGCGGCTGGTACAACAACGTCAACGCCAGCAAGCTCTCTATCACCCTTAACATGAGGTACTCCAAAGCGCTGGACATGGCCCTCCGCCTCATAGCCGTCAGCGACATCGTCGCCGAGAACTATACCCCCGGCACGCTGGAGAAGTGGGGCTTCACCTACGAAAAGCTACAGGAGGTGAAGCCGGACATTATCCTGTTGCGAGAGCCCATGCAGGGCAGCGATGGCCCCCATGCCAACTTCAGCGGCTTCGGGGCGGTCATCTCCCCCCTGGCGGGCATCAGCCATCTCACCGGCCCCTCCGACCGGCCGCCGGTGGGCATGGGCACCCACTACACCGACTACGTGATCAACCCCGGCCACGCCGTCATCGCCACCCTGGCCGCTCTGCGCCACCGCAACCGCACAGGCAAGGGGCAGGTCATCGAGGTGGCCCAACTGGAATCCTCCGTCTCCGTCATTGGGCCCGCCCTCATGGACTATGCCGTCAACGGCCGTGTCCAGAGACGGCAGGGCAATCGCCTAGCCCACGCCGCTCCCCACGGCGCTTTCCGCTGCCGGGGCGATGACCGCTGGTGCGTCATCGCCGTGTTCAGCGACGACCAGTGGCGGGCCCTCTGTCGGGCGATGGGCGACCCCCAGTGGTGCCGGGAGGAGCGTTTCGCCACCCTTCAATGTCGCAAGGAGAACGAGGACGAGTTGGAGCGACTGGTGGAGGGCTGGACCAGCGCGAGGACAGCCGAGGATGTGATGGAGACCCTCCAGGCGGCGGGCGTGCCCGCCGGCGTCGTTCAGAACGCCCAGGACGTGCTGGAGAATGACCCTCACCTCAGGGAGCGCGGCCACTACGTCTACCTCGATCACCCGGAGGCAGGCCGCACCGCCTACGACGGCCCCGGCTTCCGCCTGTCGAAGACGCCGGGCAGGCTCCGCTCGCCGGCGCCCTGCATAGGCCAGCACACGGAGTACGTCTGCAAGGAAATCCTCGGGATAGACGACGAGGAGATAGCCCAACTGGTGATAGAAGGCGTGCTGATGTAGCCCTGGTGCTCTGATTGTCTTAGAAGGGAGATACCCTATGGCCCTTGTCGACGGTGGTGATCTGGTGGCCCGCTGCCTCAAGCAGGAGGGAGTGGATGCCATCTTCACCCTCTGCGGCGGCCACGTCCAGGCCATCTACGACGCCTGCATCGACGAGAACATCAAGGTGATCGACGTCCGCCACGAGCAGGCCGCCGGTCACGCCGCCGAGGGCTGGTCGCGGGCCACCCGCAAGTGCGGCGTGGCGGTGGTCACCGCCGGCCCCGGCGTCACCGACGTGGTCACCGCCGTGGCCAACGCCTACCAGAACCGCAGCCCGATGCTGGTCATCGGCGGCCGCAGCCCACTGATCGATTTCGAGAAGGGCGCCCTCCAGGAGATGGACCAGGTGGAGTTCCTGCGACCCCTCACAAAGTGGGCCCGCTGCCTGTACGACACCAAGCGCATCCCCGAGTATATGGCCATGGCCTTCCGCCATGCCCTTACCGGCCGCTACGGGCCCGTCTTCCTGGAGATGCCCGCCGACGTTCTCTTCCGGCAGGTGGAGGAGGGCGAGGTCGCCTTCCCCACCAGTTACCGCCCCTGCGGGCGCGTCCAGGCCGACCCCGGCGTGATCCAGCAGGCGGCCCGTCTTCTGGCCTCCGCCCAGCAGCCGATGGTCATAGCTGGCAGCCTCGTCTACTGGTCGGCCGCCCACGATCGCCTGCGTCAGCTCATCGAACGAATCCAGGCGCCCGTCTACCTCAACGCCATGGCTCGCGGCTCCATCCCCAGGGATCACCCGCTGTTCTTCTCCCGCACCCGCGGCGGTGCCCTGGCCCGCGCCGACGTCATCCTCGTCATCGGCACGCCCCTCGACTTCCGCCTGGCCTATGGCAAGCGCTTCAACCCCCAGGCCAAGGTCATCCAGGTGGACACAGACCCCACGGAGCTCGGCCGTAACCGCGACATCGACGTATGCGTCGAGGGCGATGCCGGCGCCGTGCTCGAGCAACTGCTGGCTGAACTGGTCGACGGCAGGCCCGACCACAGTGGCTGGCTCACGACTCTTCGAGAAGAGGAGGAGAAGACCCTCGCCGCTCGCCAGGAGTTCCTCAACTCCGATGCCGTCCCCATCCACCCCCTGCGCCTGTGCAAGGAGATGGCCGCGTTCGTGGACGAGAGCACTATCGTCATCGGCGACGGCGGCGACATCGTCAACCTGGCCGCCCAGGTGCTGCCCATCAACCACCCCGGCCAGTGGTACGACCCCGGCCCCATGGGGACGCTGGGGGTGGGCACCGGCTTCGCCATGGCGGTGAAGACGGCTTTTCCCCAGAAGAAGGTCCTGATGGTCAACGGCGACGGCACCTTCGGCCTCAACGGCTTCGAATTCGACACCTTCGTCCGCTTCGACCTGCCCATCGTCTCCGTGGTGGGCAACGACCGTCAGTGGGGACAGATCGCCGTCGGCCAGCGGATGATGTACGGCCGCGACCGGGTCGTTGCCAGCATGCTGAGAGACAACGCCCGCTACGACAAGGTGGTGGAAGGACTGGGCGGCCATGGCGAGTTCGTGGAGCGGCCCGAGGACATCCGCCCGGCTATAGAGCGGGCCTTCGCCTCGGGCAAGCCGGCCTGCGTCAACGTCATCACCGATCCCGAGCCACCGGGCGTCCGCGGCGGCTACCAGTTTATGTGACGCTGGGGGTCGGTGACAGTGCGGACTAGCACGCCACAGGGCGCCGTCCGCTCTTCGGCCCTAGTCCTCCTCGCCCGGCCACATATCGCGGAAGACGTACCACTGGTCGGGGTAGCGTCGAACGAAGCGCTCGAAGATGTCCACAAGCTGCTGGGTCACATCGCAGATATCCTGCTCGGCGTCCTTCTTCCGGTCGGAGAAGATAGGAGGGCTGGCATAGGCGATGAACCGATTGCCCGGCCGCCGCACGGCCACCCCGAAGACGATAGGGGCACCGCTCATGCGAGCCAGGCGCGCCGGGCCGGCCGGAAAGTAGGTGCGGTGGCCTAAGAAGCTCACCGGCACGCCGCCGTTGTCCTTGTAGCCTACGTCCACTATCAGAGCCACCATCTCCCCTCGGCGGAGGGCTCGCAGCAGGTGGAGGCCGGTTCCAGCCGTAGGTAGAAGGGACACCCCCATCTTCGCCCGGCAGGTCACGATCCAGTCCATCATGACTTTAGGCCGCAACTGCTCCATGACAGAGGTAATGCGAAAGCCTTTCAGCAAGACGAGAGAGCTGGCCACCTCGATGCTGCCCATGTGGGCGCTGGTGAAGATGACCCCCTTGCCGTACCGCAGCGCCTCGTCGAAGTGCTCATCGCCCTGCGTGGTTACCCGCTCCACGCGGTTCCTCGACCAGCCCTGCACGTGCAGCAGCTCGACGACGTACCTGCCGAAGTTGCGGAACGAGCTGCGCGCCAGGCGCTGAACCCTTTCGTCATCGGTGGAGCGGCCGAGCATGCGGGCGTAGTTCCGCAGAGCGCCCTCTCGCTTGCTGGTCCAGAGCCAGTAAAAGGCATCGGCGATGGGCAGAGAGATATGATACGCCAGGCTCAGAGGCACCATCTTGGCCAGAGCCACGTTCACCGGATACAGCCAGGACTCCAGGTGCCTATTTTGGGACAGTGCAATCCGTTCTTCGACGTTGGCTGTCATCTTTGCTTCAGCGCCCTTCCAAAACTAATTACTAACCGTTCCTGTCAAGTTCTCAGCTTTCCCGCGATGCAGGCCGCCCCTCGACGTATGTCTCCTCCAGCTCCCGTGCCATCTCCTCGGGCACCCGCATAAACAATCCATACGACTCGGCCATCAGCCTTCCTTCCTGGCTGTGGATCTCCCCTCGCAACTCCAGCCAGCGGCCGCGGTTGCGGATAACCTCCGCCGAGACCACCACCCTCTGATGCAACGGCAACGGCTGGCGGAATCTCACCTCCATCTTGCCGGTCATCGCCCAGACGCCGACCGCGTACATCGCCCAGCCCATAGCCTCGTCCAGAGCGGTTGCCACCAGGCCGCCGTGGACAACGCCGGGGTATCCTTGATGTTCTTCTTTGGGCACGAAATCAGCGATCGCCTTTTTCCCCTTCAAGTGAAAATCCAGCTTTAGACCGGCGGGATTAAGGTCGCCGCAGCCGAAGCAGTACCGCCTAGCAGCATCTTGCGCTGACACGCCCTACTCCTCGCAGGCCCTGAAAACCGCCACCGCGTTCTGCCCACCGAAGCCGAAGCCGTTAGCCATCGCCGCCCGCACCGGCGCCCGCCGGGCCACGTTGGGCACATAGTCTAGGTCGCACTGGGGGTCCGGCGTCTCCAGATTGATGGTCGGCGGGATGATGCCGTCGCGGATGGCCAGCGCGCAGGCAATAGTCGAGATCGACCCCGCAGCGCCCATCAGGTGCCCCACCATCGACTTGGGCGAGCTGATCGAAACCTTGTATGCGTGATCCCCGAAGACCTTCTTAATACTGACGGTCTCCGAAACGTCGTTCAAGGGGGTACCCGTGCCGTGAGCACAGATGTAGTCGATGTCTTCCGGGCCCAGGCCGGCCGACTGGAGGGCGCGACTCATGGCCAGGGCCGCCCCTTCGCCAGCCGGATCGGGAGCAGTGACGTGGTAGGCGTCGGCGGTTAAGCTCCCTCCCACTATCTCAGTATAGATCGGCACGCCCCGCCGCTTGGCATCCTCATAGCGCTCCAAGATCACCACCCCCCCTCCCTCACCGGGGACGAAGCCGTCGCGATGCAGGTCGAAGGGGCGGCAGGCCTTCTGGGGCTCGCCGTTGCGAGTGGACAGCGCTCTCATGTTGCAGAGGGCAGCGAAGACCACGGGGATGAGAGCCGACTCCGAACTGCCGGCGATGACCGCCTCCGCCTCCCCTGTGTCGATGAGTCGCTTGGCCTCGACCAAGGCATAGACGCCGCTGGCACAGGCGGCGATGGAGCTGATGACCGGCCCGCGGATGCCCCATAGCATCGATACCTGACAGGAGCCCATGTTGGGGATCAGGGCAGGTATCAGCAAAGGGCTCACGCGATTGGGGCCCTTGGTAAGGAAGACCCTTTCTCCCTCCACCACATCGGGCATGCCGCCGCCGCCGGTGTTCATCACCACGCCCACCGAGTCTCGGTTGTGGTCGTCGATGGTCAGGCGGGCGTCAGCGAGGGCCATCTTGGTGGCAGCCACCGCGAACTGGACAAAGCGGGAGGTGCGGCGAGCGGTCTTGGCGTCCATATACTGGACGGGGTCAAAGCCCTTCACCTCGCCGGCAATTCGACAACTGTAAGGGCTGGCATCGAAGGTGCTAACCGGACCCACGCCGGAGACGCCCTGGGTCAGGTTGCGCCAGAACTCCTCCACCGTAAGGCCGTTGGGGCTTATTACCCCGATGCCGGTGACCACCACTCGACTCAATATGTCAGCTCCGCCTCGCCTGCCACCAAGCTGATGATCCTTCTCTAAGGCTTCGATGGCCTTGGTCACACTCTAGATTCCCCTACCGTTTGATGCAAGGCTCCCGACATGAATGACACAAAAAGGCCGAACTGTCAATTACGCGTTGCCGCCCCTTTGGTGGTATAATCTGCTCAACGGTTCCCGAATCGCCGCCATAGAGCAAGCCAATAGGCTCACCGCCAGAAGGCAGGTTTGAGGAGGAGGAGCTTGGACTTCGGTCAGTTGGAAGCTTTCGTTCAGGTGGCGGCCCACCGCAGCTTCAGCCGAGCAGCCGAGGAGCTTCAGCTGACCCAGCCTTCTATCACCGCTCGTATAAAGGCCCTGGAACGTGAACTGGGCGACGAGGTGTTCGAGCGCAGCAGCCGCGGCGTGCGCCTGACAAACGCTGGCATCATCTTCCTTCCCCACGCCGAACGCATGCTTCAGATGCTACGGGAGGCTAAGGGAAGCGTAGAGGAAATCCGCAGCGTCCAGGCGGGCACCCTCCGCCTGGGCTCCGCTCTCACTGTCAGCACCTACGTCCTGCCCCGCATCCTGCGCACCTTCTACTCTCACTACCCCGGTGTGGAGGTGATAGTGTACACCGGCCGGTCGGAGGAGATGCTGAATCTAGTGCTTACTGACGAGGTTCACGTGGGACTAGTGCGCTCTCTCATACACCCCGATGTGGAGACCATCGACCTCTACGAGGACGATGTGATCCTGGTCACCAACCCCGATCATCCCTTCGCCGCCAACCACCAGGCCATGATCGAGGAGGTGGCCAGGCAGTCGGTCATCCTCGCCGACCGCGGCTCCAGCTATTACGGCCTAATCAACAACTTCTTTCGGCAGGCCGGTGTTGTGCCCAATGTGGTCATGGAGCTGGATAGCATGGAGGCCACCAAGCGGATGGTGGAGGAAGGGCTGGGGATCGCCCTCCTGCCCCGGGTGTGCCTGGAGCGCGAGCTGAATCTGGGCCTGCTGGCCGAGGTGACTATCACCAACGCGCCGGCCATCAACCGCCAGATCGCCCTCATCTACCGCAGGAGCCGCAGGCGAGCCCGCACCGTCCAGGCCTTCCTGGAAGTGCTCCTGTCCATCTACAGCGAAGGGCTACCTGGCGAGGCGACGGGCGGGTAGCCCGCCCGCTAGGCCGCCGCCGCCGCTATCTCCTTGAGGCGATCCACGTTTTCCTTGTCCGGCCCTTCCGGCTTCTTGCCCTCCTTGGGGAAGCCGGGCACCTCCAACAGGAAGGGCTGATCGCGGAAGGCGGGATGAGCCATGATCACCTCGAACCCCGCCCGGCCGATGTGGCCCTCGCCGATGTTCTCGTGGCGGTCGACGCCGCCGCTCAGGGGGCACTTGGAGTCATTGGCATGGATAGCCACCAGGTGGGCTAGCCCCACCTCTCGATCCAATTCGTCCACGGTCGCCGCCAGCCCGTCTGCCGTCGCCACGTCATAGCCGGCTGAAAAGGCATGCTGAGTGTCGAAGCAGACCTTCAGGCGCGGGCTGGCCACCTCCTTCATGATCTCCCCAAGCTCGCTGAACCTGCGGCCAACGCTGTCGCCCATGCCCGCACTGTTCTCCAGGATGAGCCAGCTATCCTCAGGCGTCTCAGCCAGCACACGACGAACTGAATCGACGATCTGGCCGAACACCGCCTCATAGCCCGCTCCTCGATGGCTGCCGATGTGGAAGATGACACCCTTGGCTCCAATAGCCGAGTTGAGCACCATGTCGGCGATGAGAGCGTCCTCGGACTTGATGAGATTCTCAGGGTTGCTGGTGGCCAGGTTCACCAGGTACACGCCATGGATGAACACCGGCCAGATGTCGGCCGCCGCCGCCTGCTCCCGAAAGGCCTCCGCCTCCCCAAGAGAGTGAGCCTTTCGCCGCCAGCTCTGAGGAGGCGAGCCGAAGATCTGGATGGTCTCCGCCCCCATGGCCTGCGCCCGTTCGATGCCCTTTTCCAGCCCTCCGGCTGTAGAAACGTGAGCGCCGATCCTCATTCCGCCTCCTTACCCTTAGCTCAGCGATACCGCCCAGGTCTATTATATGCACCAGTGACGGCCTGCCAAAGCCGCGACCCCAGAGCAACTGTCATAAGACAGACCCTCTTACCTAGACCCCCCCGACAACGCCATTGTAAAATAGCGATATCGGGGCAAGCGTCGGAGAGAACGTCCACCATGCCGGACAGGCTACAGCAGGAGATCGAGGAGATCCTCGGCAAGTATAAGAGGTTCCCCATCAGAGAACCCCTCTGGCGCCGCATCCGTCGCAGGCTGTCCCGTTGGCTCAGCAGCGTGGGTCAGCACCTGCCGCGTATTACCGTCGGCCGGGTGATGCTGCTGGGTGCGGCCATCATCATAGTGGCCTATTTCGTCGGCTTCGGCAGCGATTCCGTCACCCGCTCGCTGATCGTCGCCGGCCTGATCATCTTCGCAGGGGCGTTCATCTTCTCCCTGCGCCGGCGGCCCCAATATCACGTGGAGAAGCGCTGGCGAGGCCGGACAGTGGACATCGATGAGCCAGGCGTGGGCCAGCGCCTGCGCTCGTGGTGGGATCGCTGGCGCTCACGGGGGCAAACTCATCGCTAGCCAACCACCTCCTGACCTTTCGCCTCATCTCAGAGCCATTCCCCGTCTGTGCTTCATCTGGGCCGTCGTCCTTAGCTGCCTGGCCGCAGCCGCCTGCCACGGCAACCAGCCATCCGCCCAGTCGTCCCCCACGGCCAGCGCTACCTCCTCTCCGGTAGCACCGGCCTCCCTGGTCAGCGGCGAGGAGGCCTACCGCCATGTGCTGGTCCTGGCCGAGGACATCGGCTCGCGCCCGGCCGGCAGCCCCGCCGAGCGACAGGCCGCCCAGTACATCTCTCACCAGCTCGCCACCTACGGCTACGAGACACAGGTAGAGGAGTTCAGCGTGGAATATTATGTCGAGGAGGCCGGCCTGGAAGTAGTGTCGCCCATTTCCCTCTCGCTGAGCCCGGGGGCCCTTCGCCTGAGCGCCGCTGGCGAGGTAACTGCGGAGCTGGCAGCGGCAGGCCTGGGGAGACCCGAGGACTTTCCGCCCGAGGGGTTGAAGGACCGTATCGCCCTTATCGAAAGAGGAGACCTGTCCTTCGCAGACAAGGTGGCCAACGCCAATGCCGCCGACGCAGCGGCGGTGGTCATCTACAACAACGCCGAAGGCCCCTTCCAAGGTGACCTCCAGGCAGAGAGCGCCATACCAGCGGTCTCCCTATCACAAGCCGAAGGCGGCCAGCTACAAACACTCCTGGAAGAAGGCCCGCTGACAGTCCGCCTCTTCGTACAGTCGACTCAGGAGACCAGTACCTCCCAGAACATCATCGGCCGCCCGCCCGAGGACGATTGCCAGCTCATTGTCGGCGCCCACTACGACTCCGTAGCGGCGGGGCCCGGAGCCAACGACAACGCCTCGGGCAGCGCCACCCTCCTGGAGATAGCCCGTGTGCTGGACCTGAGCGATGGAGAGCAAGGAGTGTGCTTTGTGGCCTTTGGCAGCGAGGAGACAGGTCTGCTCGGCAGCCGCCATTTCGTGGCCACCCTCATCTCCCAAGATGAACCAAGCCCGCAGGCGATGATCAATCTGGACATGGTAGGAGTAGGCGACGAGTGGCACATCATGGGCTCGACCAGCCTGGCAGAAAAGACCGCCCAGGTGGCGACAGCCCTGGGGTTGGATCCGTTGCTCACCGAGCCTCACTTCAGCAGCGACCACCTCAGCTTCACAGACGCAGGCATCCCAGCCATCCTCATTCACCGCTTCGAGGACCCTCGCTACCACACGGAATCCGATCGAGCCGAGTTCGTTGAGCCCCAGCTCTTGGAGGAAGCAGCCAAGCTGACCCTACTAGCGCTGGCCGAACTGGCAGGCTCTTGAAGCATTCTCTAAACGATCTCTCAAGACTCCTTGCCGCCGACCAGCCGTTATTGTAATATGCCTCTGAAACGCTTGGTCGGGTCGTGCCAGCGAGGGAAAGAGTGATGGTTTTCAAAAGGCTTTTTCTGTCGGCGCTCTGCCTAGCTGCCATCGTCGTCGTGCTAGCGTGTGGCGAAGAGGAGACAGGAGGCGATGGTAGCACCCAAGGCCTCACCGACCCTAGCACCGTTGCCACCTCCACGCCCTGGGCAACGCCTCCGTCTGTCGTCTACGTCGAAGAGGGCTCAATCCCCATAGGACCAGAAAGCGGAACGTACACCGTTCAGGCCGGTGACACCCCCTACGACATTGCCCAGCGGTTCGGGGTGACCGTGGACGAGCTGATGGAGGCCAACGACATCAGCGATCCGACCAGCCTGTCTGTGGGACAAAGGCTGGTCATTCCCGGTCAGGAGCCCGGCCGGGTACCGGAGGGGACCCCCACCCCAGAGGTCGAGGCGCCCACTCCCGCTGCCACGACCACCGCCGAGGGGGTCTACATCGTTCAGGAAGGCGACTATCCGAGCTCTATCGCCGAGCAGTTCGGCATCTCGGCTGAAGAGTTGATGGAGGCGAACGGTATTACCGACCCCACCAGCCTTATGGTGGGGCAGGAGCTCATAATACCCACTCCTTCGCCCTAGGGTTGACAAATAGCAGGTAGACACAATACATCGACAATGCTACGCTGAGCCTCTTGCGCTATATACGGCGGCATGCTAGCATCAAGACTCCCTTGAGGATTGCCCATTTCTCCTGAGAAGGGATGCTTATGGACGACAAGCTCAATGAGCTAATCAAGCTAAAGGAAAAGGGCAGGCTGGGAGGCGGCAAGAAGCGTATCGAAGCCCAGTACGCTCGTGGCAAGCTCACAGCGCGGGATCGCCTAAACCTTCTTCTGGACGAAGACAGCTTCGAAGAGTTTGACGCCCTGGTTGTCCATCGCGGCACCGAATTCGGCATCGACAAGCAGCGCTTCTACGGCGACGCTGTAGTCACCGGCCACGGCACCATCGATGGCCGCGTGGTCATGGTCTTCGCCCAGGACGTCACCGTCGTCGGCGGCTCGCTGTCAGAGGCAGTCGCCGAGAAGATCGTCAAGGTCATGAACCTGGCCCTGAAGGTGGGGGCACCGATCATCGGCATCAACGATTCGGGGGGCGCTCGCATCCAGGAGGGAGTAGCCAGCCTCAAGGGATACGCCGATATCTTCCTGCGCAACGTCCTCGCTTCGGGGGTTGTGCCCCAGATCTCGATGATCATGGGACGCTGCGCCGGCGGCACCGTCTACTCCCCGGCCATAACCGACTTCGTCTTCATGGTGGAGGGCACAGGCCAGATGTACATCACCGGCCCCGATGTTGTCCGCGCCGTCACCGGCGAAGAGGTGAGCCACGAGGACCTCGGCGGAGCCAAGACCCACGCCACCCAGAGCGGCATCTGCCACTTCTCCATCCCCGGCGAGGAAGCCTGCCTGAGCGAAGTGCGGCGGCTGCTCTCATTCCTCCCCTCCAATAATATGGAGGACCCGCCGCGCCTGGCGACCGAAGACGACCCCAGGCGGACGGCCGATGACATGCTAGCCATCGTCCCCAGCGATTCTGCCCAATCCTACGACATGCACGAGGTCATCGACCGCATCATCGACGATGGCGACTTCATGGAGGTGCACTCCGCCTGGGCGCAGAGCATGATTGTCGGCTTCGCTCGCATGAACGGGTGGCCGGTGGGCATCGTCGCCAACAACCCCCAGGTGCTAGCGGGGGTGCTGGATATCCAGTCTTCCCGCAAGGCGGCCCGCTTTGTCCGCTTCTGCGATGCCTTCAACATCCCCATCGTCACCCTGGCCGACGTCCCCGGCTACATGCCCGGCGTCGGGCAAGAGCACGGCGGCATCATCGCTCACGGCGCCAAGCTTATCTACGCCTATGCCGAGGCCACCGTTCCCAAGGTCACCGTCATTGTGCGCAAGGCCTACGGCGGCGCCTACACCGTTATGGGCAGCAAGCACCTGCGCGGCGATATCAACTACGCCTGGCCTACCGCCGAGATCGCCGTCATGGGTCCCGATGGCGCAGTGAACATCATCTTCCACCAGGAGATCGAGCGCGCCAAGAACCCAGAGGAGAAGCGCCAGAAACTCACCGATGAGTATCGGTCCAAGTTCGCCAGCCCCTACATCGCCGCTTCTCGCGGTTTCATCGATGATGTCATCGACCCGCGGGAAACCCGCTATCAGATCATCCGTGCCCTGGATATGCTGCAGAGCAAGACAGACCACAATCCATCCAAGAAGCACGGCAACATACCCTTATGAGTCACGGCCGCTTTCGCCAGCGCTTCGGAGTTAGCGGCCAAGGCAACAGCTTCCAGGGGATAGGCGGCAAGGGGTCGAAAGGTTCCATAATTGTTCACGGTTGCTTATGCTGAGCACCAAACCGGATGCCGGATCATCCGAAAAGGGTGGCAGGCTTTCTTTCTAGCAGCAGTTGTGTGGTGACGGCCTTGGAGGACAAGAGCACGGTAATGGCAGCCGTCGTGGTCGCCGTTAACGCCTATCTGGAAGAGGAGACAAGGGCTCGCTTGACCACGGCGTCAGCGACCAGGCCTCATGCCCCAATTGGCATGTGGCGGATTTCCGGCCGTCGGGAACTAATGAGACCACGAGCTGCGTGGCGCCGAAGAATCGTCTGGAGCAGGGCAGGGAGGAAGGTGGGGATATGATCCCGGCAAGCGAACTGACTCTCGATAAGATAAAAACGAGACCGAAGGCAAAAGAGCCGGTCAAGGTCTGTGATATCACCCTCCGCGATGGACACCAGTCCCTCCTGGCCACCCGCATGCGCACCGAGGACATGGAATACCTCGCCGATGAGCTGAACAAGTGCGGCTTCTATGCCATGGAGGTCTGGGGAGGAGCCACCTTCGATGTCCCCCATCGCTTCCTGGGCGAGGATCCCTGGGAGCGACCGCGACTCCTCAAGAAGCTCCTGCCCAATACTCAGCTCATGATGCTCCTACGGGGGCAGAACCTCGTTGGCTATCGCAACTACCCTGACGACGTGGTCAGAGCCTTCGTCCATGAGGCGGCCGAGGCCGGAATCGACATCTTCAGGGTATTCGATGCTGTCAACGATGAACGCAATCACGAGACGGCCTACAAGGCTATCAAAGAGACCGGCAAGCACATCCAGGGAGCGATCTGCTACTCCCTTACCCAGCCCCGACTGGGTGGACCCGTCTACAACATCGACTACTATGTCAACAAGGCCCTCATCCTTCAGGATATGGGCGCTGACTCCATCTGCATCAAGGATCAAGCTGGGCTCATATCGCCCTACGATGCCTATGACCTAGTCAAGGCGCTCAAGGAGCGGCTGCGGGTGCCCGTTCAGCTTCACACTCACTACACCAGCGGACAGGCCTGCATGGCTCACCTGAAAGCCATCGAGGCCGGGGTCGATATCGTGGACACCGCCCTCGCCCCCTTCGGCCACCGCACCTCCCACCCGGCGATCGAACCCCTGGTGGTAACTCTCTACGGAACAGAGAGGGATACCGGGCTCGATGTCGATCAACTGATCCAGTGCGATCGAATGCTGGAGAAAATCGCCCCCAAGTACAGGGATTTCCTCGACACCTCCAGGATGGCGGTTATCGATCCCGAGGTCCTGTCCCACCAGATTCCCGGCGGCATGACCTCCAACTTCATCGCTCAGTTGAAGGCCGCCGATGCCCTCGATAGGCTGCACGAGTGCCACCAGGAGACGATGAGAGTACGCGAAGACCTCGGTTCCCCGCCGCTGGTCACCCCTACCAGCCAGATCGTGGGCGTCCAGGCCGTTCAGAACGTCCTCGCCGGCCGCTACAAGCTGATCACCAAAGAGGTCAAGGACTACTGCTGGGGCCTCTACGGCAAGTCACCCCTCCCGATCAAGCCCAGGGTGCAGAAGATGGCCCTCAAAGGCTACGAGCGGGGCGAGAAACCGATCACCGTTCGCGCCGCCGACGTGCTTGAGCCGGAGCTGGAGAAGGCCAAGGAGGAGACTAAGGACGTCGCCAAGAACACCAAGGATGTCCTCATCTACGCCCTCTATCCCACTACCGGCATGAGGTTCCTGAGGCTGAAGCACGGTCTGGACGAGGAAATCCCCGACGACTGGAAGCCGCCCAATGCGCCGAGGACCCTGGAGGAGGCAAAAAAGGAAGAAGAGCTCATCGAGTTGGCCAAGGCAGGCAAACTGGTGGAGAAGCGGGAAGTGGTAGCGCCCCCCAAAGGCCCTGGTACTCGCACGTTTAACGTGTTCGTGGGCGACGAATACTACCAGGTAGAGGTTGACCCGGTCGGAGGCCCGGCGGCGATGTCCGTGGCCTCGCCTGCTGCCGGAACCGCTAGGCCCACCGCCGCATCATCAGCATCATCAGCGCCGGCTCCACCAGCGGAGAAGAAGAAAGCCCCACCGCCAGCCGAGGCAGTGGAAACCGCTCCCGGAGAGGCGGCGATCGTGGCGCCTATGCCGGGAATGATCATTCGCTATGAGGTGAACGTTGGGGACAAGGTCAAGGCTGGCGATTTAGTTGTCATCTTCGAAGCTATGAAGATGCAGAACAACATCCCCAGCCCCATAGATGGAACGGTCAAAGCGATAAACTTCAACGCCGGCGATTCCGTGCCCAAAGATGCAGTCATGGCCATAATCAGTCCATAGGGCAGGACGCCGGTAGGACGCGGTTCTTCTGGAAGGCTGAATGAAGATAAGTGACGGGCTCGCAGCCCTAGGCGGGAAAGGCGATCAGGGAGGTTGTGCTCTGAATCCCCGGTATCTTGCGGATCTTCTCTGCCAGCACGGGAGGCATGTCGGTCAGGTTCTCGACCTGGACTTCGACCACGATATCGTAGGGGCCCATCACTTCGCGAGTTTCCACGACCCCCGGGATGCGGCGCAGAATGTCCATTACCCCTTTGGTCGTCCCCGGATCGGTCACCACCAGAACGTAGGCCTTCACTGCCATGGATACAACTCCTGCCCGGGACAGTCCGAATTACGGCACATTATACTACAGTACCAGCAAGGGTCTTGCCGGCCCTGGGGGCAACGTCTACAGGCTGAGGATACCGATCTGTTGGCAGGCGGAGTGTGGGAAGGGGGCTATGAACCTTGGCTAGGAATTTGACCTACAAGATCCTCGAAGAACACCTGGTTTCCGGGAAGCTGGAGCCCGGCAATGAGATCGGCATCCGGATCGATCAGACCCTCACCCAGGACGCTACCGGCACCATGGCCTACCTCCAGTTCGAGGCCATGAACATCCCCCGCGTTCGCACCAAGCTCTCGGTGAGCTACGTCGACCACAACATGCTCCAGACAGGCTTTGAGAACGCCGATGACCATCGCTTTCTCCAGGGCATCGCCGCCAAGTATGGAATCTACTTCTCCCGCCCCGGCAACGGCATCTGCCACCAAGTGCACCTGGAGCGCTTCGGCGTGCCCGGCGAGACGCTCGTGGGCTCCGATAGCCATACACCCACTGGCGGCGGCCTGGGCATGATCGCCATTGGCGCCGGCGGCCTGGATGTGGCGATGGCCATGGGCGGCCAGCCCTTCTACGTGATCGCCCCCAGGGTAGTGCTGGTGAAGCTCACCGGCAGCCTGCCGCCGTGGGTATCGGGCAAGGACATCATTTTGGAGGTGCTACGCCGCCAGACGGTGAAGGGCGGCCTGGGCAAGGTCTTCGAGTACGGCGGGCCAGGCGTGGAAACCCTCTCCGTGCCCGAGCGGG
>LJUA01000009.1:0-28889 GCA_001303545.1 Dehalococcoidia bacterium SM23_28_2
CGTTGTCCATCCCGCCACCCTGAGCGTAACGAAGGGCCCCCCTTCACATAACACGCTATGCCCTAATGCCGATGCACCTCGCCGAGCGGAATACAAGAAGGCCCTCCGCCAGCGGAGGGCCCCCATCTTCTAGCGAATCGTTTCTACTTGTTGGCTTCCTCCTCGGAAAAGCGCTGGACGCTGACACGAGCGGCGATATTCTCGGCAATGCGCATGAACACCTGCGCCACCGGCGAGTCGGGGTCGCGCTCCACGATGGGCACGCCCTGATCGGTGCTGGTCTGCACCTGGGCGTCCAGAGGGATCTCGCCCAGGAAGGCCAGCCCCAGCTTCTCCGCCGCCGCGCTGGCGCCGCCGTGCCCGAAAATGTCCGTTCGCTGGCCGCAGTGAGGGCAGAGGAAGTAGCTCATGTTCTCGATGATCCCGAACACGGGCACGTTCAGCTTTCCGAACATCATCACCGCCTTGGTGGCGTCCTCCAGCGACACGCTCTGGGGAGTGGTGACGATGGCCACACCGGCGATGAGCGCCTCCTGGGCCATACTCAAAGGAGCGTCGCTGGTGCCCGGCGGCAGGTCGACGACCAGATAGTCCAACTCGCCGTCGGCGGCCCAATCGAGCTCGTGGAGAAGCTGCCGGATGCCGCTGCCGATCAGGGGGCCTCGCCAGATCAACGCTGCGCCCGGTTTTAGGAGGAAGCCGATAGAGACCACGCTGACGCCGTAGCGCGTCACCGGCGCAAGGCCCGTCTCAGCCTGGTAACCATGCTCGATGCCGACCATGGTTGGGATGTTGGGGCCGGTGAAGTCGGCGTCCAGCAGGCCCACGCGTGCCCCGTGCTTGGCGAGGGCGACGGCCAGGTTGAGGGCGACCGTGGACTTGCCCACGCCGCCCTTGTTGCTGGCAACGGCGATTACGTTTCGCACTCCCTGTACCGGGCGCGGGCCGCTGGGGCGCGAGTGGGTTCGCACCTCGGCATCCATCTTCACATCCACGCTCTCAACGCCAGGGACGCTGCGGACGGCCTCCTCCGCCCTGCGCTGAAGCTCGTCGCGCAGGGGACAGGCGGGGGTGGTGAGCACGAACCTGAAAGCCACCTTGCCGCCGCTGATCTTCAGGTCGCGGATCATGCCCAGGCTCACGATGTCCCGACGCAGTTCGGGGTCCTCGACGGTGCTCAGGGCGGCCAGGATGGCCTTCTCACTCGGGCCCTGTTTGCCTTTTCCTTTTTTCACCGATACCTCCTATTCGGACGCTCTCACTTTCGGCGAGGAAGAACCCCGGCCTCTACGATGAACCGGCAGCAGTCGTCACCACGGCTCTGACACTCGGCTGACCGCACCTCGCTGTCCAGCAATCGGCTGAACAGCTCCAGATGCCAGACGCAGACCTCATCCTGGCTCTCGGCCACCCTGCGATAGGGGCAATTGTAGGCCAGGATCTCGAAGCCCTGTTCCAGCTTGCGCCACTCGGCGAATCCGCTCTCTGCCTCCAGGATGTCGACCACCGCCGCCACTCGCTCCTCCAGGCTCTTGCCTTCCAGCCGCCGAGCGTACTGGCTGGCGATCCTGCGGGCCAGCTTGCGGAAAAGGAGGGCCTTCTTCTTGGCTGGGGAGAGGCCTTCGAGCTCGCTGCTGTCCAGCAAGGCCACCTCATCGATGAGCATCTCGGCCAGGCGGTCGTAGCACTTGGGGAACGTCTCCTCGGCCTTATCGGTGAGCGAGTACACGAAATGGGGGCGGCCGGTGGGACGGCGCGCCTCGCGGGCGACCACGAGGTTATCCCGCTCCAGGGTGGCCAGATGCTGGCGGACGGTCATCCGCGCCAGTTGCAGCGCGGAGGCTAGCTCGTCGACTGTACTGCCCGCGCTGCGCTTGAGCAGGGCGAGGATCTGGCTCTTGGTGCTCTGTAATGCCATCGTCTCCGCAGTTGGGGAATAACGACCGCCGGGAACTTTGCGGGCGTCTCCTGCGTTCATAGTATAGCGCAAGGTCGACTCTGTATCGATATTAACAAAGGTGTGGCGGTTGCGCAAGTGAATACAGTAAATATGGCGATAAGCTTGACAGCGCGCCTCTTCTGGAGTACGATCTACTGAAGGCCGTGTAACGTACATATGATGAGAGGCGTCTAATGATAGCGGGTTGGAAAGTGGAGACAAAGATGAGAAGGGCTGCAGTCACTCAGCCTGAAGAGACGGTCAAAGACGAGAGTCGCTGTCGTCATCATTGGCTGATCGAGAGCCCTCAGGGCCCTACGAGCCTGGGGGTCTGCAAGCTGTGTGGTGCTCGCAAGGAGTTCCGCAACTCGGTGGCTGACTTGTTGTGGGAGTATGAACCGCTGTCCGAGCTGTCCCACGGCCAGTGGGGGAAGTCGCGCGATTTCCATGCCCCCACAGGGGCGGGAACGGATGATGATGGCTCCTCGGCGGGGATGGCAGCAGCAGGAGGCAGCCGTCTGGTGTAGGACGAGCGTGGCAGTGCTAAGGGGGCGCGCCCGACATGGGTGCGCCCCCTCTTTTTGTAGCCTCAGAGGAAGGCGCTGGTATAATGACGCCAGCAGGAGGGAAGTGTGAACCTCTCCGTCGAGCTGGCGCCCAAGTGCAAGCGGGGGCTTCTTCTGGCCAACCCGGTGATGGCTGCCTCCGGCACGTTCGGCTATGGGCTGGAGATGGCCAAAGATCTGGACATCCAGCGCCTGGGGGCCATCGTCTGCAAGGGGACTACCCTCCGCCGACGTCGCGGTAATCCTCAGCCGCGGATGGTGGAGACCGCCGCGGGCATGCTCAACTCCATCGGCCTTCAGAACATGGGGGTGCAGGCGCTCGTTCGCGACATCGCTCCTATCTGGGCCACCTGGCGAGTGCCGGTCGTCGTGAACATAGCCGGCGAGAGCATCGATGAATACGCTCGCCTGGCGCGCAGATTGGACGGCGTCGCCGGGGTCAGCGGCCTGGAGCTGAACATCAGCTGTCCGAACGTAGCCAGCGGTCTGGAGTTCGGCAGCGACCCGGAGATGGCTGGCGCTCTGACCGCCGCTGTGAGGCAGGAGACCACCCTTCCTGTCATCGTCAAGCTCACTCCAAACGTGCAAGATATCGTCGCCGTGGCCCGGGCCAGCGTGGAGGCCGGCGCCGATGCCCTCACTTTAATCAACACGTTCCCTGCTATGGCTATCGATGTGAAGAGCAGGCGGCCGGCCCTGGGTTGGACCTTCGGCGGCCTTTCCGGCCCGGCTCTCAAGCCCATCGCCCTGCGTTTGGTCTACCGGACGGCGGCGGCCGTGGAGGTTCCCATCATCGGCTGTGGAGGGATCATGACCGGCCTCGATGCTATCGAGTA
This sequence comes from Dehalococcoidia bacterium SM23_28_2, assembly GCA_001303545.1. Taxonomy (GTDB): domain Bacteria; phylum Chloroflexota; class Dehalococcoidia; order SM23-28-2; family SM23-28-2; genus SM23-28-2. The sequence continues at coordinate 3,342 of LJUA01000009.1, forward strand.
CATGATGGCGGGGGCCACTGCCGTTCAGGTGGGCACTGCTACCTTCCTCAACCCGCGAGCGACCCTCGATGTGCTGGAGGGCATTGAGAGGTTCATGGAGGAAGAAGGGGTGGACGATATCTCCCAGCTGGTCGGCGCTGCCAGGGTGTAACGAAGTCCCTTCTCGTCGCGTCTCACTTAACGGGTGACCCTGATGAGTTATGAAAAGTTGCGCCGCTATGTTGCCTCTGTTCTGGCGCGGGCCAAGGGTGAAGGGGGCCAAGCCCTAGCCGAGTACGGCTTGGTGCTGACTCTGATCGCCCTGGTGGCGGTTGCTGCGCTGACCGCTATCGGCCTGGCCCTCACCGGCTACTACGAGGCTTTCGTCGCCGCCTTTCCCTAACGACAGCCTTTGTCCCTTCGCTCTACCCCAGTCTCAAGGGTGCTGCCGTCCGTGGTTGCTTGCCCTTGACCCCTTCACAACCCTGGATGTACGCTGAGCCTGGTCGGGGTGTAGCTCAGCCAGGCTAGAGCGCGTGGTTTGGGACCACGAGGTCGGCGGTTCAAATCCGCCCACCCCGACCAGACTGTGTTCAGTGTAGGAGGCAAATGGTGGCCATGGGCAAGCTCGATGGGAAAGTAGCGATCGTCACCGGCGGCGCGTCGGGCATCGGCAGGCGGACCGCCGAGCTATTCGTCGAAGAGGGGGCCCAGGTCGTCATCGCTGACCTCAACGGCGAGGGCGTGGCAGCGATGGTCGCCCAGCTTGGCGACAAGTGCGCCGACGGCGTGCAATTGGACATCCGTGATGAAGAGGCCGTCAGCCGGATGGTGGACCAGGCATTTCGGCGCTTCGGTCGGTTGGACATCGCCTTCAACAACGCTGGCCTTGGGGGCTTCTGGCCCATCCACCTGTACCCACTCGGAGACTGGGAGCAGATCGTCAGCGTCTGCCTCACCGGCACTTTCCTCTGCATCAAGCAGGAAGCGGCTCGCCTAATCGCCCAGGGGCAGGGCGGAAGCATTATCAACGTCGCTAGTGTCAACGGCATCCAGGCTGCGGAGGGCTTCGCCGCCTACTGCTCGGCGAAAGCTGGGGTGATCATGCTCACGAAGGTGGCCGCGCTCGAACTGGGCCGGCACAGCATCCGGGTGAATGGCATCGGCCCGGGCGTCGTGCAGACGCCTCTCACGGACTTCTTCTTGAGCGTCCCCGGCGTCGAAGACGGATTCGTCCAGGAAGCGCCCATCGGCCGCATCGGCGAACCGGAGGACGTTGCTCGCCTCGCCCTCTATCTGGCGTCCGATGAATCCGCGTGGCTGACCGGCCAGACCCTCTTCATCGACGGCGGTCTCTCCCTCAAGAAGTATCCTGAGCTGTTCAGCTATTTCCACCTATAGCCTGAGAAGCGAGCTCAGGTCTGCGGGGAATTGACTCGTTCGCTTGCGGCCTTGCATCGGTTGATGCTATGCTGAGCGTGGAGGGAACGCAGGGAGGAAGCTATGCCGTCCTTGATCTTTCAGACGTTAGGGCCCCTCGAGATAATCCTCATCGTGGTGGCCATTATTGTCGTCTTCGGGGTGGGCAAACTGGCCGACGTGGGAGGCGCCTTGGGGCGCTCCATCCGCGAAGAGCTAATCGAGAGCGTTTGCTTCTATAGGATAGCGAACAAGCCAGCCGTGCGCTGGCTTATTCTGTCCCTGCGGGTGCTTCTTCCTCGATGGTCACCGACAGGATCTCGTCGCCGGGGGGTGCTGTGCGGTCGCGGGGGTCTCTCGGCGTGAGGGATTGGACGACATCCATGCCCTCAACCACCTGCCCGAATACCGTATTGTGGCCCTCTAGCTCGGGTAGGTCACGGAGGGCTATGAAGAACTGGCTACCGTTGGCCACCTGGTTCTGATCCTCGGCCATAGCCACCGTTCCGGCGACGTGCTCCTCGTCGTTCGCTTCCGTGGGCAGGGTGTAGCCAGGCCCATCTTCCCCTATACAAGTGACAACGCCGCTCGCCCTGCACGCAGGGTCGCCGGCCTGGGCCGCCAGTTCAGGATCGACGTAGTGGAAGGTGAGGCCATCGTAGAAGCCATCGCGTGCCAGGAACACGAAGTTGTTCACCGTTTGTGGCGCCTCATCGTCAAACAGCTCCAGGCGGATGATCCCCCTCTCGGTCTCGATCTCAGCGAAGTACTGGTTATTGGTGTCGATGATCATCCCCGGCGGCTCGGCGTAGGTCTTCACCTGGTATGGCGTGGCTTCGGGAGAAGGTTCCTCGGCTTGTGCCGTCGCCGTCGCCGTGGGCGTGACGGTCGGTGCTGAACTGCTGCCGCCGCCTCCCATGGTGCCCGACATAACGGCACCCAGGCCTACGCTGCCGACGATGCCCACGAGAGCGATGATGTAGAAGAGGCGAACGTTGAACAGCAGGGATACAGGGAAGGGAGGCTTAGCCCGCGCCTGGGAAGCCAGCGACTCTCGCCTCAGCTTCCCTCGCAGTCGCCCTCGGCGACGTCTTTCTCTGCCCAGAGCTGGTCACTCCTTTGTCGATGGTACCCCCGGCGGGACTCGAACCCACGCACCCGGCTCCGGAGGCCGGTGCTCTATCCGACTGAGCTACGGGGGCTCGCTTAAATGATAGCCCGGTTGCCCCTCTCCGACAAGTCTGCCCAGCGAAAGAGGGGCTACATAAGGTAGCGAAGCCACACATAGGCGGTGGCTATGAGCAGGGAGACCATGGTCACCAACACGCTGTAGCGCAGGAACTGGAGAAATGTGACGCTGTAGCCAGCCCGCTCGGCCACGCCGATGACATATACGTTGGCCGCAGCCGCCACGGGGGTGAAGTTGGCTCCCAGACCAGCGCCGAGGGCCAGAGCCCACCACAGGGGGTTGCTGGCCGACTCGCCGACCGGCAACCCCGCGCTCACCTCGCGCACCACAGGGATCATGGCCGCCGCATATGGTATTTGGTTCACAATGCTGGAAAGGATGCCCGTCGGCCAGAGAATGAGCATAACTGCCGCCGACAGATGCCCGCCGCTGGCATCGGCCATTCTCTCGCCGATATCTTCCAGCAGCCCTACCTCCTCCGCACCTCCCACCACCATGAACAGGCCCACGAAGAAGAAGATGGTGGGCCACTCCACCTCCAGCAGCGCCTCACGAGGGTGCTGACCGCTGACAAGGATGAGGGCGGTGGCTCCACCCAGAGCCACCGTGGCCGGCTCGTAGTTAAGGGGTCCGTGGATGAGAAAGCCTATGCCCACTAGGACAAGGATGACCAGCGATTTGTACAAGAGGCCACGATCGGTCAGGACCTCGTCCTCGTCGAGCTCCATGATGCGGTGCTCAAGCTCGGGGCGTGTTTGCAGTTGACGGCCGAAAAGGAGGAATACCATGACCAAGAAGACGGCCATGACCAACAGAATGACTGGCCCAAGGTGAAACAGGAAGTCCAGGAAGTCCAGGTCAGCGCCGCTGCCGATAATGATGTTGGGTGGGTCGCCGATGAGGGTGGCAGTGCCGCCGATGTTGGAGGCCATGATGATGGTCAGCAGGAAGGGCACCGGATTCACCTGCAGAATGCTGGCCACAAACAGGCTCAGAGGTGCCAGGAGGACGACAGTAGTAACATTGTCCAGGAAAGCGGATGCCACTGCCGCGAGGATAGCCATGAACAGAAGAATTCGCAGGGGATTCCCTTTGGCTAGCTTGGCCTGCCTGATGGCCAGCCACTGAAAAGCGCCCGTTTTGCCCAGAATGTTCGCTATGATCATCATTCCGATCAGGAGGAAGATGACATTGAAATCGATAGCGGCGAAGGCCTCTTCCTGGTCGAGGATGCGAAAGGCGATCATCAGCAGACCGCCGGCGAGGGCGGCCGCTGTCTTGTGAATTCGTTCGGAGATGATGAGGAAGTAGGTAACGGAGAAAATGAGGGAGGCCAGCGCCAGGTCGTTCAACCGCCTCCCTCCGTGCTACCTTTCTGCCGGGGCTTCTGACCTGGGCCTCTCTCGGCCCACTTCCGATGCTTATGCAGCCACAGTCGCACGAGCTGTAGGCGACTTAGACAGGCCACCACCCGCATTTCCTCGTCCACGACGGGCAGGCTGTCCAGCTTGTTCTCATGCATACGGATAAAAGCATCCCTAGCGCTGTCTTCCCTGGTGAGGAAGATAGGAGGCTGCATCAGCTCCTTGGCCTTGCGGGCGCGGCTGATCTTGCCGAACTCCTCGATATTCTCGAAGGCCCGCAAGCCTACCAGGAACTCCTCGGGGGCCACATGCAGAAAGAGTTCGGCCAGGAGCAGGTGCATGGGGATCACCCCCACCAGGCGCTCCTCGGCATCTACCACTGCTGCCGTGTGGGTGCCTAGATTGGCAGCCATGGACTCGGTCACCTCGAGGAGCTCGGCCTCCTCGTTGACAACGCAGGCCGAGATGCCCACTCGGCCTAGGGCCTCACCCACCGAGGTCTCGCGGGTGATAGCCTCGGCCTGCTCCTGCAGAGGCCGGCTGTCGAGCGATTCCTCTTTGTCTTCAGCCATCGCCTTCTCCAATCGCCATGCCTAGCGCCGATTATATCACGCCCGCCGACCGGCCCCTGTGGCCGGGTCGGCATTCAGTTCAGGTTGACAGGCCCCTAGTGTTTCGGGCATGCTGGCAAGAGAAAAACAATGGAGAGCGGTCAATCATATTTCGACAAGAAACAGGAGCGATTTCAGGAATTATGCCAGCGAGTTCTGGCCGAACGTCGTCTGATCGTTGCCAGCAATCGAGGACCGGTCGATTACACCCTAGCTTCCGACGGCAGCCTGCGCGCCCAACCAGGTAGCGGTGGGCTGGTCACCGCCCTCAGCGGTGTCGGGCGCTTCGTCCCCCTCACTTGGGTGGCCACCGCCATGAGCGATGGGGACCGTCGCCTGGCCAAGGAGGCTGACGGTCGCATAAGGGCGCCCCTGCCCGATCAGGAGATCTACCTACGTTTCGTGGTCGTCCCTCGCTCTGTGTTCCATCGCTTCTACTCGGTGTTCTCCAACCCCCTTCTGTGGTTCATCCAGCACTACATGTGGAATACTCCCCGCACGCCCAGTATCGGCCGGCCTGTGTACGAGGCCTGGGAGCAGGGATATGTGCCGGTCAATCAGGCCTTCGCTCAGGCGGTGGCAGAGGAGGCGGCTGGTGAGGGCCACACGCCGTTCATCGTCCTTCACGACTACCATCTCTATCTGGCACCCGCCGAGGTTCGCCAGCTTCTACCCGACGCACCCATCCTCCATTTCACTCATATCCCCTGGCCAGGGCCGAGGTACTGGAGCATCCTGCCGGAGTTCATGCGGCGCGAGATTCACCAGAAGATCTGCGCCGCCGACATCGTCGGCTTTCAGACCATGCGCGATGTGCGTGATTTTCTCGCCTGCTGCGAGGAGTTCCTGAAGGGGGCCAGTGTCGACCATCGAGCTTGCACGGTCGCTCAGGACGACTGGTTCACGCGCGTCACCTACTATCCCATCTCTGTAGACGCTGCCGGTCTATCGAGCTTCGCCGTTTCCCCTGAGGTTCGAGAGCATGAGGAAAGCTTGAGCCGACTGCGTCGGGAGATAACCATCGTGCGGGTGGACCGTGCCGAGCCAAGCAAGAATATCATCCGTGGCTTCAGGGCCTACGACCATCTGCTGGATCGCTATCCCGACCTGCGCCAGCGGGTCGTCTTCCTGGCCTTTCTGGTGCCCTCCCGCGGTGAGGTGTCCATCTATCGGACCTACGCCCGCGATATGTTGGACCTGGCCCAGACAATCAACGGCAAGTACGGAGACAGTGAGTGGCAGCCCATCCACATCTTCTATGAGGACAACTACGCCCAGGCTATCGCCGCTATGCGTCTCTACGACATTCTTTTGGTGAACTCTCTCATCGACGGCATGAACCTGGTGGCCAAGGAAGGGCCGCTGGTGAACACCAGAGACGGGGTTCTGATCCTTTCCGAGATGGCGGGCGCTCACGAGCAACTAGGGGAGTACGCCTTGTCGGTTTGCCCCACCGACTTGGAGGGCACTGTGCGCGCTCTCTACGCGGCCATCAATATGCCTGCCGAGGATAAGAGACGGCGAGCCGCCGCCCTCCGTCGGGCTATCCAGGAGGAAGACATTACCTTCTGGCTACAGCGCCAGTTCCGCGACCTCATGGCCGTTTCCCGCCAACGACACTAGCTATCTCACCCAGCAGCCACTCCACGCCGGGGACGCCGTCAACCCAGTAGTCGGCCTCCTTTGTTATCTCTTGCCCGGCCTCCGAGTTGGCGACGGCAACGGCGGCGCCCTTCACTCTGGCGTCCTGCCGCCAGCGGCGCAGCACCCTGAATGCATCCACATCCGTCAGGTCGTCTCCCAAATAGAGAACGCCAGCCAGACGATAGGTCTCCATTAGGTGGACGAGGGCTGTGCCTTTGTGCACGTCCAGAGGAGGACCCAGTTCGAAGACCCGCCGCCCTGGTCGTACGCGCAGACCTTGCGCCTCCCAGGGAGCTAGCGCCTCCATGATGGCAGCACGGGCGGTCTGGGCGTCGGCACACATGCGGTAATGGAAGGCGAGGATGGGCCCCTTGTCTTCCAGGAGAACGCCGGGCAGGTGAAAATGGGCGGCCAGCTTCCTCTTCGCCTCCTGGATCATCGCCTCGTAGGGTGCTGCCTCAGCCAGCGTCTCCTCTCGGCCCTGTTTCCACCAGGACAGGCCGTGGTTGCCAACGTAGACCAGGCCCTCGAGTCCCACCATACGGCGGGCAACCTCGGGCGCACGTCCGCTTATCGCCGCTACCACCTCCACCCGCTGCGCTATCTCACCCAGATAGCGACGGCAGAGGGGGGTGACCGCCGCCGCGTCCGGCGTATCGACTATGGGGCTGAGGGTGCCGTCGATATCCGTCGCCAGACCGAAGGGGCGCTGGGCGAGGATCGGCTTCAGGGGGCCGACGTCGTCGAGGCGAACGGTCATCACGGCTAGAAGGATAGCACACCCTCGGCTCACCCCGCTGGGTTGCCGAGCCGAGGGCAACGCGCCCTCTCAGCGCCGAGGGGTGTCAGGATGAGGAATGCAGCAGATGAAGCGAAGGATCTCCGAGCCCGTGTTCATAAAGCAGTGTTCCTCATCGCCGGGCACGTAAACCGCATCCTCGGGGGCCAGATCCCATTCCCCTTCGCTGCCGCGCAGCTTGCCCCGTCCGGAAAGTATGAACACCTCGTGCTCCCACCAGTGGTAGTGAAAAGGCGTGGAGGCGCCTGGCTGCACCTCAAACACCCTCATGGCGAAGTGAGGAGCGCCGTCCTGGTCGGAGATGACCAAATGGAGGGCTACCCCCGGGATCTCCGTGTTCGGGGAGACGTCTCGGTAGTTGCAGACCTTCATCGTGGAGCCGACTCCTTTCATAGCGACTGGTCGTGCTATCGATCCTAGCGGTGTGCCATCGAGTGTCAAGAGGGGGTGAGTGAGTGTCAATGCACGAGGGCACGTGTATAATGATGCAGATCAAGGGCTGCAATCCGATCGCATAGGGGGAAGGGACCATTGCTTGACTACGTAGACGTAGGACCAAGACTGCTCAGCCAGTACGAGCCCATTGTTGGCGAGGAGACGCTGGAAGAGATAAGGGATTTGGCAGCCCCTCTTAGGGGCGCGCGTGTGGCTCATATCAACGCCACAACCTATGGTGGCGGCGTCTCCGAGTTGCTGAGATCGCTGGTGCCCCTCTATCGTGGCCTGGGCATCCACTGCGACTGGAAGATCATCTCGGGCCGGCCGGACTTCTTCGCCGTCACCAAGTCCTTCCACAATGCTCTCCAGGGTTCGCCATACGAGCTGACGCTGGCTGCCCAAGAGACTTACCTCATGTGGAACACCCGCAATGCGCAGCTTCTGGAAGAGGGATACGACTTCATCGTGATCCATGATCCGCAGCCGGCCGCCATCCGTTACTTCAAGGGGCGAGCGGGGGCGAGGTGGATCTGGCGGTGCCACATCGATACCTCTGCGCCCAACGAAGCCGTCCTCGACTTCATGCTGCCCTTCCTTCTGGAATACGACGCTATTGTGTTTACCATGGACAGCTTTGTACCACCGCGGCTGAGGAATCAGAAGTTGGCCACCATTACTCCAGCCATCGACCCCCTAAGCCCCAAAAACATGGCGCTTCCCGGAAATCTTTGTGAGGAGATCCGTGCCTGGCGGGGCATCGATCCTCGCCGCCCTCTGGTGACCCAAGTCTCGCGGTTCGATCCCTGGAAGGACCCCATGGGCGTTATTGACGTCTACCGACTGGTGCGCAAGGAGGTGCCCGGACTGCAGTTAGCCTTATTGAGCACCATCGCTCATGATGATCCAGAGGTCTGGGATATCTACAAGGTGCTTGTGGATGAGGTTAGGGGTGACGACGATATCCACCTTCTCACCAATCTCATCGGTGTGGGCGACATGGAGGTGAACATCTTCCAGCTTTGCTCCGATGTGGTCCTTCAAAGGTCGATCCGTGAGGGGTTTGGCCTGGTAGTCTCCGAGACGATCTGGAAGGGCACGCCGGTGGTGGCCAATCGCGCTGGCGGCATCCCTCTCCAGATGGGCGATGGGGTGGGAGGTTTCCTGGTGGAGAGCACCGAGGAGTGCGCCGAGCGAACCCTGTATCTACTTCGCAATCGCCAGGAGGCAAGGAAGCTGGGGCTGGCTGGCCGGGAGAGAGTACGCCAACGGTTCCTCATCACCCGCCTGCTCGCCGACGAACTGCGTCTGTTGTCGAGCCTGGCGCTGCGCGCAACTTAGGGGCCTCGCGCCAGCGCAGAAGAATCTCAGCTCGGAGACGGTACGCCTAGCTCTCGTCCAGCAGTGCGCGCAGGCGGGCTCCGTACAGCGGGTCGGGCCCCATTTCGGCGGCGGTTTGGTCGACGGCGTCTGCCACGGGTAGTTCCTCGACCAGAAGCTTCTCCAGCAGGAGTAGGGTGCCCGCATCGCTGTGGCTGGCGGAGACGGAGCGGGTCCAGCTCACGAAGGCACTGGCCCCCTTGTCCAGGAAGGCCTGAGCTGTCCGCTCGGAGCGTAGGCCATCGCAGCCCATCATCACGATCAGCGTGTCGTCGAAGCTGTCCCGCATGCTGTAGAGGATGAAGTCGGGCGCTATGCCAAACAAGGGGGGAGCGCCTTCATAGTACTCGGCCTTCCCCAGACGCCCGAGCGGCTCGTCGGGGTACTTGTCGCGGCTATAGGGCTCGCCGGTGAACAGGCTGACGTACTCCCGCTTGGTCTTCTCTCCGGTGGCGACGTCGGTTTCCTCCGCCATGCCGGAGTGAACGCGGAGGATGAGCAGGTCGTAGTCGTGGGTGGGCAGATCGCGATAGAAGTCCACCGTGATCTCCTCGCCCGGGTAGTAGTCCACGGTGTATCCGGCCTCCTCCAGAATGTCGGTGGCCGAGGCGGCGAAGTCGGGGTTAGGCTGGGTCAGATCGAGCTGATCAACAATTGCGGCGGCCCTGCCGCCGCTCTCAGGGCCGCCGCCAATCACGCCGCTGAGGAGGAGTCCAGCGGCGAGGGACATGGAGATAATAGCTACGATAACCAGGACGACCGCCGCCTTGCGCAGGCGACCGCCCTTCCTCTGATGCAGTTCCTCCTTCTTCTGAGGGCGCTTCTTCCGGCTACGACGGCTCATATCGGAGCCAGCATAGCACAGGCACCCCTACCGCAACTATCCCTTCGACAAGCTCAGGACCGGCTTCTCCTCGCGTACCAGCCGCCCGCTGCGAGCGCTGGCAGGAGAATTCGTCCGTACTCCATGGCTGCGCCCTTAGCTCCGCGCGTCCCGTACCTATCTGCCGCCGGTATGTCGTGCCTCGGAGCAGACATATTTTACATATCTGTATAAATTTGTCAAGGGGTCGGAAGGACAAGTTTCGAGGAATTTTTCGGGGGATGGATGCACGTAGAGAGCTGGTGCGGAGTCAGGAGGGGGCTAGGCTCAGACGAGCGCGTATCTCCGCCTCGTCCAGGCCGTCCACGGACACCACCTTCTGCCGCGAGGTCTCTCCGCGGACGATGTGCAACCGTCGTCGCTCTACCCCCAGGGCGGCGGCCAGCAGGCGCAGCGTCGCCTCGTTGGCCTTGCCCCGCTGGGGCGGGGCAGCGACCCGAAGTCGCAGCACGTCTCCCTGCCAGCCCACAACGGCGTCGCGGCTGGCGCCGGGGCTCACCCGCACGGTAATAGATGCCATTGCTCTCGCTGCTATCCGATGACGTACCGGCGGAAGAACTGGGTCACCGTCTCCGCCAACTCCATCTCGTAGCTCCACCAGAAGTGGTCGGCGCCGCTGATGATGGCCGTCTGGCAGTGCGGCCCTATCGCCGCCGCCAGGGCGGGCAGACTGTCGGTGGGGGAGAACTCGTCGCGGTCGCCCGATACGAGAAGGGTAGGACAGCGAATGGTCAGGTCTGGCAGAGCCTGGCCGAAGGAGGGGAGGGAGATGGCGGTCACTGCTGCCAGCCGCTCGTCGGCCGCCGCCAGGGCGACGTTCGCTCCGAAGGAGTAGCCGATGATGCCCACTTTGCCTTCGTCCACCCCGGGCAACTGGCGCAGGTAAGCGAGGGCAGCAGCGGCGTCGGCCCGTTCGCCCAGGCCGCCGGCATACTTCCCCTCGCTGCGTCCGACGCCGCGGAAGTTGAAGCGCAGAGCGGCGATGCCGGCCTCGACCAGAGCCTGGCAGACGGCGGCGACCACGTTGTTGTTCATGTCGCCACCGTACAGGGGATGAGGATGGCAAACGACGGCAGCAGGGAAGAGGCCGGAGGCGGACCCGGGCTGGTGGAGGACGCCCTCCAGGGTGAGGCCCTCGCTGGTGAAGGTGATCGCGCTGGTGGCTGTTTGCTGCAAGTGCTCGCTCTCCTCCTGTCAGATGGGAAGCGAGTGGAATGCTCGCTGGACAACCTCCGGCAGGGCCGGATGCACGTAGATGGCTTGGCTGATCGCCTCCGTGGTCAGGCGCATCCTCACGGCGTTGGCCACTTCCTGGATCAAGATAGACGCCTCGCTGCCGATGATGTGGCAACCCAGGATCTCTCCCGTCTCCCGCTGAGCGATGACCTTCGCGAAGCCATCCTTGTCCTCGATGGAGAAGCCGTAGGCGGTGTCGTAGTACTTGTAGGTGCCGGCGACATAAGGCAGGCCCTGCTCTTGGGCCTGTCGCTCCGTCAGGCCAACGCTGGCTACCTGCGGCGAGGAGAAGATGGCGTGAGGCATGGCGTGATAGTCGACGGGCATCTTGTTCTCAGAGTTGAGGATGTTTTGGGCCACGTGAGCGGCCTCAAGGTCGGCGCTGTGCTTCAGCAGATAACGCCCCACGATGTCGCCCAGCGCCCAGATACCGGGAACGTCCGTCTCCAAATACTCGTCGACCTTAATGAACCCCCGGTCGTTCACTGCTACCCCCGTCTGCGCCACGTCCAGCAGATCGGTGTTCGGCACTCGCCCCACCGCCAGGAGGAGAGCATCGGTGGTCAGGGTTCGCTGTTGCCCATCGGAGGCCAGCTCCAGCGCGATCGTCTCGCCGTCGCGGTAGGCGCGCCTGACGACGGTGTTGAGCAGCATGGTGAACCGCCGCTGATAGACCTCCGTGAACAGGGCGGAGACGTCGTCGTCTTCCAGCCGGAGCAGGCGCGGGCGACGGTGGACGATGGTTACCTCGGTTCCCAGGGCGCCGAAGAAGTGGGCCAGCTCGGCGGCGATGTACCCTCCGCCGACGATGGCCAGCCTTCGGGGCTGCTTCGGCAGGCGGAGTGCTTCGTCGGAGGTTACGAAGGGAACATCGGTCAGGCCGTCGATGTCCGGCACTCGCGGCCGCGTCCCGGCGGCGATCACGATCGTCTCCGCCGTGATGCGCTTGCCGCCCACCTCCAGGGCCTTGCGCCCCACGAACCGGCCGGTGTCTTTGAACACAGTGATGTTGGGATGCTGGCGGTTCGCTTCCTCTATGGCCTGAGCGTCGGCGTCGATCGTGTTGGCCACTCGCCTCACGATGAAGTCCCAGTCCACGCCGGACACCTGAGCGCTGATCCCGAACAGATCTGCCCGCCGGATCGTCTCCATGACGTCGGCGCTGTGGATCAGCATCTTGGAGGGGATGCAGCCGCGGTTCAGACACGTGCCACCGAAAGGCCCGTGCTCCACCACGGCGACCGCCAGCCCGAGGTCGGCCGCTTCCGATGAGACCGTCAGGCCGGAGCCCGAACCGATGACTATCAGGTCGAACGACTGCATGGCACACCCCTCACAGGATCAGTGCCCTTTTTCGTCCTGGTGCTGACACTCAGGACAGCGGCTTGGTCATGGCGAGGTCTTCGTACGCCTCGATTGCCTTCTCTCTCATCGCTAGCATGAAAGCGCTCGGGTCCAGGCAGGCCTCCGGACCATACACGCCTCCTTGCTCGACGGTAAGCTCTTTGCGGGCAAGCATCTGCACACCTGCGGACAGGCAAAGGGCGGTGGCTTCCCGCATCTGGCCGACGCCACACACCATCCGGTGCACCCTTGCGCTGCCCTTCTCGCCCCAGATATCGACGCGCAGGGCTCCCGGCGCTGGCCGCTGTCCACCTGTGAGGCGCTCGATGGGCGCAAACAGGCGAGCTACGCGATCAATGCGGCTCTCGCTGGCAAACAGGCCTCGGCGGGCGAGCCCTATGAGCAGGCTGGCACCTCGGCCAAAGCCCATGAAGAAGGTGCACTCCTCCACCCCGGGGATGAAGCGGGGAACCGTCACCGGTTCGCTGTGGCCCATGTTCCACACCCTGATACGGCCGAAGCGTGGGAAGTCGACTACCCGTTCTTCGCTGCATGCGGGGACCATCACTTGTGTCCCCTCGCGCCAGACGGCCACTTCCCCGCTGATGATGTTCAGCATATGCTTGAGCACCGCCTCGCCTCCGCCGGCGTTCAGGGGCTGAAACACGCTCACGTCCACCCGCCGTGCTCTGTCCATCTGCTGGGCCAGGTAGCGGATGCACACGTTGGACAGGCCGGGGCTGGTACCTAGTCCGGTGATAATGATGCGTCCCGCCTTTCGGGCAGGCTTGTCGAACTCGCTCAGCACCGCCTGGGCGGCGCTCCACTCGTCGCAGATGCTGGCGTAGTCGACACGCGCTTCGATGGCTGCTCTAACTAGCGGGGCCTCGAACCGGTAGAAGGGGCCCAGGGTGGAAGCGGCCACATCGTGGCCGTTCATTGCCTCGACGAGAGCGTTGTGGTCATTGGCGTCCACTGCCTTGACGTCCACCCGAGCGCCCTGGCCGCGCAGGCCGGCGGCAAGCTTGTCGGCCGCAGCGACATTGTGGTCAGCGATAGTCACCTGCTCGACGCCGGACGCCATCACCAGATCCTCGACCGCCCTGCTGCCCACGTCTCCGGCGCCTCCGAAAACGATGATCTTCATACCTCCCCTCCTTCAGCCTGGGTCGCAAGCATGATCGCTTACCCTTACATTACATCATACAGCCGCCTGCTCCGTCCCCGTCAGACAGTTGTCGGAGCCTGGCAGGAGGATGAAACCGAGCGCTAGGTCGATGCCGTGCGCAACCGATCACGCAGTTCCGCCAGCAGCTCGCTCTGGACCTGCGAGCGGTTGGCTTCGGTCAGCAGTATGACCTCCGCTTCAGGACGCGCCTTGACAGCGTCTGCCCAGGCATGAGGGGCCAGCATGATCGTCCCCAGTATGGGCTTCCCACTCTCCAGGGCCGATAGCACCGCCTGGCGGAATCGGTTGGAGAACAGCTCCATCTTGCCGATCTCGTCGATGACCACCAGGGCGGCTTCTGCCGTGGCCCGCTCGATGGCCGGCACGCCCACGTTGTCGATGGCCTCCAGATCCACTCCGTACCTGCTCACCCTCCGACGGCTGGCGATGTGCACGCTGGCCATCGTGGCGGTCTGACCGTCCAGGGTGACGAGAGCGAAGCCCTCACGCCGACCGCCGCGGCGGATCTCCTCGGTGTAGAAGCCGCCGGCGGGCATCCCCAGATCCTCCACCAGGCGCCGGATGAGGGTGGTCTTGCCGCAGCCGGGGCGGCCGGTCAGGAGAAAGGCGGTCTTGCTCTGATGCATGGCCCGGTGGGCGAACAACCCGGCGGCTCAGCCTGCGCTGGCGCTCTGGCCGGCCTGCCACACCTTCTCGAAGGCGCGATAGGCTGGCTCGTCGTAGAGGACGAAGACGACCCGCTCCAGGCCGGTGCCGCCGGTGCTGTGCTTGTGCACGACGTCCAGCATGATGCGAGCGCACTCTTCGAGGGAGAAGCCGCCGACGCCTGTGCCCAGGGCGGGGAAGGCGATGCTCTTCAGCGCCAGCTCATCGGCCCGCCGCAGGCTGTTCTCGGTGGCCTGGCGGATCTTGTCGGCGTCGGTGCGCAGGTCCTGGCCCATAACCGCCGCGTGGATGATGTAGCGCGCTTTCAGGCGACCGGCGCCGGTGACGGCGGCCTCGCCGATGGGGATCGGCCCCTTGGATACGGCTTCCTCCTCGATCCCCCGGCCGCCGGCGCGCTTGATTGCCCCCGCCACGCCGCCGCCCATCCACAGGCGATTGTTGGCGGCGTTGACGATGGCCTCGACATCCTGCTGGGCGATGTCACCGCGGGCAAGGCTTATCTCCATGGCGAACCTCCACCGGACACGATGCGCCTTGGGCTGACGGCATGAGTATAGAGCAGCCCTTGGGGATGTCAAGGCGGGCCGGCAGCTAGCGCGAGACCAGGAAGAGGGTGCCCCACATGGCGGTGACCACCAGCCAGTGAAACACCACGCAGCCGGCTAGATTGCCGGTGCGCTGGCGCAAGAGGCCCAGGAACAGGCCGCCCAAGAACAGGCCGAACAGGCAGGCTATCTGGGCCAGGGCAGCCAGTATGGCAGGAGATGCCACGTCCGTGTCGTGGATCGTGCGGAAATTGATGACCAGGTGCCAGAGGGCGAAGGTGACGCTGGAGGCCACAAGAGCCTGTCGCTGTCCCCAGGCAACGGTCATCTTGGCCAGCAGAACGCCTCGGAAGAGCGCCTCTTCGAAGAAGGCAGTACCCACCGGCTGATTTGCCAGCGCCCAGAGAAGGAACCCTCCCCATGTCTGTTCCTCCGCGTCCTCATAGCCGATGCCGTCCTCCAGGCCCAGAGGGAACAGGAAGTAGAGGACAACGGGGAGGATGACGACGACTCCCAGGGCTGCTCCCGCCAGGGCACTCCTGCCAGCGCTGACGGTGGTAATACCCAGCGTAGGCAGAGGTATCCCTTCGATTCTTACCGACCACAGGACTAGCAGCCCCAGAAGGGCCAGGCCGCCCAGGATGAAGGCCCAATCGTATGCAATGCGGATGTGGTCGGGTCGGAGGGAGAGCAGGTTGCCGTAGGCAATGATGAACAAGGCCAACGCCACAGCGATCGCCGTCTCCCGCCTGACAGCGGGCAGAGCCTTGGCCTGGAAGGGATAAAAATAACGCCCCCAAGGGACCTTTTTTCTTCCGCCGCCCTCCGGTTCGCCGCCGAGCCTTCTGCTTTCGCTTCCGGTTCGCCGGCTTTCCCTCGGGCGGACTCCGCTACTCAGCCCCTCGGGAGCATCTGCCATTATCTCTCAAATCGCGTAAGATGTCAAGGAAGAGAGGGCCCTCTGAGACAGAGTGAGGCAGAGTTTTATGGCGATTGGCTACCCTATTCACGCTCTATCTCGCATAAAACCCGGATTACATCCCTACAACCTACGACAGCAGCTCCTGTTTCAGAGTGCCGATGAAGGGAAGGTTGCGGTAGCGCTGGCGGTAGTCCAGCCCGTATCCCACTACGAACTCATCGGGGACCTCGAAGCCAACGTAATCCAGGTGTACGTCCACCAGGCGGCGTGCTCGTTTGTCCAGCAGAGCGCACACCTTGAGGGAGGCCGGCCGCTGCGACCGAAGGCGCTCCACAACGCGGTTGAGGGTCATGCCGGTGTCCACGATGTCCTCCACCAACAGGACGTGCTCCTTGACGATATGCAGGTCAAGGTCTTTGAGGATCTTCACCGCTCCAGCGCTGTCTCCCTCGTATGAGGAGATGGCCATGAAGTCCACCGATACGGGCAGGGATATGTGACGGAGCAGGTCGGCCATGAAGAAGAAGACGCCCTTGAGAACGCCTACCGCCACCGGCGACTTGCCCCTGTAATCGCGGGAGATCCGAGCGCCCAGCTCATGCACGCGTCGCTGGATCTGGCCGGCGCTGAACAGGACGCGGTCGATGTCCGGCAGCTTCTTGGCGTCGGGCGGCCCGTAGCCATACTTGGCCACCAGGCGCAGGTAGTCCTTCTTGTTCAGCAGCTTGACGTTGATCTCGGGGTAGAGCTGGCGCAACAGGCGCACCTTGCGGTTCTTCTCGGTGGCCAGCTTCTGCCTGAGGGTAGTGATCTCTACGTAGAGATTTAGGTCAGGCAGGAAGAAGTCGGGGGTGAACGCCTCCAGGATGCGGTCGTCCTCCCAGCGCAGAGGGAAGGAGCGGGGCTCATACAGCCAGGAGATGCCGTAGAAGTCGAGGATGCGGGCGAACTCGGCCTCGCTATCGTGGGCGAATTGCACCCGCTCGGTTCTGGCAGAGGCCTCCGGCAGCACGGGCTTGGCCGCCGTCGCTGAGCGTCCTCTTGACGAACGTTTGGCCATCCCAATTGCATTTTAACTCTTTTAGAAGCTATGTTCCAGCGAGAGCCCTTGCATGCGTATTCGATGCTTGATAGGCGCCGTCCAGTCGTATATTATCACGTTATGGTGCGAGGTTTGCCTCAACGGTATCGACGTATGTTGCGGGGTCTGCGGCGAAGGGGGTCGCTGATGGTGGCCCAGGACGCTGTTGGATAACTTGGGCATCCGGTAATGTATCCGTCAGGCCAACCGGGGGGAGGGGTCACCATGCAGGAGAAGTTCCGTACTATCCACTACGGCATCGGTGCCATCGGGAGCGAGGTCCTCAAGGTAGCGCTGCAACGGCAGGATATCCAGGTGGTGGGCGCCATCGATACCCATCCGGCCAAGGCTGGCCGGGAACTGGGGGAAGTCCTGGGCCTTGGCCGCAACCTGGGCATCACCGTCAGCTATGACGCCGAGTCCCTCCTGCGGGAGATATCGGCGGACGTGGTGGTGCAAGCGACCAACTCCCACCTAATGTCAGCCTATCCTCAACTGACGCAGGCGGTGACTGGCGAAAAGAACGTTATCTCTAGCTGTGAGGAGCTGTCCTATCCCTGGGTCGGCCAGGGCGAGCTGGCTCGCAAGCTGGACAGGCGAGCGAAGGAAATCGGCGTTACTGTTTTGGGGGCGGGCGTCAACCCCGGCTTCGTAATGGATGTCCTGCCTCTGGTACTCACCAGCCCCTGCCAGGAGGTGCGGTCGATGACCGTCACTCGGGTGGTGGACACATCGACGCAGCGGCTGCAACTCCAGGTGAAGACAGGTACGGGGCTGTCTCCCACGGAATTCCGCTTTCGAGTCTCCGATGGGTCGATAGGCCACGTCGGTATCAAAGAATCGCTGTTCATGATCGCCGAGACGATGGGCTGGCAGCTCGACGAGGTGAAGGAGTCCATAGAGCCGGTGCTCGCCAACCGGCGCTGGGAGACGGATACCTTCATCGTGGAGAAGGGGCGAGTCGCTGGAATGCGTCAGACGGCGGTGGCCACGGCAGGCAACCGGGAGGTGATTCGCCTCGAGCTTCAGATGTCGCTAGGTGCTGAGCGGCCGCACGATTCGATAGTTATCGATGGCAAGCCTCCCATCAAGCTAACCAT
Organism: Dehalococcoidia bacterium SM23_28_2; assembly: GCA_001303545.1. Lineage (GTDB taxonomy): Bacteria > Chloroflexota > Dehalococcoidia > SM23-28-2 > SM23-28-2 > SM23-28-2. Next base: position 21,128 of record LJUA01000009.1, read on the forward strand.
CGCTGGAGGCATCCAGGGCGATCAGGCGACGGCAGCCATAATGGTGAACCTGATCCCGGCGGTGGTGAAGGCCCGCCCTGGTTTGCTGACCATGCGCGACCTTCCCTTCATCCCCTGGTGGAGCGCTCGCGGCTGGTGGAAGGAAGTACCCGGTGACGAGCATCTCAGAGTCCTATAGCGACCTCCATCCCCAGTCGGCCCAGCTCTACCAGCGGGCCCTCCGGGTGTTTCCCAGCGGGGTCACTCACGATGTCCGCTTTCTGGTGCCTTTCCCTCTGTACGTTCAACGAGCACAGGGCTGCCGCAAGTGGGACGTGGATGGCAACGAGATCATCGACTATGTCATGGGCCATGGGGCTCTCATGCTAGGACACAGCCATCCGCTGCTGGTGGAGGCGGTGAATAGCCAGATCGCGAAGGGCACCCACTACGGCGCTTGCCACGAGCTGGAGCTGGCCTGGGGGAGCTGGGTGCAGCGTCTTGTCCCCTCGGCGGAGAGAGTACGCTTCACCAACTCCGGCACGGAAGCCACCCTGATGGCCATTCGGCTGGCGCGGGCCTACACCGGCCGCGATAAGATCCTGAGGTTCAACTATCACTTCCACGGCTGGCACGACAACATCGTGGGCGCCCGCTACGGCGAGTCGGAGGTACCGCGGGCCGCCGGTGTGCCAACGGCTACCATGGCCAATCAGGTGACCATCCCCCATAACGATATCGCTCTGGTAGAGCGCACGCTGGCCGAGGATCGCAACATCGCCGCCATCATCCTCGAGCCGAGCGGTGCCTCCTGGGGCACCCTGCCCCTGGTCAGCGGCTTCCTGGCCGAGCTGCGGGAGGTCAGTCAGCGCCACGAGGTCTTGCTCATTTTCGATGAGGTAGTGACGGGCTTCCGCCTCTCGACGGGGGGTGCCCAGAAGCTCTACGGCGTCACGCCTGACCTTACCTGCCTGGCCAAGATCCTGGGCGGCGGCCTGCCCGGCGGGGCGGTGGCCGGCCGCCACGACATTTTGTCCCTCATCGAGTTCACCCAGGACATGGACTGGAACGTCTCCCGTCGGGTCTTCCATCCCGGCACCTTCAATGCCAACCCTCTATCGGCGGCCGCGGGGGTTGCCATGCTCTCCCACATCGCCGATGGCGAGCCGCAGGCTCACGCCGACGCCATGGCCCGGCGACTGGTGCCGGCGATGAACCAGGCGCTGGCGAGGAGGGAGATTCCCGGTTGCGTCTATGGCCTCTCCTCCCTGTTCCACATCGTGCTGGGCAAGGATTGCCCCCGGCCGAGGGACGGAATCGGGTGGCCCTGGGATGCTGCCAATGGCGCTCCGCCTCCCCGCACGGATCTGCTCGTAGCGCTGACTCTCAAACAGGGTTGCCTCAATAACGGCATCGACCTCATGGGCTTCGACGGCGGAATCATCTCTGCCGTCCACCAGCCGGCGGACATCGACGCCACCATCGAGGCCTTCGACAAGACCCTGGCGCAGATGCAGGAGGAAGGCATTCTCTAGCCGAGCGCTGTGACTTCCGCCGAACGCCGCATCGTCGCCTACACATCCGCTGCTCACGGACTCATCCACATCCTGGAGTGGACATACGCTGCTCTGCTGATAAAGATCGGCGACGAGTTCGGCCTAGGCTTCTTCGTTCTCGGCGCCGTGGGCAACGTTTTTGCCTACACCTTCGGCTTTGGCGCCCTGCCCTCCGGCGTGCTGACCGACCGTCTTGGCTCGCAGCGGGTTCTCTACATTTGCCTTCTCGGCAGCGGCCTCGGCGCTGTGCTTGTAGGCCTCTCTCAGACATCTCTCATGCTGGGTATCGCCCTGGCCCTGATGGGCCTGATGATGGGGCTCTACCATCCGGCAGGGGTCGCCCTTATCGCTCACAGGGTTCGCCAGCGGGGGATGGCCCTCGGTTTGCACGGCGTCTTCGGCAACCTGGGCGTGGCGGTCACGCCCCTGCTGGCAGGCGGTTTAGCCTTCGCCTTTGGCTGGCGCTGGGCCTATTTCTTTCTGGCCGGTGTGACCATCGCTCTGGGACTCTTCCTGCGGTCCGTCAGCCTGGGCAGCGAATCTGAGCAGGCAGAGGCCGAACCTGCACCTGCTCAGGCCCCGCGGGCGGTCGGGAGTTCGCTTCTGCCCCTGATGCTGATCTACGTCGTTTACGTGCTCAACGGCTTTGTCTACAGTGGCAGCCGTACGTTCCTGCCTACTCACATAAGCTCGGAATCGAGCGAGACCATCGGCGATTCGCTGGCCACGTCAGCCCTGCTCATGGGGGCCGTGGGACAGTACATAGGCGGTTCTCTGTCTCAGCGCTTTCCCTTAGAGCGCCTGGCGCCTTTGATGACGGTGATGGTGGTGCCTTGCCTTGTAGCCATGGGATCCACAGGTGGGGCACCCCTGGTGGTGGCCTCCGGTGGCTTTGTCCTCTTCAGCTTTGGCGGCCAGCCCATATACAACGGCCTCATCGCCGAGTATACGCCTGGCCGTCTTTTGGGCCGCAGCTACGGGATCTCCTTTTTCGCCGCCTTTGGGCTGGCCTCGGTGGGCTCCACCTATGCCGGCTTCTTTGCCGGCAGATGGGATAGCACGTCGGCGGTGTTCATGGCCCTTGCCCCCTTCGCTGCGATGGCATCCCTCTTGGGTGGCGGCCTGTGGCTCATCTGGCGGCGCCGGCCCAAGCTCCAGGAAGCGGCGCAGAGGCAACCGCCGCCGTCTCTGTAATGAGGGCTTTCATGGCTTTTGCAGGCCAAATAGTGTTACATTATTGTGCTTTCGATCGTCTAATGGTCGATGGCACGAGTGGCGTACATGACAAGCAATAGCGAAGCTCAGCAGGCTGGCCTGGAGCGGGCTGACGTGCGCCAGAAGGTGTTGCAGGCGGTCGGCTGCTTGCCCGAACGTCAGCGACGCCTTCTCCTCCTGCGCGAGCTGGAGGGCTTGAGCTATGTCCAGATCGGGGAGGCGATGGGCATCTCTCCCAGCAACGTGGGGAAGCTGCTCCATCGGGCACGCCTGAGGTTCCGGCAAGCCTACTCCAGGCAGGTAGCGGGGAGAGAGACCAAGGAGAAATGTCGACGCCTGGGACATCTGCTTTCCGTCCTTCATGATGGCGAGCTGCTCGCCCCGGAGCAACGGCAGGTAGTTGAACACCTATCTGAATGTCCAGACTGCTGCAGGATGCAGGAAAAGCTCGCTTCGACCTCCGAACTTCTGGCTACCCTGGTGCCTACACCGGCTCCGCCCGGACTGGCCGACAGGATCCTGGCCCGAACAGGCACCAGCGGGATATCGCTTGCAGCCGGCGGCGGCACGATCTGGAAACTTCCGATCATGCTACTGGCCGGTGTCGGGTTCATCGGAGCTGTGGTAGCGGTGGTGATCTTCCTATGGCAGGACTCGGGGTCTCCCGGTTCGATGGTTCTGCCCCTGACGTCCAGCCCTACGTCTACTCCAACTGCCACTCCCACGACCACCGCTGACGCCAGCCCGACGACGTCGCCTTCTGAGCTTCCGGTTCTCACCCCAGCAGTAACGCCCATCCCCGAGGAGACGCTCACGCCCACGCCGAGCCCCACGGCGACTGCCTCGCCCTCGCCCACACCGAGTCCAACCCCCACCCCTGCAGCCACCCCCACGCCCAGTCCCACCCCATCGCCCATACCTACCCCTACTCCATCGCCTACGCCTGTGCCTGGGCCGGGGGGCATTCAGGGCATGGTTACCTGCCAGGGTCAGGCGATAAGCGGCGCCCAGGTGACCGTCTCTGGCCCGCTTCCGCAGATGGGGCAGGTCTGGTCTGGCCAGACGGGAGGGGACGGATCGTTCAGTACAGGATTCACCCTGGATGCCGGTTCCTACGTTGTCGACGTCCACGTTGTCGACGTCATCGAGCGTCGCCCCAGCTATGGCAGCATGCGTGTGAGCGTGCCCGCCGATGACTATGCGAGCCTGTCCGCCCAGTGCATCGCCCTTATACCTGGTAGCCACTAGGAGAGCAATTGCGCGGGGCCCGAATGGCGAGGGCAGCGAGCGGCGTAAGGGCTAGCGTAGCCCAGACTCGCGACTCAGGTTGGCGTGGGCTTCAGAGAGAAGCGCGATAACCACCGGCTAAAGCCACGCTTCTCACGTGGCAGCACTGTGAACCAGTATAGCCTGACGCCCCTGTAACGCCTGTCATCCGTCCACGTCTCTTGTATCGAGACCCTCAATTATTAGCGCGGGGCAGAGAGGGGTTTGTCCTGCTTAATGCCTGAAGGCAGGAGGCTACAAGGGTGGAACTCTACAACGACGGCAATCAAGATGAGAAGTTTTTCCCCATCGGCGAGGATAATAAGGGGGCTGTTCCTTCTCCCTCACCGTGGCCAGACGATGTGCCCGACAATCAGGGGGCCTTGCAGCAGACGGCAATGGTCGAGGAAGAGGTGGAGATACCCTTCTCCCCTCCACAGCCGCGGACGTTGACTGACACTGGCCTATCGCTTGCCTTTCTCACTGACCTTGCCCTGAAGACTATCTACTACGCGGGAACACCCTCGGCCGCTCACTTGACTGAGAGAATGGCCCTGGCGCCCGCCATCGTGCAGCAAATCTTGGCAGTGCTCTCTGAGGATCACCTTTGCGAAGTGACCGGCTCCAGCAACATAATGGCCGGCAACTATCGCTACCGTCTCACAGCGACGGGGATCAGCAGAGTCAAGGATGCCCTGGAGAGGTCTCGCTACGCTGGCCCGGCGCCGGTGACTATTGACCACTACATCGAGGTGATGGAGCACCAGCGCGAACAGAGGCCGGAACTATCGAAGCAGACCATCGAGGAGGCCCTGTCGGAGTTGGTCCTGGCTCCGGAGGCGGCCGACTCCCTGGCGCGAACCCTTCACTCCGGCCGTTGCGCTCTGCTGTATGGCCCCTCGGGCAACGGCAAGACGGTGCTCCTGGAGGCGCTTGCCCGCCATCTGGAGGGCCAGGTACTCGTTCCCTACGCCATATATGCTTACGGCCACATCATCCGTGTCTTCGACTCCACCGTGCACGTTCCCGTTCGGGGGAGAGGGAAGCTTGGGCTGCCTATCCAGAATTCCGAGGAGTCCGAGAATGCGCCCAAGAGCGACGAGCGCTGGGTCGTCGTTCGCAGGCCAGCGGTGATAGTGGGCGGCGAACTGGGGGAGGAGTCCCTTGAGTTGGCTTATGACCCGGTGTCCCGTTTCTACCAGTCGCCGTCTCACCTCAAGGCTCAGGGGGGCATGCTGGCGGTGGACGACTTCGGCCGTCAGAGGATCCGACCCGAGGACCTCCTCAGCCGATGGCTAACCCCTCTGGAGCGAGGCTGGTACAGCGTCACTTTCCACACTGGGGAAAAGGTCTCGGTGCCCTTTGACGTCCATCTCCTTTTCGCCACCAATCTCAAGGTAGAGCTCCTTCTCGATCAGCCCTTCCTGCGGCGCATCCTCTACAAGGTGGAGATTCCCAGTCCTGGCCCCGACGAGTTCAAGGAGATCCTGCGAAAGGCGTGCGAGGAGCGCTCTATGGCGGCCGTTGAGGAAACCCTGGACTACATCGTTCAGCGACTGTACGGGAACGCTGCCGATAGACCGCGGGCCTCCTACGCTGGTGACATACTCGATATCGTTGTGGAGAGCGCCAAGTACGACGAAGCCGAGCCTGCCCTCAGCCCCGAAACGTTCGAAAAGGCCTATCGGCTATTCGTTCCGGGACGCGCAGAGAGCGCATCCGACATCGGATCCCACAAGGGCTAGGAGCCGCTGCCTGCCTGGCGACTCCCTGAGGCCCAGGCCTGGCGCAAGGGTCGCTGTTCCTACTAGATGACGCGGCTGGGGTCGGCGGCCTCGTATTTCTTCAGCTTCTCCTCATCCAGCTCAATCCCTAGGCCTGGCTGCTGGGGCACCTTGATGTATCCCTCTTCGTCGAGGCGGAAGGGTTCCGTGAGCATGAAGTCCCGCGCCTCGGGCATCCAGTTGGGAGGGTCATAGGGAAACTCCAGATAGGGGCAGAGCTCCAGGGAGGCCGCAAAGTGGAGGTTGGCGGCAAAGCCGATGCCGTTGGTCCAGGTGTGGGGGGTGAGCGTCTTGCCGTGGGCCTGCACCATGGTGGCTATCTGGCGGCACTGGAAAAAGCCACCGGCGAAGGTGACATCCGGCTGGTAGACATCGAAGCAGCCTTTCTCCAGGAAGATCCTGAACTCGTGCAGGCCCTGGTTCAGTTCGGCGCCGGCGATGCGCAGGTTCGCCTGGCGGCGCAGCTCGGCCAGACCATCGTAGTCGTAGCAGTAGAGGGGTTCCTCCAGCCAGTAGACGCCTAGCTCCTCCATGGCCTTGGCCATCGATATGGCCGTGCGCAGGTCCCAGCGCTGAGGCGCTCGGTCGGGGGCAATGACCCAGCCGTAGTTGGCGTCCACCATGATATCCATGCTATCGCCCACTGCCTTGCGCACCGCCTCCAGTACTCGCAGGTCGTCCTTGGGGTTAGGGCGGTGGAAGCGTAGCTTCAGAGCGCGAAATCCCTCGTCGCGGAAGCGCTGGGCGTCCTCCACCCGCTGCTCGGGCGAACGCAGCTCGCCGGTGCTGGCGTAGGCCTTGAGGCGCTCCTGGCCGCCGCCCAGGAGCTTGTAGACAGGCTGGCCGGTGGCCTTGCCGATGAGGTCCCAGAGCGCCACCTCCAGCGGCCAGGGGCGGCCGAGGAAGAAGGCGAAGCTGCGCATGTTCTGGACGTGCTGCTCGATGGCAAAGGGGTCCTGCCCCAGAAGGAACAGCCGGGCGACGTCCAAGCGGGCGGGCGCGCCGCCAGCGCCGATGCCGGTTATTCCCTCGTCCGTGTGGATGAGGACTATGTGCGCGCGGTGATGGACAGTAGGCATGGGCTGCCAGGTGGACACGAAGGGCTGTTCCAGAGGGTATTCTAAGACCCGGATCTCGATGTCGGTGATCCTCATCGTTGACTCCTTCAAGGGCCTGGGCCGACGATCACGCCCGCCGTTGTCAGCTCGGCCAGTTCCTCCTCCGAGAGGCCCAGCAGAGTCGATAGCACTTCGTGGGTGTGCTGCCCCAGCGCCGGCGGCGGCCCTTTGATGCCGCCCGGCGTGCGTGAGAGCTTGACAGGCGTATCGGGAAGCTTCATGCGGCCAATGCGGGGGTGCTCCACCTCCACCAGCATGCGGCGGGCCAGCACCTGGGGGTGCTCGGCGGCCTGGGCGATGTTATTCAGCGTCCCGCAGGGCAGGCCGATGGCGTCGAACTCTCGCAGCCATTCGCTGGCGGTCTTCTGGCGCAGGGCCTCGTTGAGTATGGGCTCCAGTTCGGCGTGGTGCTCAGTGCGCAGAGGGCCGGTGTCGAAGCGTGGGTCATCGATCAGGTCGATCCGGCCGATGGTAGCGCAGAAGAGTTCCCACTGATTCTCCACTCCCCAGCTCAGGGCGAGGACTATCCAGCCGTCCTTGGTGGGGAAGGCCTGGAAGGGGGTAGCGATAGGATGACGGGTGCCGATACGTTTGGGCACCTCGCCGGTGGCGAAGTAACGCATGAAGGCGTTCTCCAGGATGGCGATCTGGCAGTCGAGCATGGCGATGTCCAGCATCTGGCCGCGGCCGCTCTTCTCGCGCTCCCGCAGGGCGGCCAGCACACCGATGGTGGTGTACAGGCCAGCGGCGATGTCGCCCAGGGAAATGCCAGGGCGCACCGGCGGGCCGTCGGGCTCGCCGGTGATGCTCATGATGCCACCCATTCCCTGGACCACAACGTCCA
>LJUA01000009.1:28899-43628 GCA_001303545.1 Dehalococcoidia bacterium SM23_28_2
TTCCCTGGACCACAACGTCCAGGGCCGGCCGCAGCCGTTCGGGCCCCGTCTGACCGAAGCCGGAGGTGGAGGCATAGATGAGGCGGGGGTTGCGTTTCTGGAGGGTTTCGTAGTCCAGCCCCAGCTTGTCCATAGTGCCCGGCGTGAAATTCTCCATGAGCACGTCGGACACCTCCGCCAGCCGCAGGAGAATGTCCTTGCCTCGTTCCGCCTTCAGGTCAAGGCAGATGCTCTTCTTGCCGCGATTGATGCTGAAGAAGTAACCGCTTTCGCCTTTGATGATCGGGCCGGTGGTGCGGGCCACATCGCCGATGGGCGGCCGCTCCACCTTGATGACCTCCGCTCCCAGGTCGCAGAGGGTCATGCTGGCGAAGGGCCCGGCCAACACCCAGGTGAGATCGAGGACTCTGATCCCTTCCAGGGGCCCCAACATCTTCCTTCCCCTCCTCGCACAGTGTGGATTACACTGCGCATATGATAGCAGGGAAAGGGAAGTCACGCCCAGGTCTTCCCTCGGCTTGGAAGGGCCAGGCGGATGAAGGTTAGAGGGAATCTTTGAGGCTGGTGAGCGCCCTGTGGCTAGGCCGGAGGCTCTCCCTGAGTGCTAAGGGTGAAACGCGGGCCAGCGGGCGTGTCCTGGCAATCGATGGTGGCCTCTCCCAGAAGCTCACCTATGTCGGTCCCCACCAGCAGAACCTCGGTGTCGCCGCTCTGGACGACCTGGTCGTCCTCACGACGCTCATCGAAGGCAAACTCGAAGCTGTCGCCCCGACTAACCAGCCGCAGGACCTTGGTGGCACTCTCTTCGTGCCCTTCTTGGATGTCTTTCAGAAGCTGCGCGGCGCGCTCGGTCACTGTGACCATAGGCAATCTCCTTCCTGTCGCATCATCCTCTTCGGCGTTTATCACCAACGGGGACGGCTAGCCCTCTGCTTGGCGAAGCAATCGTCACAGTAGACGGGCTTATCCAGCCTCGGTTCGAAGGGGACCTGACAGGGAGCGCCGCAACTGCTGCACGTGGCATCGTGCATCACGCGCTCGCCGCCGCGGCTGCGGCCGTAGCCGCCGCCCCGCTCGGCGCGCCTGGCCTGACGGCAGGGTGCGCACCGCTTGGGCTCCTGATACCCTCTGGCAGCGTGGAATTCCTGGTCGGCTGCCGAAAACGTGAACTCAGCGCCGCAATCGACGCAAACTAGAGTCTTATCCTCAAAGGCCACTCGATGACCTCCTTCGCTAGTCTCGGTTAAGCCTCGGTCATCGAGCGACTTTGCTTTTGGGCTTTGCCCTCGCGGGGTGCCGACGCCGGAACGTTAACCTGCATCTATCCTAACACGAGCAATTTCGCCTGGCAAGCTATTGGGCTGACAGAGGGCTAACCTAGCCCCTAGTGGTGGCGGGGCCCTCAGCCAGGGCGGACATCGGGGTTGCCGTCGTCGCGTTCGGCTACTACCGCTGGCTGTACCCCCAGATGGACGGCGATCCTCTCGGCGACAGCGTTGAGGTCGGCCTTGCTGAAGCCATCGCCGCTGAACTGCACCTTACCGTCGGGGCCGATTAGAAAGAGGGTAGGAGTGGCCGGCGGGTCGTAGGCGCAGGAAACGGTCCAGCCACCGGCCGGATCGTCCACCAGCAGCGGGAAGTCAGCGCCAAACCTTTGCGCGTAGCTGCGCGAGACATCCTGAGCATCCTGAGAGATGACCCAGAGCTGCCAGCCCTGGCTGCCGTAGGTCTCCGTCAGGCGGTTAAGGTAGGGCATGGCCAGGTCGCAGACTGGGCAGGTGGTCTTAATGAAGACGGCCAGCAAGGGCCCCTGTCTCAGAGCGGCGGACAGGGAGTACTGCTTGCCGTCGATGCCGCTGAGGGCAAATTCGGGCGCCTGGGCGCCGACACTGAGCACAGCCATGTCGCTTCCTCCAGCAATTCAGTTGATTGCCAGCTATTCTTGTTGACGCAGGGCGTGCATATAATGCAGTTGTCGCTGGCCATTACCATAAGGCATCGACTCGATTTGTGCCAAGAGCGGGGGATAGTTTTGCTTGAGGAAGAGATCATCGGCCTGCTGGTGGAAAGCGGCAAGACGCTGGCGGTCGCCGAGTCCTGCACGGGGGGACTCATCGGTCATCGCCTGACCCAGGTGCCGGGCAGCTCGGCCGCCTTTCTGGGCGGCGTGATCGCCTATCACAACTCGGTGAAAGAGAAGACCCTGAGGGTGCCGCCCGATGTCCTGGAGCGCGAGGGGGCGGTCAGCGAGGCCACGGCCCTGGCCATGGCCGATGGCGTGCGACGCCTGCTGGGGGCGGATGTGGCGCTGGCCGTCACCGGCACTGCCGGCCCAACGGGCGGCACGAAGGACAAGCCGGTGGGGTTGACCTACATCGCCCTGTCGGCGGCGCCAGACGTGCGCATCTGCGAGAGGCATCTATGGCGAGGCAACCGCCGCCAGAATAAAGACAGCTCGGCTATGGCCGCCCTCTCCTTGTTGCGCCGCCACCTGAAACGAAGGGTCTAACCCTAGGCTGCGCGCTCCACGATCATGGCGATGCCCTGTCCGCCGCCGATGCAGAGGGTAGCCAGGCCACGCTGAGCCTGCCGACGCCGCATCTCGTAGAGCAGAGTGGTGAGGATGCGAGCGCCACTGGCGCCGATGGGATGGCCGAGGGCGACGGCACCGCCATTGACGTTCACTCGCTCCCAGTCCCAGCCCAGCTCTCGTCCCACGGCCAGCGACTGGGAGGCAAAGGCCTCGTTGGCCTCGATGAGGTCGATGTCCTTCAGCTCTAGACCGGACTTGGCCAGCGCCTTGTGAACGGCGGGTACCGGTCCCATGCCTGTAATGCGAGGCTCCACCCCCGCCGAGGCGTAGGTGCGAATCGAGGCCAGGGGGGTGGTGCCCAGGGCCTCCGCCTTCTGGCGAGAGGTTACCACCACGGCGGCCGCGCCGTCGTTGATGCCGGAGGCGTTGCCGGCGGTCACCGTGCCATCGGGCTTGAAGGCCGGCTTCAGAGCGGCCAGCTTCTCGGCGGTGGTATCGGGCCGAATGTGCTCGTCCTTCTCGAAAACCGCAGGCGGGCCCCGTCGCTGAGGCACTTCCACCGGCACTACCTCCTCAGCCATGACGCCTGTCTCCCAGGCGCGGGCCGCCTTCTGGTGGCTGGCGGCGGCAAATTCGTCCTGATCCAGGCGTGAGACCTCGAACTCAGCGGCGATGTTCTCGGCCCACATCCCCATGTGATGGTCCTCGAAGGCGCACCACAGGCCTTCCTCGATCATGCTGTCGATGAGGGTGTCGTGGCCCATACGATAGCCAGAGCGGGCCTTGGCCAGCAAGTAGGGGGCACCGTTCATGCTCTCCATGCCCCCGGCCACAATGACCTCGGCGTCACCCAGGGCGACGGCCTGGGCAGCCAGGGCTACTGTCTTCAGACCGGAGCCGCACACCTTGTTGACGGTGGTGGACGGTATGGTCACGGGTATGCCAGCGGCCATGGCCGCCTGGCGGGCTGGCCCCTGTCCGACGCCCGCCGACAGGACCATGCCCATGAGTACCTCGTCCACTTGGTCGGGCTGGACGCCCGCGCGCCGCAGAGCCTCGGCGATGACCACCGCCCCCAGCTTGACTGCCGGCACCTCCGCCAGGCTGCCGGCGAAGGTGCCCACCGGCGTACGGGCTGCGCTCAGGATCACTACATCGTTCACGTTGACCTCCATCTAGCTCGTATGGACACGTCAGTCCCCTTTGCTTCTCGTTTCTTGCCGTTCTATCACGAGCGCTACCGCGCCCTCTGCCGAAGAGGTGCGATGTTCCACGCCTTTCGGTACCACTACGCCCTCTCCTGGCCCAAGCTCCACCATCTTCTGACGGGTCTCCACGCGAAGCCTGCCACTGTGACAAAGGAATAGTTCATCTTGACCGATGTGCCGGTGCCAGTGGAAATCACCCTTCACCAGGCTGCATCGAACTACGTGACCATCTACGTACGCCAGATCGACAGGGGAGAATGGTTCGCTGACTGCCTCCAGGGCTTTGTCAACATTGAAGGGCTCCATCGCTCACCCCCTATACGGATTGCTGCACCGGCACTTGCTCAAGGCGGAAACCAGAACCGGCCCTGGCGCGTGCCCTACGCCTCGGGCACGAGCGCTATCTTGCCCATGACCTCGTTGTTCTCCATCAGCGTCTGGGCCGTGCCCGTTTCCCGCAGGGGAAATGCGTGGGACACCACTGGCTTGATGTGGCCGCTCTCCATCCAGCGCAGGCCCTCCAGAAGGTCGGTCTTGTTGCCCATATGAGAGCCGAGAAAGTTCATCTGTTTGTTCCACAGGAAGCGAAGGTCGGTGGGCGCCTCGAAGCCGCTGGTGGCGCCGCAGGTGACCAGGGTTCCTCCCCACTTCAGGCTGGCCACGCTCTGCGCCCAGGTGGCATTGCCCACGTGCTCGAAAACGACGTCCACTCCCCGGCGGTCGGTGATCTTGCGTATCTCCTCCGATACGTCCTGCTTCTTGCGGTTTATCAGGTGCTCGGCCCCCAGCTTGCTGCAGAACTCCAGCTTCTCGGCGCTGCTGGCCACGGCGATGGGCCGAGCGCCGAAGACACGGCATATCTGGATGGCCATAGTGCCCAGGCCGCCAGCTGCTCCCCATATGAGGACGAGATCGCCCGCCTGAATTCGGGCGCGCCCGACGAGCATTCGCCAGGCGGTGAGGAGGACGAGAGCCAGGGAGCCTGCTTCCTCCCAGGCCAGCCCCTGGGGCTTGGGCACGATGTTGAAGGCAGGCACCTTGGCGAACTCGGCTTGGCCACCGTCGAGGGGGCCCGTCTGGAAGCCCCAGATCTTGTACTGGCGACAGAAGGTATCCTGGCCGTTGGCGCAGAACTGACAGGTGCGGCAGCTCAGGCCTGGATAGACCAATACCTCGTCGCCAGCCTTGATGTCGGCCACCTCGCTGCCGACCCCTACCACCTCGCCGGCTGCGTCGCTGCCGGAGATGTGGGGCAGGAGAACTCGCATGCCCGGCAGGCCGCGGCGAGCCCAGATGTCGTTGTAGTTGCAGCCGGACGCCTTGACCTTGATCAGTACATCGTTGGGCCCAAGGCTGGGCTCGGCCACGTCCTTGTACTGAAGGACATCGACCCCGCCGTGCTCTTCGAAGACCACCGCCTTCATCGACTTTCCCTTCTAGCTATCGCTGAATCACGCTTGCCTCACGGGCAGAAATATAATTGACGGCAGCTAGCCACGCAAGTGTCGGCGGAGAGAAGACATCTCCCCGCATGGCTCTTGACACAACGAATCGACTAGCCGTAGGATAGCCCCGATAGGCAAAAGGTTGCAGTTGCAATGAGTTGCACAATAACACTCCAGCAGAAAGGGTATCGCCTGACGCCCCAGCGGATGATGGTTCTCGACATCATTCACGACAGCAAGGGGCACATCAGCGCCGAGGAGATCCACCAGAGGGTTCGCCAGCGCTACCCGTTCGTCAACATATCCACCGTCTACCGGACCCTCAACCTCCTCAAGAAGCTGCATCTGATAAGCGAAACAGACATGGGCGAGGGCTACGTGCGCTACGAGCTGTTGGAGAGAGGCCGCCACCATCACCTGGTCTGTCGCCGGTGCGGCCAAAGCTTCGCCTTCGAGCACGAGAGCCTCAAGCCCTTGCAGGCTCGCTTGCTGAAGGAGTACGGGTTCGCTGCCGACCTTGACCATTTCGCCATCTTCGGCCTGTGCCAGCGATGTCGCCCGGCGGAGGGAAAGGCCGGCGCTAGAGAGGAGAGCCAACGTGGCGATGATTGACCCGGCGAGCCTGGAGTCCATTGAGGCCCCGGCCATGCACATCCCCGACGGCTTCGTTAGCGGCCCCGTCGCGGGGGTGGGCTTCGTCCTGGCGGGGGTGGCCATAGGCTTCGCCGTGTGGAGAACGAACCGAACCATCGGCGAGCGCTTCGTTCCCTTCATGGGGGTGATGGCCGCCTTCATCTTCGCCGCTCAGATGATGAACTTCCCCGTTGCCGGCGGCACTTCGGGCCACATGGTGGGAGGAGCGCTGGCAGCGATCCTCTTAGGCCCCTGGGCAGCCATGATCGCCATGACCGCCGTGGTGGGGGTACAGGCCCTCGTGTTCCAGGACGGCGGCCTGGCAGCCCTGGGAGCCAACGTGTTCAACATGAGCGTGGTGGCCTGCCTGGTGGGCTACGTTGTGTACACGGCATTCATCCGTTTCAGCCACATCGCTCCCTGGGTGCGCTATGTCGCTGCCTTCGCCGCTGCCTGGTTCGCCGTGGAGTTGGCCGCCATAGCCTGCTCCATTGAGCTGGCCCTGTCCGATACCTCTCCTCTCACGGTGGCCCTACCGGCGATGGTAGGAGTGCACGCCGCCATCGGTGTCGGCGAGGGTCTGATCACGGTGGCGGCGGTGGCCTTTGTCACCGCCACTCGCCCCGATCTGCTCGTAGCGCAAGTGCCAGTAATGGAGGACTAGAGGATGAAGCTCCAACATTACCTTGGCTTGTTGGTGGTCGGCATAGGAATAGCTGTGCTTATCACCTTTTTCTCTCCACTTGCCTCGTCCGAGCCCGATGGGTTGGAGAAGGTGGCCGAGAACGAGGGGTTCATACAGGAAGCCGAGGACGCGCCGTACGAGGTCATCGCCGACTATGTTCTCCCCTGGGTTGACAACGAAGATGTGGGCACTATCCTCGGAGGGATAATAGGCGTGCTCATCGTGGCTGCTATCACCCTGATCGCTGCCGTCGTGCTCTGGCGGTTGCGAGGTGCTCAGCGGCCGACCTCCAGTGGTGGTGGGCCTGGCCAGCCCTAGGAGAAGAGGAGATGTCGATCGGGGCTCGCCTTATCGAGCGGTATGAGGCCGGCAGCAGCGTTGTCCACAGCACGGACGGGCGGCTGAAGCTGCTCCTTACGGTGGCCTATGTTTTCACTGTGACCCTCACGCCCGTGGGCCACTGGATAGCGTTCGGCCTGCTGGCCGCACCGCTGGCGGTTGCCGTGGCGGCGAGCAGGCTTCCGGTCCTGCTGATTCTCCGGCGTTCCGCTCTGGCTCTGCCTTTCATTGTGGTCGCCGTGCCCCTCTTGTTCACCAAGGAGGGCGATGCCCTGTTCACGCTGCCGCCTTTCGGCTGGACAGCCAGTGAAGAAGGGCTGCTGGCCGTGCTCACTATTCTCACCAAGTCCTGGCTTTCGGTGGTGGCTGTCATCCTCCTCACAGCGACGACGCCAGCAGTGGAATTGCTCCGGGCGATGCGTGCCCTGGCTGTGCCCCGCATTCTGGTAGCCACCGTGTCCTTCATGTATCGATATCTGTTCGTCATCGCTGAGGAGGCCCAGCGCCTCCTGCGAGCCCGCGATTGCCGCAGTGCCGAGCTGGAAGACCGCAAGTGCGGCGGCGGCGTCCGGTGGCGAGCGGGCATCTTGGGTCACATGGTCGGCTCGCTTTTCGTGCGCAGCTACGAGCGCGGCGAGCGAGTCTACGCAGCCATGCAGGCGCGCGGCTATGATGGCGAGGTGCGCTTCTTGGAGGATAGGCCCTGGCGGTTGGCGGGGATCGTTGTGGCAATAGCCCTTGCTCTCTACTTGGTGGGGGTGGAGATCTATGCGCGCTACTAAGGTCAGAACAGCCGTCGATACCGCCATCAGGATCGCCAACCTGCGCTTCGCCTATCCGGACGGCGTACAGGCTCTGAGAGGCGTTGATCTCACCATCGCGGCCGGCGAGAAGGTGGCGCTGGTTGGCCCCAACGGCGCCGGCAAGACCACCCTCCTGCTCCACCTGAACGGCACTCTGCGAGGCAAGGGCGACATCCGCATCATGGGCCACCTCCTCAATGGCGGTAACATGAAGCGCGTCCGGAGTCAGGTGGGCTTGGTGTTCGAGAACCCTGACGACCAGCTCTTCTCTCCCACTGTCTTCGATGACGTCGCGTTCGGTCCTCTATACATGGGCCTGTCCAGAGAAGAGGTGCTCAAGAGAGCGCGCCTGGCGCTCGAGGAGGTGGGGATGACGGGCCTCGACGAGCGCCTGCCTCATCACCTCAGCCTGGGCCAGAAGAAGCGCATCGCCATCGCCACCGTCCTGTCCATGTCCCCGACGATCCTCGCCCTCGACGAGCCTTTCTCCAGCCTTGACCCGAGCGCTCGACGCGAGCTAATGAACCTGCTACAGACGCTGCCCCAGACGATGATCGTCTCCACCCACCACATCCCGCTCATCCGCCATCTGTTTCCCCGCACGGTGGTGATGGATGACGGTTGCATTGTCGCCGACGGCGACACAGAGGCCATCCTAGCGGATACGGCCCTCCTCGAGACCCACGGCCTAGAGGTTTCCTAGGCCGCTGGCGAGAAGACCTTGGCAATGTACCCGACGAGTACACTGCCTTGACACCATCTAGAGGCGATCCTAGAATTGGGCTAGCTAGCCGAGGTAGCTCAGGTGGTAGAGCACGTGACTGAAAATCACGGTGTCGGCAGTTCGACTCTGCCCCTCGGCACCAGCTAAAGTGAAACCTTCGCCGCTTGCTTCGACGCTACCTCACTCTTCCCGACCCCAAATCGCCAGCAAGTCGAACTACCCCTCTACCCCACAGCGCCCCTTGCGGGTATGATAGGGAATTGGGCCGCGTGGCACCTGGAAGTATCGAACAGTGCACACCGATCAGGAGCTGAATCATGACTCACCCCATCTGCCACTTCGAGATCCCTGTCGATGACGTCGAGCGAGCCAAGAAATTCTACCAGGGCCTTTTCGGCTGGCAGATCACGGACACTGGCCAACAGGGATACCACCTCGTCCAAACCGGCGAGGGCGAACTGGCTGGAGGCATGATGAAGCGGGTGGTGCCTGAGCAACGTCCGGTGCTGTACATTCTGGTCGAGTCCGTAGACGAGTACACGAAGAAGATACAGGAGGCCGGCGGAAGCATCATCGTGCCCAAGATGGCCGTGCCCACGATGGGCTACTTTGCTCAGGCCTTCGATCCTGAGGGAAACGTCTTCGCCATCTGGGAGGAGAACCCTCAGGCTCAGCAGTAACCGGTAATCAAATGTCTCCGGGAAGGAGAAGGAGGAATAGATCATGGCGATTGACCTCAACTTGGTCGGTCAGAAGCTGCCGCCCACGACCTTCGAGTACACCGATAGGGATGTGATACTGTATGCCTTGGGGGTGGGCGCCGGCACCGACGAACTCCAATACGTGTACGAGAACGGCCTCAAGGTTATCCCCACCTTCGGCGTCGTCCCCGCATTTCCCGCCCTTGGCGGCATAGTGAGCTTGGGCAATATCAACCCGATGATGTTGCTACACGGCGAGCAGCGCGTCGAGGTCAGGAAGCCTTTCCCCATCGCTGCCAAGGTCACCACCGTGGGCACCATCAGCGCCATATACGATAAGGGACGGGGAGCCCTGGTAGTGATCGATGCTGAGACGAGCGATGAGGCAGGGGAAGTCCTCTGCGTCAACACGTTCGGGGCATTCGTCCGGGGCGAGGGAGGATTCGGCGGCGACCGTGGCCCCAGCGGCCCCAGGAACGTGGTGCCGGAGCGTGCGCCAGACGAAGTGGTGGAGATGCAGACGCTACCTCAGCAGGCAGCCATCTATCGTCTATCGGGCGACCGCAATCCGCTGCACATTGACCCCAACTTCGCCAAGATGGCAGGCTTCGACAAGCCTATCCTTCACGGCCTGTGCACCTTCGGCCATGTTGCACGGGCTGTCATCCAGAAGTACTGCGGCGGCGATCCCGACAAGCTCAGGGGGCTGGAGACGCGCTTCTCGGGCGTCGTCTTCCCCGGCGAGAAGATCATCACCGAGATGTGGAAGGAGAGCGGCAGCCAGATCATCCTTCGGGCCAAGACCGAGCGGGGCGAGGCCGTCCTCTCCAACGCAGCGGCCACCATCGCCGCATAGAGATGGGCTAGCGTCCAAGGAAGCCCCCCTAGGCGCCGCGGTCTCTGTTCACTCCTAGGTGGACAGGATGTGCACCGAAATGGCGGCCACCTCCGCTCGCAGCATGCCGCCGCCATTCTCGGCCAGGGCCAGTTTAGCCCCCTGCACCTGACGGTCGCCCGCCTCTCCGCGGAGCTGGTCGAACAGCTCGCAGATCTGGGCGACGCCGGTGGCCCCGATGGGGTGCCCTTTAGACAACAGGCCACCGCTCGTGTTCACGGGCAGCTTGCCGGTAAGCTCGGTGTAGCCGCTGTCGATGAGGGGGCCACCCTCGCCCTTGCCGCACAGGCCGAGCTCCTCATAGAGAATGAGCTCCGCCGGTGCGGAGGCATCGTGCAGTTCCACTAGGTCGAGGTCTTCCGCCGTTACCCCCGCCATCTCGTAGGCCTTGGCGGCGATCCGCTCAGTGGCGCCGGGGTCGTCGGGTCGGTGGTCCTTGCCGGAATCGACCAGGGAAGCGCGCACGAAGACGGGCTTGCTGGTGAACTGGCGGGCCTTCTCCTCGCTGCACAGGATGGCTGCTGCCGCGCCGTCGCCGATCGGTGAGCACATCAGCCGGGTCAGGGGCTCGGCCACCAGCGGTGATGCCAGGATCTCTTCCAGCGTATAGCGCTCGCGGTACTGGGCGTGGGGGTTGAGGCTGCCGTGGTAGTGGTTCTTCACCGCCACGCGGGCGAACTGCTCCTTGGTGCTGCCGTAGCGGCGCATGTGGTCGCGGGCGGCCATGGCGTAGAGGTCCATGAACATGCTGCGTGACTCGCCGGCACCGCCTTCTCCCCCGTTCTTCTTGGAGGCGGCAGCCATCTGGGACATGATCTGCTGCATGACCTCCACGTCCACGGCGGCGCCGATGGCCTGGAAGGAACGCCGCTTGTCCTCGTGGTAGAGCTTCTCCACCCCCAGGGCGAGGGCAACGTCGCACATACCGGAGGCCACATACAGCCAGGCCAGGTGAAAGGCGGTGGAGGAGCTGGCGCAGGCGTTCTCCGTGTTGATGACGGGGATGCCCCCGATGCCCATCTCTCGCAGAACCACCTGGCCGCGGATGCACTCCTGGCCAACGATCAGGCCGGCCACGGCATTACCGACGACCGCTGCCTCGATTGCGGCCTTGTCCACACTCGCGCGCTGCAAAGCGCCGTCTACGGCCTCCCGGCTCAAGTCCTTGAGGCCGCGGTCGATGTACTTGCCAAAGCGGGTCATCGCCGCGCCCACAACAGCAACGTTTCTCATGTCAGTTCACCCCTTCTGCCGCCCAGAGTAGCGCCTCCGTTGCTCGCCCCAGGATCAAGATATATGACGGCAGAGTCGGCCGCAAGAACGACCGCTAGGCCGGACCATCTGCCCGGACAGGACTGCTGCAGTGCTCTATTCGCTTCCGCAGGAGACCACTGAGGGTGCATCTGCTATAATGCCGACGGTATCCTTACGGAGGAACGGAGATGCCTGTACTGCTCATCTCTTCCCTACGGCCCCTCGTAGGCAAGACGGCTCTCTCTGTAGCCGTCGCGCAGCGTCTTGCCCAGGACGGCTATTCCGTTGGAGTCGCTCGGCTGGCGGCGCCTGAGCCGGACGAGGCCGCGCGAACCGACGCCCGCTGCTTCGCCGCCCTTTCCCTTTCCGCTGAGAGGAAACAGCAACCCCTCTCCCTGGATGAGATCGCTAAGCTGGCAAAGGAGGCCAGTTCCCCCGATAAGGTCTTCATTTTTGAACTCCCGGTGGGCTTCCCCCCAGGCCGAGCGATTGAGACCATGCGGGGCGTGATGGTTCTGGTCGAGCGCTCCGCCGATCTGCCCGTCGACAAGATCGCCGCCCTTCAGAAACAGCTGGGGCCAGCCTTCGCCGGGCTCGTTCTCACCGCCGTGCCTGCAGCGCGGGCGATGGCCGCCTCCGGCAGGCTAGCTCAAAGGGGAATCCCTATCCTGGCCCTCCTTCCGGAGGACAGGCTGCTTTCGGCGCCCACCATCGGCGAGATCGCCCAGGCCCTAGAGGCGGAAACGCTCTTCGGCGACGGCCGTACGGAGGAAGCGATAGAGCGCCTGACAATCGCCTCCATCAGCGCCGACCCCGGTCAGGCCTACTTCGCCCGTCTCGGCCGTCAGGCGGTGGTCGTGCGCTACGACAAGCCCGACCTGCAGCTTGCTGCCCTGAACGCCGACAGCCGCTGTCTGATCCTCAGTGGCGGCCGGATGCCGCTTTCTTACGTCAGCGAGCGAGCGGAAGCGGAGGGAGTACCCCTGCTGATCACCGCCAAGGATACAGTTGCCGCTGTTCAGGCCGTGGAGGATCTATACTCCAGAAGCCGCTTCGGGCCTCAAAAAGCGGAGCGCATCGCCCAGCTTGCGGACGAGCATCTGCACTACGATGGGCTCCTGCAGGCGCTGGGGCTAGGCCAGAAGAGCTAAGCGGCAGCTAGGAGCAGCGACTTAGGTCTCCAGCGAGGTCCGAGGCGAGGCAGCACGTTGCCTCTCGGGGCCCTCCACGGCCTCCTCTTTCCCCTGCGAGACCTTAGTCACCTCTTTCCCGGTCGAGGCGGCGACCCCCGTTTTCTTCGTCGTGCAGTAGGGGCAGGCCACCCAGTTGAAGTTCAGGGGACGGCCGCAGTTGGCGCAGGGCTCCTTGAGCTGAGTGCGGCAGTAGGGGCAGATGACGAAGTCCTTGGTCACGTAGCGCTTGCAGGAGGGGCAGATGCCTTGATCCTCCAGCTCCTGGAGAAGGGCCTCCTCCTCCAGGGAGCGGGCATAGGCCTCGGCCAGCGTCTCGCTGGGCCGCAGGATCATGTAGATGAACCAGCCCAGGACGTTGAACACCAGAACAAGGAGAATGGCCACTATCTGGAAAGCCACGTCGCGGGTCCTGTCGCGGATGTCCCGATAGGTCCAGGCGACGACGCTTATCCAGAGAACCAGCACGTAGGCCACGCCGATGGTGGCTGCCAGGGCTGCCGCGTTCTCCCAGCTACCTCCCGGCCAGTTCATGTTCCTCCCCTCTCTCCCAAGCTGGCCGATTATACCACGCCTTCTCAGGTACTGTCATCTCGGGATTGCCCTGGCTATGTGGCTGCTTTGAAGATAAACTGAGGTGGGCCTTCCTGACTTCAATCCCCATGAGAGAGATGACCAAGGCCGCCGATACCAGAGAGACCGAGAAGCTGCGCCTGAGCCTGACGGACATGGCCTTCCAGGGCGGAGCCATGGGCCGCCACGAAGGCCAGGTGGTGTTCGCCGCCTACGGCATCCCCGGCGAAGAGGCGGTGGTGGAGATCGAGCGGCGCAGCAAGGACTACATGATGGGCCGCGTGGTGGAGGTGCTTTCTCCCTCACCTCATCGGGTGGAGGCGCCCTGCCCCTATTTCGGTAGCTGCGGCGGCTGTCAGTGGCAGCACATCGACTACCCTTTCCAGGCCGAGCTCAAGGCGCGCATCGTCGGCGAGCAGTTGCGGCGCATCGGCAAGTTCGAGGAGCCGCCGGTAGCAGCCACGGTGACGGCGGATGAGCAATGGCACTATCGCAATCACGCTCGCTTCAGCACCGACCGCCAGGGCCAACTGGGCTTCGTTAGCCTGATCAGGCGGCGCTTCATTCGCATCGACCAGTGCCGGATCATGCACCCCTGGATCAACGGCGTGCTGGAGCAGCTCCAGGGCAAGTGCGCTGGGCTGCACCAAGTGGCCATTCGCTATGGCGCCAATACGGATCAGGCCCTAATCCACCCCTCGCTGAAGGAGATCGACGATTCGATTCCGTCGGGCCAGGCTTCTTACGAGGAGGAGCTCCTGGGCAAGCGCTTCCGCATCTCCGGCGCCTCCTTCTTCCAGGTGAACACACGCCAGGCAGAGGTGCTGATAGAGGTCGTGCGCGAGAAACTGGCCCTTGCCCAAGACCAACTGCTGCTGGACGCCTACGCCGGCGTGGGCACCTTCGCTGTGCTGCTTGCGCCCCACGTCAAGAAGGTGATAGCCATCGAGGAGTCGCCGGCGGCGGTGGCCGATGCGGTGATCAACCAGGCGGGGATCAAGAACATCGTCTTCTATCAGGGGAAAGTGGAGCAGATCCTGCCGGAGCTGCGCCGGCGTGTGCAGGCTGCCATCCTCGACCCGCCGCGCATCGGCTGCCATCCCGATGTCATCGCCGCCGTCCTCAAGCGGCCGCCGGCCAGGCTGGTCTACGTCTCCTGCGATCCGGCCACCCTCGCTCGCGACCTGCGTGTCCTCTGCGATGGCGGCTATCGCCTGCAGGATGTGCAGCCGGTGGACATGTTCCCCCACACATTCCACATCGAATGCGTGGCGACGCTGGTGCGGGAGTAAATGACGGCCGATCTGATCCTCGCCTCCCGCTCGCCCAGGCGACGGCGCCTCCTCGCCCACCTGGGCATTGCCTTTCGAGTAGTCGTTCCCACGGTGGAGGAGGACGCCGCGCCCCCGACTCCCGGCCGACCTGAGGAGCTGGCCGAGGCGCTGGCCCTGGCCAAGGCGGAGGCGGTGGCTGCACAGGAGAGGAAAGGCATTGTCATCGCCGCCGATACGATTGTGGTGGACGGCGAGGCCATCTTGGGCAAGCCGGCGGACGGCTCGGAGGCTGGGGCGATGCTCCGCCGTCTGCGGGGAAGAACGCATCGGGTGATCACCGCCCTGGCGGTGGTAGACGCCGCTGGCGGCCGGAAGGCAGTATCACACGTGGTGACGGCGGTCCGCATGCGCCCCTACAGCGACGAGGAGATCGCTGCCTACGTAGCCCGCGGCGAGCCGCTGGACAAGGCGG
>LJUA01000073.1 GCA_001303545.1 Dehalococcoidia bacterium SM23_28_2
CTCGCTGCTGCCTCCCGTAGGAGTCGGGGCCGTGTCTCAGTCCCCGTCTGGCTGATCGTCCTCTCAGACCAGCTACCCGTCGTAGGCTTGGTAGGCCGTTACCCTACCAACTACCTGATAGGCCGCAAGCCCCTCCTCCAGCGCCCGAAGGCTTTCCTCCCGGGGAACTTCCCCCCGGGAACGCATGCGGTATTAGCCCCTCTTTCGAGAAGTTATCCCCCACTGGAGGGCAGGTTACTTACGTGTTACTCAGCCGTCCGCCGCTAGGTACAAAGCCGAAGCCCTGTACCTCGCTCGACTTGCATGCGTAAGGCACGCCGCCAGCGTTCGTCCTGAGCCAGGATCAAACCCTCATCAGGATGTTTCAACCCCGCTTACGCGGGACCAAAACCAAACGTAAGAGCCCACACTTTTCCTTCCGCTATTCAGTTGTTAAGGTGCCAATTCAGCCAAAAACATACACTACGACAACAACCCGCGCTTGTCAACCTGCGCTGACTGCGCGGGCGCGTCGTAACGTGTTAATGAACCTCTGAACCGCCCTTAAATATATACTAATCGGCATCACCTGTCAAGGTCTGGAAAGCGCCCGTCAACCGCCTTCAGGTATGGTGCCGACGAAACCTCAGGTGCAGGACCGTTCCCGTTGGCTCCCCCACCATGGCCCGCTCGTCGATGCGATGGCCCACGACCCAGGCGATGCCCCAAGAGGTACACACCAGGGGCACTGCGTCTCGCTCGCCTCTGGGCACCTTAGCATCCACCAGATAGTCCTGGAGCTTCTTCTCGCCGCCCAGGCCCAGAGGCCGAAAGCGGTCGCCGCGGCGACGACTGCGCACGGTCAGCCGGTCGCCCACCGCCTGGTAGTCCAGGAAAGCCTCGTAGGGGTCGGCACCCACCTTCACCTTCCGGCCGGAGAGGATATCCGCCTCGACTAGCCAGCCGGCCAGCGTCGTTCGGCCGGGAACGGCCAACGGCGTCTCGGCGATGGGCGCGGCCTTGGGAGCCTCCTCCCGGCCCAGCATCAGCCGCACGAATTCACCGTCGACGGCGAAGGTCAGGCCGCCGGGAAGGGAGAGCTGGCCGACTGCTGGTTTGGCCAGGGCATCGACCATGGAGCGGATGTGGACGGCCTCGATCTGGCGGGCGTCGGCCAGAAGCTGCTGACAGGCAGCCAGCAACAGGCGATTCACCATGGCCGGAGACAGGTCAGCCAGCTCGGAGCGACGAAAGGTCACGCTACCCTTGTCTTCAATGGCCAGGGCAGGCCAGAAGGCCCCGGCCGTCTCCTCGAGGTAGGCCAGGTCGCTGGCGCTGGCAGCGGCCAGACGGAGAAGGGCCCCCTCGATTCTAGGGTTGTAGCGACGGAGCAGCGGCAGTAGCTCGTGGCGGATTCGGTTGCGCAAAGGCCCCAGAAGGACATTGGTGACATCCAGGCAGGGAGACAGCCCCTCCTCCTGGCAGTAGCGCTCTGTCTCCTTTCGGCTCACTTCCAGCAGAGGGCGAACGAGGAGCAGGCCCTCGTGGCCGGGGAAGGGCCAGGAGGAGGAGGGCCTCATCCCCGCCAGGCCGGCCAGGCCGCTGCCACGCACGACGTGCATGAGCACGGTCTCCGTCTGGTCATCGGCAGTGTGGCCGGTGGCGACCGCCCTGATGCCCGCCTTCTCCGACTGCTCAGCCAGGAAGCGATAGCGAAGCTCTCGTGCCGCCTCCTCCAGCGACAGGCGCTGCTGACGAGCGTGAGCTCGCACATCGCCCTGGCCAACAACGAGAGGAAGGTCGAGCTTGGCTGCCAGCCCGGAGAGGAAGGCCTTCTCAGCCTCCCTGTCCGCCCGTCGGCGCAGGCCGTGGTCGAAGTGGGCCAGCCAGAGGTCGAGCTTCAGTGCGCCGGCGGCGGCCAGGTGGGCCAGGACCAGGAGCAGCGCGGTCGAGTCGGGGCCGCCGGAGACGGCCAGCAGCGCTCGCTCAGCGGCGGAGAATAGGCCGTGGCTCTGGATGTAGCGGAGCACTCGCCGCTCCAGCCGCTGACCAAAGCGACTGCCAGCGCGGGCTTCCGGAAGATTTTGCCCTCTCTTCGACTGCATGGCGCCCGTTATAGAAACAATTGGGCGGCGCCCAGCCGCCCAAGCCTTTCCAACTGCTGCTGATCAGGGCCACCTGGCTACTGGCCGATGACGTCCTCCCACCAGCGGTCTTGCTGCTGCTCCTGCTCGATTTGCAGGCCCTCCCCTCCTACACCTTCGGCGGGGACAGGTGTTGACAGGACTATGATACCCATCTCCCCCGGGCCCACCAGGCCCAGTTCGCGCCGGGCTATCCGCTCGATGTACTCGTCGGAATTCATGTACTCTCGCAGGGCCGACAAGCGATCGTAGCGGTCCTCCAGGCCCTGTACCTCATCGCTAAGGCTGTTCTCATCCTCCTCAAGCTGAAACGACTGGATCGCGTTGCCGACGACGGTAAATACAAGGTAGACAACCACCACTGCGGTGGCCAACAGCACCAATCGCCTGGGCGACAGCCAGGAGTTAGGGCTCAGAAGCTCGCCCCCTTGACCAGGAAAAGCTCACCACCAGTCGGCAAGTTTAGCACAACCTATCAAAGCCTTACAATACCCCGGCAGCCTTTTCGCTAACTTGCCGCCTTTTCTTCCCGCCAGTGGGCCTCCAGGTGGCAGGTATCGTTGAAGCTGACAACGACGACCCGATGCCTCCCCATTTCCAGCACGCTCTTGGCGGCCACGCCATGGCGGAGGCGGCGAAAGTCGGCCAGATCCAACCCCAGGGCCCGACAGAGTAGGGTAAGGATGACGAAGTTGTGAGTGACGGCCACCACCGTCCCCTGCTGTTCCTGGCGCTCGCGTATCCTCTCGATGGCCTGCCAGGCCCTCTCCTGCACATCGAGCAGGCGCTCGCCGCCGGGCATCGGTTCGTAGGCCGCCCGACCGCTCAGCCATAGCTGCAAGAACTGGGGATAGCGCTCGCGCAGCTCCTGAAAGCTGAGGCCCTCCATCTGGCCGATGTCCATCTCGACGAGCCCATCGTCGACCTGCACCTCCAGGCCGTGATAGGAGCCGATAGGCTCAGCGGTAGCCAGGGCCCGCTTCAGGGGGCTGGAGTAGATGGCGTCGATCGGGTCGTTCTTGAGGGAGAGCGCCAGCCGCTGGGCTTGCCAGCGCCCGTGCTCGTTCAGCTCGATATCGGACCGCCCGAGGGCCAAGCCGGCCTTGTTGCTATCCGTCTCGCCATGCCGAGCCAGGATCAGCCGCATTGGCCTAACCCAACCTCTCCCTATCCCGGCTGCCCGTGGCGACGCCAGGCCTGGACGGCGGGAGAGGTCTCCTCCAGTATGAGCCTGCGACGGTGGATGCGCAGGGGCGGCTCGCTGAAGCCGAGGGCGGCCGCCACCTGCTCGGCCCGACCGGAGCCCTGGCTGTCGGTGCGCAGGCGCATCCCCAGGCTACAGAGGCCATCGCCGACGCTCTCCAGCCAGAGGTCGTGCACCAGCGCGCGCAGGTCATAGCGGCGCATCTCCTTGTCCCGCTGATGCTGCCAGGGCAGCGATTCGGTCGCCAGAAGCTGGGCCAGCGCCTCCTGCACCTCCTCGCCCGAGCGCTCGCTGGGCACATCCACCTGATACTCCGACCAGCGCACCTGCGATTGCAGCGACGGTAGACCCAGGCCGACCTCCCGCACCTCGCGGATAGCCATGCTCACCGGAATCTGCTGGCTAACGGCCTTGATGAAGTCATAGGGAGTGACCCGCTGGGAGAGATAAACATCCATCAGCTCGCCGGAGCTGGTAACGCCCACCGGCAAGGGAGCGGCCAAGGAGATACGAGGGCTGGGGCTGTACCCCTCGGAGTAGGCCAGGGGGATCGCCGCCCGCCGAAGGGCTCGCTCCCAGAAGCGCATGAGGTCCAGGTGAGTGATGTACTTGACCTCCTCGCCGCGGCAGAAGGTGACCCGAAGTCGTTGAACCTTCATCTACAGTCGCGTCACCAGCACGCGCTCGATCTTGCGACCGCTCATGCGGGTGACTACCAGGCTCAAAGTATCGTTATAGGAGAACTTTTCCCCCTCGCGGGGAATGTGGCCGAGCTGATTGAGCACGAAGCCGGCCACCGTCTCGTACTCCCCCTCCGGCAGGCCTAGCTCTAGCTCCTCGTTGGCGTCGTGGATGCTCATACCGCCGTCCACCTGGACGGTGCGCTCATCCACCGCCTCGAACTCCCGCTCACGGGGGCGAAGCTCGTCGCCCACGTCGCCGACGAGCTCCTCCAGCAGCAGCTCGCTGGTAACGATGCCGGCCGTACCGCCGTACTCATCGACCACGATGGCCATCTGGTGGCCATCCCGCTGCATCTCCCAGAAGAGAGGGCCGATGGCCTTGGTCTCGGGCACGTAGAAGGCCTGCCGCATGCAGGTCTCGATGGGGCTGCCGCTGTCCACCTCTTTGCGGGAGAGGCCGCGCAGGACGTCCTTTATGCCCACGATGCCGATCACGTTGTCGATGCCGTCGCTGTAGACGGGGAAGCGAGAGTGGGGGTGCTCGGCGAAGATGCGATAGAAGTCGCCGATGGTGGTGCCCCTCTCCAGCCAGATCACCTCCGTGCGGGGCACCATCACCTCGTTGACCTGGCGCTCGCGGAAGCGGAAGACCCGCTCCAGCAGCTCGCCCTCCTCCTGGCGAAGCGCCCCTTCGATGGTGCTCAGGTCGATGAGCATGCGCAGCTCGGCCTCGGTGACCGTGAGGCGACGAGACTGCTTGGCCAGGCCGAGGAGGCGGGAAAGGGCGTTGGGAGCGAGGGCAAGGAAGCGGACGACCGGCGTGAGGAGGATGACCACCATCTCCACCGGCCGAGCGGCCAGCAGAGCATAGCGCTCGCCCGCACGCACGGCGAGGATCTTGGGGGTCATCTCCCCGAAGATGACAGCCACCAGGGTCATGATGATCGGCGCTAGCACGATGCCCACGGTGCCCATCAGGTCTATGGCTATGGTCGTGCCCAGGGCGGTGGCGATGATGACGAAGGCGTTCTGGCCGAGGATGACGACGGCGAAGAAGCGGTCCTCCTGCGCCCGCAGTCGCTCCAGGGCCTGCGCTCCCTTGCTGCCCTGCTCGGCCAGGTGACGGACGCGGATACGCTCGGAGGCAAGGATCACGGCCTCGGCGCTGGTGAAGAAGGCGAACAAAAGGAGGCTTACGGCCAGGGCAACGAAGTTGACGGCGAGCATGCCGCCACTCAGGGACAGCGTTTCCTGACGGGGAATGTCGAGGGCCGCCCCGAACGGGCCGCCTATGTACATTACTGGAGGTTCAGCCCCTTTCTCAAAGGTCTCCGGTCGTCTGCGGAAAGAACAAATCGGCGATGCCAGGCCGCCGACCTACCGTGATCATAGCACATTGGCCTCAGGTTTCAAAGAAGGGGCTGCAGTATCGCCTACTGGACGCGAGAGGTGATGTTGGCCCGCACCCAGGCCACGATCTCGTCGGTGGAGGCGCCCGGCCCGAAGATGGCCCGGAAGCCCGCCTTCTGGAGAGCGGGGATGTCCTCCTGGGGGATGATACCGCCGCCCAGAAGGGCAACGTCGTCCAGGCCGCGCTTCCTCATCTCCTCCGCCACGCGAGGGAAGAGCTCCATGTGCGCCCCCGAAAGGATGGACAGGCCCACCAGGTCGACGTCCTCCTGGAGGGCCGCCTCGGCGACCATCTCCGGCGTCTGGCGGAGGCCGGTGTAGACCACCTCCAGGCCGGCGTCGCGCAGCGCTCGTGCCACCACCTTGGCCCCCCGGTCGTGACCGTCCAGGCCCGTTTTGGCAATAAGGACTTTGATCTTACCCTTCGTCATAGCTACCTCGTTGGACAGCCCGTTGCCCTAGTCGCCTGCCTCCAGCGCTTGTTTGAGCCTGGTCGTCTCCTCCTCCACGAACTCCTCCAGCGTGTCCCGCGACATGGCAAGCCTCTGCATGATCCAGGCGACCAGTCCGCCTATGACCGGCCAGCTCGGGCCGTAGAATACCATCTGGGTGATCTCCGTGCCGCCGTCGGGCAGCGGCCGAAAGCGATAGCCGCCGCCCATGAGGGCCAGGGGCTTCATCCTCCACTCGAAGCCCGCCGGCTCCATCTTGGTCATGACGCCGGTGACCGCGCGCCGGCGCCCCTTGACCTCCTGGACGAAGCGGAAAGTGCTACCCACCGTGGGCAGGCCCTCGGACAGGTGGCGGTACTCCTTGTGGGCCTCCGGCCACATCTCCACGTAGTGCTCGCTGAACCGCATGAAGAACTCCATCACCTTAGCCGGCGGCGCCGTGGTGGCGATAGTCCTCGATATCTCGATCATTCGTTTCCCTCCGAGCTCGCTGCCTGTCCAATAGCTGACGGCCCGCTCAGGTCTGCCGGAGCCTCACTCCTGCGGCTGGGCCAGCTCCACCAGCACGCCGCCAGTGGAGCGAGGGTGGAGAAAGCAGATACGCCCCGCCAGGCCCTGCCGCGGCTCCTGGTCGATGAACTCAACGCCCTTGGCCTTAAGCTCAGCCAGATCCCGGTCGATGTCGTCGGTCTGCAAGCAGATGTGATGGAGGCCCTCGCCTCGCCGCTCCAGGAAGCGCCCCACGGCGGTGTCCGGGCCGAGGGGCTCCAGGAGCTCGATCTCGTCCTGGCCGATGGTCAGCAGGGCAGCCTTCACCCCCTGGTCCTCCTGCGTCGCCAGCTTGTGGACGGGCAGGCCAAGGGTATCGCGATAGAAGCGCAGAGCGTCCTCCAGGCTCCTGACGGCGATGCTCAGGTGGTGTATCTTCTGGATCACCCTATATTCCCTCCTTCTCCCGCCACTGGCGGATGTCCTGAGCGTGCTCGCGGTCGTGGCGGGCGGCGACATCAGCCCACATGCGGACGAACGGAACCAAGCGCTCGTCGGGGAGAGAGTCCAGGACAACCATGGTGGCCTTGCGACTAGCCTCCAGCTCGTACATGACCTGGTCCAGGGGGAAGCTGCGGCGGAGGCTCATGAGCATGGCGTTCCACTTGTCCACCTCTGGCTCCTTGAAGCTAGCCAGAGCGGGCAGATGCCCTCTGGCCACTCGCCGGAAGTCGGGCATAGCGATCTCCTCCCAGGAGACTATGTGGGTCAGGATGTCCTTCACCGACCAGTCGTCATACACGGGCGTGGTCATCTGCTGCGGCGTGAGCCCATCGATAGCGGCCAGGAGCTCCTTACGTGCCTCCTGGAGCGTCGAGTGAATCTCTTCCCTATCGCTCATTATGGCCTCCTTGCCCTAGAACACCAGGAACTCTTTCTGCTCACCGAACACCTTGCGGAGCACGTTGCAGATCTCGCCCAGGGTCACGTAGTTCTCCACGCACTCGAT
>LJUA01000074.1 GCA_001303545.1 Dehalococcoidia bacterium SM23_28_2
CCGGACATGTTCTGGGACTTCCTATCGCTTACGCCGGAGTCCATCCACCAGGTCACTATCCTCTTCTCCGACCGCGGCACGCCCAAGACCTACCGCCACATGAATGGCTACAGTGGGCATACCTTCAAGTGGTACAACGACAAGGGCGAGTACTTCTGGGTGAAGATCCACTTCAAGACGGAGCAGGGCATTCAGAACCTGACCCGGGGAGAGGCTGAACGCATGAAGGGTGTGGACCCCGACCATGCCACTCGTGACCTGTACGAGGCGATCGAGCGGGGCGAGTATCCGGCCTGGAAGGTCTACGCGCAGATCATGACCCCCGAGCAGGTCGAGAGCTACCGCTTCGACTCCTTCGACATCACCAAGGTCTGGCCTCACGGTGACGCGCCGCTGAACCCGGTGGGCCGCATGGTCCTCAATCGCAACCCGGAGAACTACTTCGCTGACGTCGAGCAGGCCGCGTTCTCCCCCGGCAACTTCGTGCCGGGGATAGCCGCTTCGCCGGACAAGATGCTCCAGGGGCGCCTCTTCAGCTATCACGACACCCATCGCCACCGCCTGGGGCCCAACTACCATCTGCTGCCGGTGAACTCGGCCAAGGCCGCTCCGGTGAACAACTATCAGCGCGACGGGTTCATGCGCTTTGACCCCAACGGCGGCGGCAGCCCCAACTACTACCCCAACAGCTTCGGTGGTCAGGCACCCGAGCCGACAGCGGCCGAGCCGGCCTTCGAGGTCTCGGGGAAGGCTGCACGCCAGCGGTACACTCACCCTAACGACGATTTCGTGCAGCCCGGTACTCTGTACCGCAAGGTGATGACCGACGAGGACCGCACTCACCTGATCGGCAACATCGTGGGCCACCTGGGCAACGCGCAGAAGCGCATCCAGTTGCGCCAGACAGCCCTCTTCTACAAGGCCAACCCTGAATATGGCACACGCGTGGCCGAAGGGCTGGGGCTGGACGTCAAGGAGGTCGAACGGTTGGCCGCAATGTCCCATGAGGAACGGGCCAAGGCTACGGCGAGATGAGCCCAGCGGGCTGTTCAGCTGATCGCGAGCTGGCTCAGCGCATGTTCGTTGTGCCGGCTGCGACAGCGGAAGGAGGTACGTAATGACCATACCCCCCACTGCCGACGAGATCTTCGAGATAGCAGAACAGATCGAGAGGAACGGCTCTCGGTTCTATCGGCGAGCGGCGCAAGGGGTTACCGATTCGCGTGCCCGTGAGCTGTTGCTCGACCTGGCCATCGCGGAAGATGAGCACGAAAGGGTGTTCGCTGCCATGAGGGCGGAGCTGTTGCAGCAAGAGCGGGAGCCAAGGGTTCCCGACCCCTACGGCGAAGCCATCTTGTACGTGCGGGGGATGGCCGATGGAGCGCTGTTCGATGTGAAGGCGGATCCGTCCGCACAGCTGACGGGCAAAGAGACGATGGAAGACATCCTCAAGACGGCTATCGGGCTGGAAAAGGACTCCGTCGTCTTCTACCTGGGGGTGAAGGAGATAGTGCCCGAAAGGCTGAGCAAGCAAAGGATCGACGACATCATCAAGGAGGAGATGGGCCACATCGCCGCCCTTAGCAAAGGACTGGCGGGCTTGACGAAATAAGAGGTGACAGCATGGGCGGACCTTTCAAGGCGACGAGAGTAACTGACCACGTCTACTGGGTAGGGGCGATTGACTGGTCGCTCCGCGAGTTCCACGGCCATCTGACCAGCCGAGGCACGACCTACAACGCCTATCTCATTCTGGCGGACAAGATCACCCTGGTGGACACGGTCAAGTCCCACTTCAAGGAGGAGATGCTCTCGCGCATCTCCTCGGTCATCGATCCGGGAGACATTACGTACATTATCTCCAACCACTCGGAGATGGACCACTCCGGCTGCCTGCCGGAGGTGATACAGGCGGTGAAGCCGGAGAAGGTGTTTGCCTCCGCCATGGGGGCCAGCGCTCTGGCCGAGCATTTCCGCCTGGGCCAGGAAATCGTGGCTGTGAAGGACGGGGAGAGCATTAGCCTGGGTAACATGAATCTATCCTTCATGGAGACGCGGATGCTCCACTGGCCGGACAGCATGTTCACCCATCTGGCCGAGGATGGCGTGCTCTTCTCCCAGGATGTGTTCTCCATGCACCTCGCCTCGACCGAGCGGTTTGACGACGAGATCGATGACCACATCCTGGAGGACGAGGCGGCCAAGTACTTCGCCAATATCCTGCTGCCGCTTTCTACCCCTGTCGCCAGGCTTCTGGAGAAGGTAGGCGGCCTTGACATCGTGAAGGGGATCGTGGCGACTGACCACGGCCCGATCTGGCGAAAAGACGCCAGCAAGATACTCGGGCTCTATTCCAAGTGGGCTGCCCAGAAGCCGACGAAAAAGGCCGTGGTCGTCTATGACACGATGTACGAAAGCACCGCTGCCATGGCGCGGGCGATCGGTGAGGGAATCAGGGCTGGCGGAGCGGACGCCAAGCTGCTGCCGCTGCGGGCGTGTCATCGCACCGACGTAGCCACAGAGATGCTCGATGCCGGCGCGCTCCTGGTGGGCTCTCCGACCTTCAACAACAACATCTTTCCTACCGTTGCGGACGCCTTGACCTATCTCAAAGGGCTGAAGCCGCGGAACCTGGTTGGGGCGGCCTTCGGCTCATACGGCTGGAGCGGCGAGGCCGTCGGGCAGCTGGAGGACGTACTGAGGGGAATGAAGGTCGAGCTGGTAGGGGAGGGCGTCAAGGCCAAGTACGTGCCCGACGATGAAGCCCTTGCTCAGTGCCATTCCCTGGGAGTGCTTGTCGCGGAGAGACTGAAGGAGCTGTGTGAATAACAGGAGGACAGCACAATGAAGGCGTTCGGTTCGGTTGACGAGATCCTGGACTTCGCCATCGGCAAGGAGGAGGAAGCCGTCCAACTTTACACTAGTCTGG
The DNA here is from genome assembly GCA_001303545.1 of Dehalococcoidia bacterium SM23_28_2. GTDB lineage: Bacteria > Chloroflexota > Dehalococcoidia > SM23-28-2 > SM23-28-2 > SM23-28-2. The sequence goes on from LJUA01000074.1 coordinate 2,930, forward strand.
CCCGCCAGACGGAGAAGTCGTGGATGCGCCAGGTCTTCGAGGAGTTCGCTGGCGAGGAGCGGGGGCACAAGGCGAAGCTGCAGGCGATCAAGGAGGGCAAGCGCTTGCTGCCGGCAGCGGACAAGGTTATGGACCTGAAGATCGCGGACTACGTGACGGACGTCGAGGCCAGCCCAGGTCTCGACTACCAGGATGCACTTGTCCTGGCGATGAAGGAGGAGAAGGCGGCGTTCAGGCTGTACAGCGACCTCGCCGCGGCGACCGACGACGAAGCGTTGCGCGCAACTCTGCTGGGCCTCGCTCAGGAGGAGGCCAGGCACAAGCTGCGATTCGAGATTGAGTACGACGAGCATGTCCTGACCGAGGACTGAGATCGGCGGGGCTGATAACTGGCGGAGCGGCGCACGACTCAGGGGCGGCCGGCCAGGGGCTGGTCGCCCTTCGGCACTGAAGCGCGGGGCTCGTTCAAGCTCTCGGCGGGAGGGGAAGCATGAGCGAAGCGAAGGGCACCCGAACCGAGCGCGACTCCATGGGGCCGGTGGAGGTCCCGGAGGAGGCCTACTACGGCGCGTCCACAATGCGCGCTGTCCTCAACTTCCCGATCAGCGGGTTGCGCTTCCCGCGGCGGTTCATCCGCGCCCTGGGGCTGATCAAGGGCAGTGCGGCCGAGGTAAACGCGGAGCTTGGGCTGCTGGAGCCGCAGCTTTCCGAAGCTATCGTTCGCGCTGCCGAGGAGGTCGCCGAGGGACGTCTCGACGACCAGTTCGTGGTCGATGTCTTCCAGACGGGCTCGGGGACCTCCACCAACATGAACGCCAACGAGGTGATCGCCAACAGGGCGGCGGAGCTTCTGGGAGGCCAGCGGGGGTCGAAGCTGGTGCATCCCAACGATCACGTCAACCTCGGCCAGTCCTCCAACGATGTCATCCCTACGGCGATCCACCTCTCGGCGCTTCTGGCGATGCGGGAGGAGCTGGCACCGGCGCTGAGCGCACTGCGGGCGTCACTGGCGGCCAAGGCGGAGGAGTTCTGGCCGGTGATCAAGACCGGACGCACGCACCTCCAGGACGCAACGCCCATCCGCCTGGGCCAGGAGTTTCAGGGGTACGCCGGGCAGGTGGCGCGCGCCCTGCGGCGGCTGGAAAGGGCGGCAGCGGAGCTGGAGGAGGTCGCGCTGGGGGGCACTGCCGTGGGCACCGGCCTCAACACCCATCCCCTGTTCGCGGCGCGGGTATGCGAGCGCCTGTCGGCGGCCACCGGCCTGGCGGTTCGCGAGACCGATAACCACTTCCAGGCCCAGAGCAACCTCGATGCGGTCGTGGCGTTCAGCGGGGCGCTGAGGGCGGCCGCCATCGCCCTGCTCAAGATCGCCAACGACATCAGCTGGTTGGGCTCGGGCCCACGAGCCGGCCTCGGCGAGCTAGCCCTTCCGGAGGTTCAACCGGGAAGCTCGATCATGCCCGGAAAGGTCAATCCGGTCATCCCAGAGGCGCTGATCCAGGTCTGCGCTCAGGTGATCGGGAACGACGCAACGATCGCTCTCGCCGGCCAGCGCAGCTTCTTCGAGCTGAACACGATGATGCCCGTCGCCGGATACAACCTCCTCCAGTCCATCGAGCTGCTGGCAGCGGCAGCCAGGAACTTCGCCGAGCGCTGCGTAGACGGCCTCCAGGCCACGCAGAGAGGGCCGGAGCTGGTGGAGAAGGGGCTGGGCATAGCGACGGGGCTGGCCCCCATCATCGGCTACGACGCGGCGGCAGAGATAGCCAAAGAGGCGGCAAGCAGCGGGCGCACCGTTCGAGAGGTAGCGCGAGAGCGCACGGGCCTATCGGACGAGGAACTGGAGCGCGCGCTGGACCCCGCCTCGATGACCGAGCCCGGTCTCCAGAGGCGAGAGGACTAGGGCGGCAGCCCGCTGGGGGCGGAGGCGGACGGAGCTTTCGTTTCCTCAGAGGTCTCTCTTCATCAGGTAGAAGTCGATCTTCTCGTAGTCCGAGCGCATAAGCTCCTCGACCTGCTCCTGTGTGAGAGGCGGCGGCACGATCACCTTCTCCCCGGGGTGCCAGTCAGCGGGCGTGGCGACGTAGTGCTTATACGTCGTCTGCAGGGCATCGACCAGGCGCAGGACCTCATCGATGCTCCTACCGGTCTGCAAGGGATAGTACATGCTGGCCTGAATGAAGCCCTCGGGGTCGATGACGAACAGGGCGCGCACGGCGGCGGTGGTGCTGGCCTCCGGATGGATCATCCCGAACTTGCTGGCAACCTTCATGTCCACGTCCGCTATGACGGGGAAGGGGATCTTGACCGCCAGCTTCTCCTCGATGTTCCTCAACCAGGCGAGATGGGAGTGGATACTGTCGATGCTCAAGCCGACCAGCTTCACATTGCGCTTGGCGAACTCCTCGGCGCGCCGAGCGAAGGCGACGAACTCGGTGGTGCAGACGGGCGTGAAGTCAGCGGGATGGGAGAAGAGAACCACCCACTGGCCTCTCAGGTCACTCATGTTGAGGGGACCGTGTGTGGTCAGGGCCTGAAAGTCCGGCGCCTGCTCACCGATCCTGGGCATGCCCCCTGCCTGTACCTCTTCCTCTGCTCCCATCACTTCCGTCCCTCCTTCCCGCGGCCGGCACCTTCAGGCATCCAAGGCAGCCGCCGGCCGTCCGTATCTATTGTCGCTTGACAGCCTTTCCTTGGGCAAGCTACCATGCTGTCACTGCCGACTTCCTGAACTCGCAGAGGTTCCAGCGATGCGTTGTCCCCAATGCAATGCAGACAATCCGCCTGACTCGACGTCCTGCATCTGGTGCGGCCGAACCCTGAGCCCGCCATCCGTCGAGGGTACGGTCACCCTGTTGTTCACGGACATCGAAGGCTGGACCCAAATCGCCGAGCGACTCGGGGACCAGAGCGCGCACAGGATCTTGCAGGAACACGATCGCATTCTCAGAGAGCGCGTCGCTCGCCACAGCGGCCAGGTGGTCAAGCACATGGGCGACAGCCTGATGGCGGCCTTCCCAAGCGCCACCAGAGCACTGCACTGCGCCATAGACATGCAGAAGGCCTTCGTTGATTATAACCGGCAGCATCCGGAGCTCTCTATCAAGGTGAGGGTTGGTCTCAACAGCGGCGAGTCCATCCAGCAAGAAGGAGACTACTTCGGCAAGGCTGTCAGTGTGGCCGCCCGCATCGCTTACAAGGCACGCGGTGGCCAGATCCTGGTGTCGGAAGTGGTGCGCGAGCTCGCCGGCTCCGTCCCCGAGGTGGCGTTCAGGGACGCGGGCCGCAGGCAGCTCAAGGGCATAACCGGCAGGCAGCGGCTGTACGAAGCCACGGTCGAAGGGCCGTAGAGCGAAGAGGAGGTGAGCGTGATGACCGCACGCGTGGGTCAGGAAGCCCCGGACTTCCAGGCACGGGCCTTCGTGGATGGGGGCTTCAAGGACGTGAAGCTTTCAGACTACCGGGGGAGATGGGTAGCGCTATGCTTCTACCCCGGTGATTTCACCTTCGTCTGACCGACTGAGCTGTCGGCAGTTGCCGTCAAGTATGGTGAGCTCCAGGCGCTGGGCGTCGATGTGCTGTCGGTGAGCGCAGATAGCGTCTTCAGTCACAAGGTCTGGCAGGAAGAAGAGCTGTCAAAGATGGTGAAGGGTGGTGTCCCCTTCCCTATGCTCTCCGACCAGGGTGGGCGGATCGGTACGGCCTACGGCGTGTATGACGAGGCGGCCGGCGTGAATATCCGCGGCCGCTTTCTCATCGACCCCGACGGGGTGATCCAGGCGATGGAGGTTCTGACACCACCGGTGGGGCGCAACGTGGCTGAGCTTATCCGCCAGGTACAGGCCTTCCAGCACGTGCGAGCCACGGGAGAGGCCACGCCCTCCGGCTGGAAGCCGGGCGGCATGACCCTCAAGCCGGGGCCGGACCTAGTCGGCAAGGTATGGCAGGTCTGGAAGCCGGAGATGGCCTTCTAGAGCCCGACGAATGCCGGCGATGATGCCCCGGCCATCCGCCCTGGCGGCTGGCCTTAATCGCCAGCCATCTCATCCACTTCTTCGGCGCCCTCCGCCAGGAACTTGTCCTCATCCTTCGTCAGGATGCTAATCAGGCGGGCAAACTCGCCGGCGTGGACCCGCTCCTCGTTGGCGATGTCAATGAGGACCTTCTTGGCCAGAGGGTGATCGGTGGCATCGGCGTGGGCCATGTAGAGATGAACCGCCTCGTGCTCGGCGGCCAGGTCCATGCGGATGGCGCGGACCAGCTCTTCGAGAGTGAGCTTGCGATCGGGCACCATACCGGGGAATGGATTAGGAAACTCGGGCATTCTACCACCTCCTCTGCTCGTTCTTCCTACGGGGCTAGGATATCATCCGTCAACGTCGCACACTACCTGGCGATGGCATCACCCCCTCACCATAGCAACGACTCCGAGAGTTGCGACCTAGGAGGCCAGCTCTCTACATCTAGCCAGCCCGGCCAGCGGCCCTGTCGGTGGACTTGAACCCGATCTTGATGTGAGTCCCATCGCAGAAGGGCTTGGTGCTGGAGCTGCCGCAGCGGCAGAGGGCGATGGTCTTGCCCTGTACCTGGAACTCGTTGCCGCGGGCGTCAACGACCTTCGCGGGGCCCTTTACCAGATAAGGGCCGTCATCCAGAGGAGTGATCGTGGTCTCTGCCATAGCGTGCCCCTTTCGTGCCTGCCGGAGACGATCGACCGTAAGGCTTCTGACGTGGCCTCCGACTCCGCCTGCCGCAAGTCCTACGCCAGGCGGCTCTCCACAGCCTCCCGGTTGATGTTCTTGAAGAAGGCCTCAATGTAGTCAGCCCGCTTGAGGCCGTAGTCGATCATGAAGGCGTGCTCGAAGACATCCATGACCAGGATGGGCCGGCAGCCCGCCAAATGACCGGTCTCGTGCTCGTTGATCCACTGGTTGATCAGCCTTCCTGTCACGTTGTCCTGGTAGAGTATGGTCCAGCCGATTCCCCGCATGGCGCCGGTGCCCTTGAAATCGGCCTCCCAGGCTTCGTAGCTGCCGAAATCCTGGGCGAGCTTATCGCGCAGCTTGGCCGACTGGCCGAGGTCTCCCTTGCCGCCCAGGTTCTCGAAGTAGTACTCGTGCAGCCGCATGCCATCCCACTCGAAGCCCATCCTCCGCTTCAGCTCGGCGTATTCCGGCGTGCCGATCTTGCCCTCCTTGGCCATCTGACCGAGAAGGTCAAGCAGCTTGTTGGTATTGGTTACGTAGCCCTGGTAGAGGGTGAAGTGATTCCTCAGCAGTGTCTCGCTGAAGCCCTCCATCCCTATCAGGCGGCCGTAGTCTTTTGCCTCGTAGGCCATGGTGGAGACCTCCTTTCCTAACTGTTTCGCTCCTGGGCTCAAAAAGCCTGGGCCTCGTCAGGCCGACGGATTAGCCAGGGATAATCCCGTATGACGCGAGTTATAGCACAGCACCGGCCAAAAAGCGAGACCCATAAGCAACAAGAGCGCAAATTGTGTGGCCAAAATACTTTACATTTAAGTAAAATATTAGCATAAAGAAGCGTACCGTCAAGACCATCGAAGGGCAAAGGTTGAGCCGCCTGGCCAAACTCATAGCCGGAGAGTACTTGTAAACGACGGGCCAAGAACATAAGATGTCTCCTACTGGATCCAAGCGTAGGCAAGGAAGGAGGGGTGATGTGGCAGGCACAGTGGTGAACGACATGAGTATCCTGATCGGGGGCGATGCCGGCCAGGGGGTAGAATCGAGTGGAGCGGGCCTATGCCAGGCCTTCGCTCGCGGCGGGCTGCAGGTCTTCGCCATGCAGGACTATCGCTCTCGCATCCGCGGCGGGCACAACTTCTACCAGATCCGCCTGTCGGAGCGCCCCATCTACTCCCACAGCAACGACGTGCACCTCATACTCGCCCTCACGGAGGAGACGGTGCCCCTTCACATGGATCACATCGCCAAGGGGGGCGCGGTGATCTATCCGGAGAAAGTGAATGTGGACGAGGAGGCCCTGAAGAAGCGAGGCGTGCAGTGCTTCCCCATGCCCCTGATGGCCATCGCCGAGGAGCACGGCAACCGGATCATGACCAATACGGCGGCGCTGGCCGCCGCCGCCGCCGTCTGCGATTGGCCGCTCGACTACCTTGAGAGCGTCATGAGGGACAACTTCCGGTCGAAAGGGCCGGATGTGGTGGAGAGCAACCTGACGGTGGCAAGGGCGGCCTACAGTCGGGCGCAGGAGCGCTACGCCGCCGCCTTCCCCCACAAGCTGAGGCCTCTGGAGGCGCCGCCGCGGATGCTGATCAACGGCAACGAGGCCATCAGCCTGGGAGCGCTGGCGGGTGGCTGCCGATTCATGTCGGCCTACCCGATGACGCCGTCTACATCCATCATCGAGCGGCTGTCAGCCCTGCCCCGCGAGTTCGGCGTCGTCACCAAGCACGCTGAGGACGAGATCGCCGCCATCTGCATGGCCGTCGGCGCTTCTTACGCGGGAGCGAGGGCGATGACGGCCACCTCCGGCGGCGGCTTCTCGCTGATGGCGGAGGCTCTCGGCCTGGCAGGGATGACCGAGGTGCCGCTGGTGGTAGTGGAGGCGCAACGCGGCGGCCCATCGACCGGCCTCCCCACCCGTACCGAGCAGGGAGACCTGCTGTTCGTGATCAACGCCTCCCAGGGGGAGTTCCCCCGCGTCGTCCTGGCGCCGGGGACGGTGGAGGAGTGCTTCGAGGCCGGCTGGCGGGCCTTCAATCTCGCCGAGCGCTACCAGTGCCCGGTGGTCATCCTCTCCGACGCGTTTCTGGCCAGCTCCATGCGCACTCTGGACAAGGAAGCCATCGACTTCTCGACGGTGAGCATCGACCGCGGCCAGTTCTTGTCGGCGGAGGACCTGGAGCGGCTGGAGGATGAATACCGTCGCTATGCCTTCACCGATTCGGGCATCTCGCCGCGGGCGCTGCCGGGCCACCCCAGGGCGGTGTACGCCGCCACCAGCGACGAGCACGACGAGTACGGCCACATCACCGAGGAGATCACCAACCGGCGGCGGATGATGGACAAGCGCATGCGCAAGCTGGCGGCGGCGGCAACGGAGATGCGGCCGCCCAAGCGCTACGGCCCGGAGCAGGCCGAGCTGACTCTGGTCTGCTGGGGGTCGAGCTATGGGCCCTGCCGGGAGGCGGTCGACCTGCTGAACTCCGACGGGAATAGCGCCAACCTCATCCACTTCGCCGACCTCTGGCCCTTCCCCGAGGACAAGGCCGCTCGGATGCTGAAGGGCTGTCGGCACACGGTGGCGGTGGAGCAGAACTACACGTCGCAGCTGGCCCGCCTGATCCGGATGTCCACCGGGCTCAGCATCGACCAGACTGTCAACAAGTACGACGGCCGACCGTTCTCGCCCGAGGACATCGTGGCCGGGTTGCGGTAGGAGGTGAGCGATGATCACAAGGCTGGACCCCAAGGTCTACGACACTGCGGTAGAGGTCACCTGGTGCGCCGGCTGCGGCGACTACGCCATCCTCAAGGCGCTCAAGCTGGCTCTGGCCGACATGGAGATCGCCCCCCATCAGGTGCTTCTCGTTTCGGGCATCGGCTGCGGCAGCAAGCTCCCCGACTACATGAACGCCAACGGCTACATGACCATCCACGGCCGGCCGCTGGCGGTGGCCACCGGCGCCAAGCTGGCCAACCCCGACCTGCACGTCATCGTGGTCAACGGCGACGGCGATTCCTACGGCATCGGCGGCAACCACTTCCTGCACACCTGCCGCCGCAACCCGAACATCACCCAGATCGTGGAGAACAACCAGATCTACGGCCTGACCAAGGGCCAGTACTCGCCCACCAGCGATGCCGGCTTCATCACCACCACCTCGCCCGACGGCGCGTTCGAGGCGGCTCTCAACCCGGCGGCTGTCGCTCTGGCGGCGGGGGCCACCTTCATCGCCCGCTCCTTCTCCGGCGACCCCAAGCACCTGGCCGAGGTCATCGCCCAGGGCGTCCGCCATCGGGGCTATGCGCTGATCGATGTGCTGCAGCCCTGCGTCACCTTCAATCGAGTGAACACATACGCCTGGTATCGGGAGAGGGTCTACCATCTGGAAGAGGAGCAAGGCTACGACCACAGCGACCGCGCGGCGGCCTGGCACAAAGCGCAGGAGTGGGGCGAGCGCATCCCGGTGGGCGTCATCTACCAGGTGGATGGAGTGCCACCCTATGAAGAACAGGTGAGGGCGCTTGAGGACGGCTCGCCGGTCAGTCGGCTGCTGGAGCTGGCCAGGGCGCCGGCGCTCGAGCAGTACGAGGGCCTGAAGGAGCAGTTCGTCTAGCTGCGGAAGGGGGCTGCGGAGATGGAGTACCGAGAGTTCATAGTCGAGGTGCAGAAGAGAGGGAGACTGGCCTCCTTCGAGGAGGCTGAGGCGGCGACCCTGGCGGTGATGCGCGCCCTGGCCGAGGTGCTCTGCCGAGAGCGGGCGGCCAGCATGGAGAGGTGTCTGCCCGCCGAGCTCTTCTGTGTGTTCGAACGCTGCCGGCCGGAGGCGGACCCCTTCATCGACAGCCAGACGTTCATCGGATGGGCGTCAGGCTGCGTAGACGCCGTCGGCATGCCCGACAAGACCCTGGGCGGGATGGACCTGTTCGCCGTCGATGCCGCCGAGGAGGCGGTGCGCCGCTGCGGCTGCGTGTTCTGCGTGCTCAAGTCCTGCATGGACGCCAGCCTGCGCGAGGCCCTTGCCCGCGAGTTGCCGGAGGTGGTCTGCGACTGGTTCCGCAGCGCCTGACGACATGACGGGCTTCTGAAAGCCAACAGTTGCGCGCCGTCACTCGGCGAGCCCAAGCGCTCAGGAGGGGGTTTTGCCAGCGCTGGTCCTGCTCGCACGCGTCGGCGCCAAAAGGCCAGCGACCGCGTTGGCTTTAGTCTCCTTACAGTGCTCTGGTTGGCAGAACTGTCCGTTCACAATCTGCTGAAAGAGTCGTAGATAATCCAGGAGAAGCCGCGGCATCAGAAACCTTCGGCGTACGCTTTCTCTGGCGGCGACCCCCATCATCCCTGACCGACCGGGGTCACCCAGCAGGTCAACGATTCTCTCTGCGCACTCGACGGCACTGCTTACAAGGTAGCCATTGACGCCGTTCTCGATCTGGAGCCGGATGCCGCCGCAGTTGCCGCCAACGACCGGCATGCCCTTCCACATCGCTTCCGTTACCGTCAGACCGAAACCCTCCCGTATCGATTTCTGAACGACGACACTGGAAGCCGTTTGGAATGCATTGACAATGGTTTCGTCGCCTCCAACTTCGGGCTGGGGAAAGATGTGAATATCCGGATCATCGCCTGCGTAGGAACAAGCCGATCGCCACATTTGTATGCCCTCGGGGTCGTCCACCGCGGTCAGAGCGCCAACAAGGGCCAGCTGCAGCTCGGGTACCCGGTTCTTCACCAGCCGGTAGGCGTCCACAACGCCGCAAGGGTCCTTCCAGGGGTCGAAGCGGGAGACCTGGGTGACCAGCGGACGTGAGGTGTCAATGCCCAATCGACCCAAGATCTGTCGGGCCTTCTCCGGAGAGAGGGGAAGATTCTTGGGGCTAAGCGGGTCGATGGCTGGCGGGAACACTGACACCTTGTCAGAGGGCAGGCCAGAGTGAACATAGTTCTGCATGCTCACCACACAGCGGACGTAGAACTGGGTCAGCGGCAGCAGCCGAGCCTGGATGCTCTTGGATGGCGTCGTGAGATCGATGTGGCAGTGCCACACCGTTCGGATGCCGTTGCGCAGGAAGACAGGGACGGCCATCACCTGGGGATCGTGGAGCACCAAGATATCAGGGGAATCGAAGGTTAGCTCTATAGCAGTAGCAGCCTCTTCATTGTGGAGCCAGTAGCACTCGACATCCTTTCGGCAAAGCGAAGTCGGTCTGCCTTGCAGGCCGTTGTGGAGTCTCTTGGTGACCGCAAAGAATCTCTCATCGGCCTCCAGAACCCACCACCTAGCGTCAATGCCCAAACCTCGCATCATTGGAACTAGAGAGCGGAGAATCTCGGCGACGCCGCCGCCGTTTGGCGTCGTATTGACGTGCACGACCCGCAGCCCTTTCAAGGACTGCGCCACTGAGACGATTTCCTGGCGCGCGTCGGCGTCGATGAGGCCGTCGTAGTTCTGAAGCGGTGTCAGATCCAGGTCAAGGGCTCCCATTGTCTCTGGGTCCTCTGCCAACTGATGGGGCCCTCCGGACGCATTCGGCGCAGAGGAGTGCGATAGCCACTGCTGGATGATGGCGATACGCGTGGGCCACGGCCGAGCGGGTGGGATGGCGGGTGCAACACCGCGATCCCCTCGCGATTCCGATTGTCGGCTGTGCAACGGTCAGCCGCTTTTCAACCTGAGGCGCCATTTCTCGCTCTTCGCACGGTTCGTCGCTGGAACGTCCGCTGTTCCTCGCGCCTTGATTCTGCGCTGGGAGAGGAGGCAGCGTCTACGTCGGCAACTACCCATCTTTCGTTCGTGGGTGGT
>LJUA01000075.1 GCA_001303545.1 Dehalococcoidia bacterium SM23_28_2
AGGGCAAGACAGCGATGTTCGTCGCCGCCGACGGCCAGGTGCTGGGCGTCATCGCCGTGGCGGATACGGTCAAGGAGGGCGCTCAGGCGGCCATCGCCAGCCTCAAGGCGATGGGCATGGAGGTGATCATGCTCACCGGCGACCATCGTCGCACGGCCGAGGCCATCGCCCGCCAGGTGGACGTCGACCGCGTGCTGGCGGAGGTCCTGCCCGAGGACAAGGCCAACCAGGTGCGCGCGCTCCAGGGCGAGCGCAAGGTGGTGGCCATGGTCGGCGACGGCATCAACGACGCCCCCGCTCTCGCCCAGGCCGACGTGGGCATCGCCATCGGCACCGGCACCGACGTGGCCATGGAGGCCGCCGACATCACCCTCATCCGCGGCGACCTGCGCGGCGTAGCCACGGCCATCGCCCTCAGCAAGAAGACCATACAGATCATCCGGCAGAACCTGTTCTGGGCCTTCTTCTACAACGTGGCCCTCATTCCCATTGCGGCAGGCATTTTGTATCCTTTGTTCGTGAGGACGGGCGTGCCGGGCGGCCTGGAGCCTTTCTTCGGCGAGTTCGGTTTCTTGAACCCGATCCTGGCGGCGGCGGCCATGGCCTTCAGCTCGCTATCGGTGATGACCAATTCCCTCCGCCTGCGGCGGTTCAAGCCGGCAGCTTGAACCTGACTGGTGAGGAGGCTACGGTGGGTATGTCCCCGGAAACGAGCCAGGGGCAGGATTGGAAGCCGACCAGAGCGGCGCGGCATCGCTATGACCTGCAGGATGTCATCTTAGAGTTGGTGCCTGAGAGCTGGAGGCGCCTCCTCTGGTCGAAAGTAGAGGGCGGTCGCGTCTTGGAGGTAGGCGTGGGAACAGGGATGAACATGGCCTACTATCCGCCCGAGGCGGCGGTGGTGGCGGTAGACCCGAGCCCGAGCTTTCTGACTTGGGCTGCAAACAGGGCTCGCAAGAACGGAAAGCCGGTGGAGCTTGGTGTCATGGATGTCCGGCGATTGGCCTTTGCCGATGACTCCTTCGACTACGCTGCCACCTCCTTCGTCTTTTGCTCGGTGCCCGATCCCATTGCTGGTCTGACAGAGGTGTGGCGAGTGCTCAAGCCGGGTGGCCGGTTTATCCTTCTGGAGCACGTTCGCCTGGGCAACCGTCTCCTTGGACGGCTCATGGACTTCTTGAACCCGCCCTGGCTGCGCCTGTCGGGGGACAACATCAACCGCGACACCGTGGCCAACGTGCAGAGGGCGGGCTTTCAGGTGGTGGCAGTCGACGGTTTCTTAGCTGGGTTGGTGAAGCTGATCGAGGCGCGCAAGGGGAGCCAGTGAGCGCGGTCTCAAGCCTGCGCACGGCAGCAGCAGTGACCACGGCCAAGGTGACGGCGGTCGTCAGCCGCCGCCTGGGGTTCGGCGGTGGCACTGCGCTCCCCGGCCTGGTAGCCGATGCCGTCTCCCCCGGGCTGGCCATTCGCCTGGCGGCCCGGCTGGGCCACGGCTCGGTGTTGATAACTGGCACCAACGGCAAGACCACCACCGCTCGCCTGGCCAGGAACATCGCTCAGGCGGCCGGCTACTGGCCCGTCCACAACCACAGTGGCTCCAACCTCATGCGGGGGATCACCGCCTGCCTCGTCGAGGCCACGGATGCTCGGGGCCAGCTCACTCAGCCCGATCGACGCCTGGGCGTCTTCGAGGTGGACGAGGCGACGCTGCCGGAGGCCGCCGAAGCGCTCTCTCCTCGCGTCGTCGCCTTCACCAACCTCTTCCGCGACCAGCTCGACCGCTACGGCGAGGTGGACAGCGTAGCCGCTGTGTGGCGGCAAGCGCTGGCCACTCTCCCTTCTTCTATCACTGTCGTGCTCAACGCCGATGACCCCTCCGTGGCCGGCCTGGCCGATGCCTGCCGTGGGCCGGTCTTGTTCTACGCCGTGAGCGATGCCTCCTGCGCCGTGTACGAGATCGAGCACGCCGCCGATGCTCGCTGGTGCCCCGCCTGCGGCCGAGAGTACAGCTACAGCGCCGTGTTCTATGGCCACGTGGGCCACTGGGTCTGCCCCGGCTGTGGCAGGGCGCGGCCCGCTGCCGATGTCCAGGCTATTAAGGTGGAGCAGAGTCCTGACCATCCCCTGCGCCTGGCTCTATCCACTCCTTCCGGTGAGATCGACCTGTCGCTGCCCCTCATCGGCCTGTACAACGCCTACAATGCCCTGGCGGCGGTCGGCGTCGGCCTTGCCCTGGGCGTGCCTGCGGACGCCATCCGGACGGGCGCCGCCTCCTTCACCGCCGCCTTCGGTCGCCAGGAGAGGATGACCGTCCGCGGCCGCGAGGTGCAGACCATCCTGGCCAAGAACCCCGCCGGCCTCAACCAGGTGCTGCGGGCGATCAGCGCCGAGGAGGGGACCAAGAACCTCCTCTTCCTGCTCAACGATGACATCGCCGACGGGCGGGATATCTCCTGGATCTGGGATGTGGACTTCGAGATGCTGGCCGGCCAGGCGACGCTCGTCCTGGCTTCCGGCCGCCGAGCCGCCGACATGGCTCTCCGCCTGAAGTACGCCGACATCGGCGCCCATCCGGTCATCGAGGAGGATACGGAGAGCGCCTTGGAGATGGCCCTGGCGCTGACGCCGGAGGGTGAACGCCTGTACGTTGTTCCCACCTATACCGCCATGCTCAAGGTGCGCAAGCTGCTCGCCCGCTGGGGCAGGCGACCGCCCTTCTGGGAGGAGGACTGAGGCGGTGGAAGCTGACCTGCGCCTGGCTCACCTCTACCCCAAGCTGATGAACCTCTACGGCGACCGCGGCAACATCCTCTGCCTCCGCCGCCGCTGTCAGCAGCGGGGCATCGCGCTGACGGTGGACGAGCTGGAGCTGGGCGACACGCTCGATCCGAATGCCTACGACCTGATATTCATGGGAGGCGCTCAGGACCGCGAGCAGCGGCGAGTGGCGGAAGACCTCCTGGAGACCAAGGCGGAGGCGCTGCACCAGGCGGTGGCCGAGGGGGTCGTGCTCCTGGCTGTTTGCGGCGGCTATCAGCTCCTGGGCCGCTACTATCGCCCTGCCGCCGGCGAGGAGCTGGCGGGCGTGGGCATCTTCGACGCCTGGACGGAGCATCCCGGTGCGGACGTCAAACGGTTCATCGGCAACGTGGTTGTGCGCTGGCAGGGCGGAACGCTGGTCGGCTTCGAGAACCACGGCGGCCGCACCTACCTGGAGCCCGGCGCTCGGCCTCTGGCGACGGTTATCAGCGGCTTCGGCAACAACGGCCGTGACGGTAGCGAAGGAGCGATGCAGGGGGAGAACGCCTTCGGCACCTACCTGCACGGCTCGCTCTTGCCGAAGAACCCTCGATTCGCCGATCATCTCATCGCCCAGGCTCTCAAGCGCAGGCACAGCGAGGTCGCGCTGTCGCCGCTGGACGATGCCCTGGAGGAGCGGGCGCACGCTGAGGCGGTTGGCCTGGCGAAGAAGAAACTGGGTTTCCTGAGGAGGTGAGGTTGTGGAGGAGGTAACTTTGACGGCCCCCGATATCTCCTGCAATCATTGTATCGCGGCCATCCGCGTGGCCCTGTCCAGGCTACAGGGGGTGCAGTTTCTCGACGGCAACCCTCAAGCCAAACAGGTGAGAATTCGGTATGATCCCTCTGTGGTGGACCTGACGACCATCGAGAAGACTATGGAGGAGGAAGGCTATCCGCTTGCTGGGTAACCTGGCTCGTGTCGGCCTGGTGGCGCTGGCGGCGGCAGCGGCCGTCGTCCTGGGGGTGATCTGCACTTCGTCGTCGTCCGAGGAGGACGACAAGGAGATCAGCATCATCGTCCCCAAGGTGAGCCCGACTACTGAGACCAGTCCCTTGCCGTCTCCCACCGTTGGGCCTACAGAGCCTCCCGTTCTGGAGGCCGTCATTCATGGCTTCCAGTTCCCTATCGCGGGGGCCTGCCTTCCCGATAGGGATGACCTCATGCCCAACGCCCCTCGCGAGTATCGCCTGGGCATTCACGAAGGTATCGATTTCTACGATGGCCACAACTGTGTGCCCATCGAGCGGGGGGCGCCGGTGCTCGCTGCCAAGACGGGGGTGGTCATCCGCGCCGACCACGACTATCAGGACATCACCCTTGAGGAGATGGATGCCTTGCTGGCTCGCACCTTCGAGCAGGGCTACACTGATCCGGAGGGTCTCGATCGCCTGCGCGGTCGGCAGGTGTGGCTCGACCACGGCGACGGCATTGCAACCCGCTATGCCCACTTGCTGGACGTAGAGCAGGGGATTGAAGTGGGCATGGTGGTGGAGGTAGGACAGGTCGTGGGCTATGTGGGCAACTCCGGAACGCCGGAGGGGGTCACCGACCCCAACATCGAGAACCATCTGCACTTCGAGATCCGGGTAGGTGATGGCTATCTGGGCGAGGGCCTCTCTGCCGCTCAGACCCGGCGCCTCTGCGAGCGGGCATTCTCCCCCTAGGCGTCCCCAATGACCGATAGGGTTCCCCGTCCGGGCCCCTGGAACCCCTTGCCGGCGGTCTGGCGCCTCCTCACCAACGTGCGCTGGGCCATCGTCCTCATTGCCTTCCTGGCCGTGGTTGGATTGCTGGGGGTGCTCTTGCCCCAGATCCCCGACGGTGTCCGTGGCGATTCGGAGGCGGTATCCGTCTGGCTGGATGCCCAGCGGGAGAAGTACGGCATCCTGACCGATGTCATACATCGCCTGGGCCTGTTCGATGTCTTCCACGCTCGCTGGTTCGCCGTCAGCCTGGGTTTGCTGGTGGCCTCCATTATCGCCTGCACGCTCAATCGTGTCCCGTCCAGTTGGCGCTCGCTTCGCCGGCCCCAGACGCGCCTGCCCGACACGTACTTCGAGCGGGCTCAGCAGCGGCTCTCCTTCACCACCCCCGCCGATGCGAGTGCGCTGGAGGCCGTGTTACGGCGGCATCGCTATCGGGTCGAACGCCTCGAGGAGGGGCAGGCGGTCTACCTCTTCGCCGATCGCTTCAGTTGGGCACAGGTGGGTAGTTTCCTGACCCACCTGGCCCTTGTTCTGTTCATCGTCGCCGCTATAGTCAGCGAGCTCACCGGCTTCTCGCAGACCCTGTTCCTCGCCGAGGGCACAAGCGCCTCTGTGAACTCTTCTGGAGATGCCGATCAGATGCGGGTAGAAGTCATCGACGCCGTAGGGTACTTCAGCGAGCAGGGCCAGCCGCTGGACTACCGCACGGAGATGGCCATCCTCCAGGAGGGCCGGGAGGTCAAGCACTGCACTGCCAGCGTCAACGGCCCCTGCACCTACGAGGGCTATCGCTTTCATCAGGCCGCTTACTTCGGCTTCGGCGCTGAGCTTCAGGTGCGTGATCTACCTACCGGAAGTGTGGTATACAGGGAACTGCTTGCCCTCGCTGATACCATGCCCGGCCCGCACGTGGCGATCCGCGACGGCGACGGCCGGCTCCTTCTGGAGGAGATGCTGGTGCTCACCAACCTAGTCGAATCGGCCTACGGGACGACGGTGGCCATCCCCAGCGATGGTCGCCGGATCTGGATCGGGGCGAAGCCCGATTCGGCGGGGGACGACTGGCAGTTGGTGGTGTTCGAGCTGGGCGACAACCCCGATCCCGTTCGCCTGGCCCTTGCTGTCGGCGAGAAAGGGCGCGCCGGCGGGCTGGAGTTCGAGTTCCTCTCCCTGAGCCGCCTGCCCGCTACCTTCGAGCAGGGATTCCCCCTGCCGTCGACGACGGACGGCGGCTCTGCCACGGGGACGGTACTCCTCCAGATGGAGAACGCTGGCTATGGCTCCCTGGGGGGAGGAGGTGCCCATCATAGCCAATACTACAGCGACTGCCGCTGCCACGAGGTGGGGGAGGCGGTGTCAGCGCCATCGACGGTGGACGGCCCGCCTACTCTGCTTATCAGCGGCGTGGGCTCCGACGTGCTGGCTCTCGTGCCCGGCGAGAGCAGCGTTGTAGGCGACTATCAGTACACCTTCCTGGGGCAGCGGGAGTTCGCCGGCATCGAGGTCAAGCGCGACCAGAGCGATAACCTGATCTGGGCGGGCGCTGGCTTCCTTCTCCTGGGCCTTGGCATCACCTTCTACGTGCCCAGACGGCGACTTTGGGCTAAGATAACAGGCGATCGCACCTATCTGGCGGGCGTGGCTGGTCACCTGGCCAACTTCCGCCGCGAGATGGCCAAGCTGGGAGCAGAGGCCGGCTCCCCCGACGCCTTGAAAGAGGAGACGCAGGATGGAAGCTCTTAACACTCCGCTGTTCTTGGCGATCAATATCGGCATCGACCCCGAGATCTTCGAGATCAGCGGCCTGGAGATCACCTGGCATGGGCTGTTCACCGCCCTGGGGGTGGTGGCCGGTGTCCTGATGGCGGCCTTCCTGGCCCGGCGGGCTCGCATCGACGAAGACACCATCTACAACATGGCCCTCTTTCTGGTCATCGGCGGCATCATCGGCGCCCGCGCCCTCTACGTGCTGGAGAACCTTGATAACTTCAGCGATGACCCCGCGGAGATCTTCGCCATCAACACCGGCGGCATCTCCCTCTACGGAGCGCTGATCGGCGGCGCTCTGGGTGCGGCGGCCTACGCCGCCTGGCGCCGCCTGCCCCGCTGGGGGGCGATGGCCGACGCGGCCGCTATCGGCGGTATTCTGGGCATGGCCGTGGGCCGCATCGGCTGCCTCGTCAATGGCGACATCTACGCCAGGACCACTGACTGGCCCATCGGTATCGTCTACACCCACTCCGACAGCCCTGCCTATCCCATCTACACCGCTGGGCCAGCTGAACTGGCCCAGCATCCGGTCACCGCCTACGAGATAGCGGGCGATCTGCTCATCTTTGCCCTGCTGCTGTTCGTCCTGCGGCGGCTCTTCAAACGCGAGGGCATGGTCTTCTTCTCCTGGGCCTTCCTCTACTCTGCCATGCGCTTCGGCATCAGCTTCCTGCGGGGGGAGGACTTCGGCGGTGTCTGGGTGGGAGACGACCTTGTCTTTGCTGGCCTGCGTATGGCTCAGATCATCGCGCTGGCGGTGATGGTCATCGTTCCCCTTGCCGTTGTTTACGTCCTCAGACGACGAGGCCGCGGCCCTGCCCGTGCCGAGAGGCGTCGTCTGGCGCGCAGCGAGCGCCCCGCTCTGGGAGAAGAGCCCGACGGCGAGTGATGTACGCCGCCGCGCGAGTCTAGTCGGCGGCCTGAAGCAGCCCTAGCCCAGCAACCGTCGCCTG
>LJUA01000076.1 GCA_001303545.1 Dehalococcoidia bacterium SM23_28_2
ATCACCTCCTCCCGGCCGGTGATGTTGCCCATCCCCAAAGTGGACAAAGAGAAGTGCACCTACTGTCGGGTCTGCTCTGAAGCCTGTCCCTACAAGGCTATCGCTGTGATGGGCGAAAACGCCCTGGTTTTTCCGGAGCTATGTCACGGCTGCGGCGTCTGCACCTACATGTGCCCAGAGAAGGCAATTAGCGAAGAGGAGCGGCAAGTAGGCGTAGTCGAGGAAGGACACGCGGGCGAAGTGCGCTTCGTCCACGGGCGACTGGCCATCGGCGAGGCCATGGCCGGGCCGGTGATCCGCGCTGTCAAGCAGTGGGCCGACCGGAATAGCACAGTCATCGTTGATGTGCCACCGGGTAACTCGTGCCCGGTGGTGGAAGCGGTAAAGGGCAGCGACTTCTGCCTTCTGGTCACCGAACCGACCCCCTTCGGGGTCATAAATCGCGACGGCTCGGGAGACCAAAGCGTGGAACGCTATTGTGCTCAGCAGCACATCCCTGTCCTCCTCAAGATCCCCCTTGACAGGCAAATAGCCGAGCTGTACTGCCGCGGCCAAACCTTGGTGGCTGGCATGCCATCCTGGCGCGAGGCTTTCGGCGACCTTTTAGGGAGCATTCAACGCCTGGCAGTAGTGAAACAGTGAGTGATGAGGGAAATCGTCGTACTTAGCGGAAAGGGGGGAACCGGCAAGACCGTCGTCGCCGCCTCGCTGGCGGCGCTGGCAGAGAACAAGGTTATCTCCGACTGCGATGTCGATGCCGCCAACCTCCATCTGGTGCTCCGGCCCGAGGTGAGGGAGACACACGAGTTCTGGGGCCAGAAGGTGGCCGTCATCGACCGGGAGGCGTGCACTAGCTGCGGTCTCTGCGTGGACGCCTGCCGCTTCGACGCCATCCAGGAGTTCCAGGTCGATCCCCTTTCCTGCGAGGGCTGCGGCTTCTGCCTCCACGTTTGTCCGGAGCAGGCGGTGGCAATGGTCGACACCCTCGCCGGCCACTGGTACGTCTCCGATACCCGATATGGGCCGCTGGTGCATGCTCGTCTGGAGGCCGGGCAGGAGAACTCGGGCAAGCTGGTCGCGGCAGTAAGGCAGAAGGCCAGGGGCCTCGCCAAGGAGGAGAGTTCGGACTACATCCTCAGCGACGGGCCGCCGGGGATCGGCTGCCCGGTGATCTCCTCCCTCTCCGGGGCAAACCTGGCCCTCATCATCAGCGAGCCCAGCCTGAGCGCCATCCACGACCTAGAACGGGTGCTGGCCGTGTGCTGCCATTTTGGCGTGACGGCGCTGGTGTGCATAAACAAGTGTGACCTTGATGAAGGGAACTCCCGACATATCGAGGACTACTGCCACCAGGCGGGCATAGACGTGGGAGCCAAGATTCCCTTCGACACCGTGGTCAGCGATGCCATCGCCCAGGGTGTGCCGGTGGTGGAGTTCGGCGACGGCGTGGTGTCGCGGCGCATACAGGAGCTCTGGAAAGTGGTGGCCGCTCGCTGGTGAGGCGGCCCGTTGTCAGCGGAGGCTTGTGTTGCTGAGCACGGAGGAACAGAATGCCGATCTATGACTACAAATGCCGCCAGTGCGGCCAGGTGTGCGAACTCTTCCAGCGTAGTCTGGATGCAAAGCCGGGCAAGTGTCCCAACTGCGGTGGCGAAAGCCTGGAGAGGCTGATTTCCGCCTTTAGCCTGCTTGGGAGCGGAACCGGCGAGGGCACCACCTGCTGCGGCAGAGACACGCGCTGCGAAAGCCCTCCCTGCTCCGCAGATGACATCTGCCGGAGGAGGTAAGAATGGCCCCCGACATGGAGCTTGAGCCAAGATACTCAACGAGGGAGATACCGGGCAGGTGCATCAAATGCTTGGCCGAGGAGCAATATCGGGATTGCTTCAGGCAACTTCTGAAGGGTGGACGTGAAAACGAAGAGCTCAGAGAAACGTATGAAGCTGTCGTGGCCCTTCTGAAATCTCCTGAGCTCCAGAAGCTGCGCGATGAGTCGGAGAGGCATCTTGCCGAGGGCCGGGACGTCAAGGTCGTGCTGCATCTGGGCGAGGGGGAACCCAGGTACGAGATAAAGGTATGTTAGTAATCTGGGAAGGGGGCGTGAATTGAGAATCGCTGCCGTTTCTGACGATGAGGTGCATATCAGCCAGCACTTTGGGCGGGCACCCTACTATGTGGTTCTGACGGTCGAAGAGGGCAAGGTCGTCGACAGCGAGACGCGTCCGAAGGCTGGCCACCGCACCTTCGCTGCTCAGGGTCACCCCAGGCTGGCCCCCGGCGAGAGGCACGGCTACGACCCCGGATCCCAGGCCAAGCATCGGAGTATGGCGGAGGCCATCTCTGACTGCGAGGTCCTTATTGCCGGCGGTATGGGCATGGGAGCGTACGAGAGCCTCAAGGGCTACGGCATTCGGCCGATCATCACCGACGTGGCAGTCATCCGGGAGGCCGTCCTGCGATACATAGACGGCAATCTGCCCGACCTTAGGGAGCGGCTGGACTGACCAAACCGCAAGGGGCACCAGTGGGGAGAGAACACCGTGAAGATCCTGGATGATGTGATAGCTACCCTCCAGGAAGATGCGCCGGTCCAGGGGGTGCAGGTCGGCCGGTTCTGGACCGCCGTCTGCAGCCGGAGATGCGGCCTGGCCTCAACGGTGGGGCCGGAGGTGCACGAGCACGGTGCCGTCCACGTGGGCGAGGCCGGGAGGCTGGCCGACAGAAGCGCACTGGAGTTGACCGAACTGGCCTACTCGGAGAGCACGCTGGAGGCAGGTATCGGCCTGGCGGCCATCAACTCCCTGCTGGACGTGGATGAGGCGCGCTGTGTGGAGCTCAACGCCGCCGAGCTGCTGATCGACCGCGGCCGGGGCAAGAGGGTGGCATTGGTGGGCCACTTTCCCTTCGTACCAGCCCTGCGCCAGGCAGCCGAACGACTTTGGGTGATCGAGCTCCATCCGCAGCCGGGCGACGTGGGCGCGGAGGAGGCGGAAGCCATCCTGCCACAAGTGGACATTGCCGCCATCACCGGCAGCGCCTTCATCAACCACACTATGGAACGACTGCTAAGCCTGTGCCTGCCCCCAACCCTGGTCGTGATCCTCGGCCCGAGCACGCCTCTGTCGCCCGTCCTGTTCGACTACGGCGTGGACGTCATCTCGGGCATACAGGTGACCGATCCAGTGCTGGCCTTGCGCTGCCTGAGCGAGGGGGCTACCTTCCGACAGATGCAGGGCGTGCGCCTGCTCATGATGCAGCGCGCAGAGAGGAAGCTAACTGGCAAGTGAGCTCGATTATCTACGGCCCAGTGCCATCGTGGCGGCTGGGCCGATCTTTGGGTGTGGATCTACTGACTGGCGACGGCAAGACCTGCTCCTTCGACTGCATCTACTGTCAGTTGGGGAGAACAGCGCGGCGGCTGGCAGTGCGGGCTGAGTTCGTCCCTCTGAGCGCCCTTGCGCGGGAACTGGAGGGAGCCAGGAACGTACCGGCTGACTACGTCACGTTCTCGGGAATGGGCGAACCCACTCTGGCCAGCAACCTGGGAGACGCCCTGCGATTGGCCCGGGAGGTGCTAGGGCTGCCCACCGCCGTCCTCACGAACTCTTCGCTAATGGCAAGGGAGGACGTGCGCCGCGAGTTGGCCTACGCTGATGTGGTGGTTGCCAAGCTGGATGCTCCTGATGAGCAGCTATTCCGGCGGATCAACCAGGCGCTGCCGTCCTTCTCCCTGACCGAAATCGTGGAGTCTATCGAGCTCTTCAGGACAGCGTACACGGGAAAGCTGGCGCTTCAGATCATGTTCGTTGAGGCCAACCGAGACGCCGCGCGCAGTATGGCCGCCATCGCCGGCAAACTGTCGCCCGACGAGGTGCAGATCAACACTCCTCTGCGTCCCTGCCCGGTCAGGCCCTTGACGACAGACGAGATCGCTGCAATACGGGAGGAGTTTCGCATGCTTCCAAATGTAGTCACGGTGTACGACGCCGTCAGGCCTGAAGTGGTGGCCATCGATGTGTTAGAGACACGCCGACGGAGGCCAGAGACCTAAGCCAGAGCCTCTGGTCGGAGCAACATGGAACTGAAAGGAGGAACCATGGATGAAGTTGAAGCAAGAAGAAACGGGTTTGAGCCAACCATAGTGGGGTTCTTCTGCAACTGGTGCTCCTACGCGGGGGCCGACGTGGCAGGCACCGCTCGGATGCAATACCCGTCGAACCTGAGGATAGTCAGGGTAATGTGCTCTGGCAGAGTAGACGAACGGCTGGTGCTCAAGGCGTTCGCACTAGGCGCAGACGGCGTCCTCGTCTGCGGCTGCCACCCGGGAGACTGTCACTATCAGAGAGGCAATCTGAGCGCCAGGAGGAGAGTGGTAGGCCTGAAGCCCTTCCTTGAGGCCGTAGGAGTCGGCGGCGACAGGCTGAGGCTGGAATGGATCTCGGCCTCCGAGGGCCCGAGCGTGGTGAGAACCGTCACCGGTTTTGTCGAGACCCTCAAGCAGCTCGGGCCGAGCCCATTCAGGAGGGCAGGATCGTGAATCTGCAATATGTGCCGACGATATGTCCCTACTGCGGTTGCGGCTGTGGGATCTACCTCGTACTGAAAGACGGCAGGATAGTGGGTGTGGAACCCTGGAAGGAACACCCTGTCAACGAAGGGACAAACTGTCCCAAGGGCAAGAGTGCCTACAAGTTCCTCTACAGTGACGATCGCCTCAAGAAGCCCTTGATCCGGGAGAACGGCGCTTTCAGGGAGGCTTCTTGGGAAGAAGCGCTGAACCTGGTTGCTGAGAGGCTGAAGGGCATTCCGCCGGAGGCCTTTGGTGCCATCGCCTCCGGCAAGACCACCAACGAGGAAAGTTACCTCCTGCAGAAATTCGCCCGCGTCATCATGGGCACCAACAACATCGAATACTGCGCCAGGTTCTGCCACTCGGCGACGGTGGCGGGCCTCCTGCCCACACTGGGTTCTGGCGTCATGCAGACCTCCCAGGTCGATATTGAGCAGGCCGATTGCATACTCATCGCTGGCGTCAACATCAAAGAGACCTTCCCCATGATAGCCAGGAGGGTGCTTCGGGCCAGGAGGAAGGGGGCCACCGTCATCGTCATAGACCCTCGAAGAGCGGCGACCGCGATCTCCCTGGCTGACATCCACCTGCAACTAGAAGCGGGCACGGATGTAGCGCTCATCAACGGGATGATGAGCGCTATTCTTGCTGAGGGTCTCGAGAACAAAGAGTTCATAGAGAAAAGGACCGCGGGCTTCGATGAGCTTCGCGCTGCGCTGACGACTTCTCCTGAGCAGGCGGCGGAGATCACCGGCGTCGCGGCGGACAAGATCAAAGAGGCGGCCGTCGCCTACGCCAAGGCGGACAGGGGCTGCATCCTGTATGACGAAGGCATCACTCAGCACACCACCGGCACAGACAACGTGACGGCCCTCGTGGACCTGGCGCTTCTGACCGGACACATCGGGAAGCCAGGGACGGGGGTGAACTCCCTCAGAGGGCAGATCAACGGTGAGGGCACGGGGGACATGGGTTGCCTCAATGTCTTCTATCCTGGATTCAAGCGAGTGAGCCCAGAATCCGCCGAGTTCTTCCAGAATGCCTGGGGGGCAGAGAATCTACCCACTGAGCCCGGCTTCACCTACCTGGACATGCTCCAGAAGTGCAAGGTTATCTATTTGGTGGGGGCGAACCCCGTCATGGCTGGCCCCGACTCTACGAACATCAAGAAGGCTCTAGATAGCCTCGATTTCTTCGTGGTTCAGGATATATTCCTGACCGAGACCGCTGAGCATGCCCACGTGGTGCTGCCAACCGCCTGCTGGGTGGAAAGGGAAGGCATCCACGCCTGGGTGGACAGGAGGGTCCAGAAGATCAACAAGGTCATCGATCCTCCCGGCGAGGCCATGCCCGACTGGTGGATCATTTGCAGACTGGCGGAGAAGATGGGCTACGAGGACAAGTTCAACTTCGCCTCGCCGGCAGAGATATTCGAGGAGATCAGGGGCTGCGTCCCTCAGTACAAGGGGATCACCTACGAGAGGCTGGAGAAGAAGGCGGGAGGCATTCACTGGCCCTGTCCTTCCGAGGATCACCCGGGCACTCCTACCATGTTCGTCCAGGCTTTCCCCACGGCCGACAGCCTGGCTCATTTTAAGGCAGTGGAGTATAAGCCTCCGGCGGAACTGCCCGACACAGAATACCCTGACATTCTCAGCACCGGCAGAAGCCTCTTCCATTACCACACAGGCACGATGACCCGCAGGACCGATACTCTGAACAGCGAAGTGCCTGAATGCTACGTGGAGATCAACCCCGAGGACGCCCTGATGCTGGGTGTCAGGAGCGGCAGTCGCATCGTGCTGGAGACAAGGCGAGGGAGGATAGAGGTCATCGCCAGGGTAACCGAACGGGTGCCGCAGGGAACCGTATTCGTGCCCTTCCATTTCTCGGAGTCGTGCGCCAACGTCCTTACCAACCCCGCGCTTGATCCGACGTGCAAGATGCCAGAGTTCAAAGTGTGCGCCGTCAAGGAAGAGGTGTAGGCATGAAGGGGGATATGTACTGGGCCAGGTCCTCGGACCCGGCAATAGTCGACAAGGCCGAATGTGGGGGTGCAGTTACCTCGCTGCTCAAGTTCGCTCTGGAGAGTAAGCAGGTCGATGCCGTGCTGACCGTGAAGGCACGAGACGGCAACAGGTATGACGGCATCCCCGTGCTGATCGATGATCCTGAGGAGTTGATGGCAACGGCAGGAGCGTTGCACTGCGTTTCCGCCAACATTGCCCGCTGCCTCAAGGTGTTCCTCGATGGTGCCTTCGACTTGAAGGTGGGCGTAGCCTGCAAGCCGTGCGACGCCAAGGCGATCATCGAGTTGGTCAAGCGCAATCAGATCAATCCCGAGAACGTGCTCCTCATCGGTCTGAACTGCACTGGTACCATACGGCCAGTGACAGCCCAGCGGATGATGGAAGAGGAATTCGGCGTGGACCCCTTCGATGTTGTCGGTGAGGACATCGAAGACGGCAAGCTGAAGATAAGACTGCGCGACGGCAGCGAGAAGGAAAAGGATTTGGCCGAGCTAGAGGCCAAAGGGCTCGGGCGAAGGGAGAACTGCCGAAGATGCGACCTCAACATCCCGACGATGGCGGACATAGCCTGCGGGAAGTGGGGAGCAGAGGACAAGCAGGCCACGTTTATAGAGGTCTGTTCTGAGAGAGGAGCCAACTTCATCGACGGGGCGATCCAAGGCGGCCAGATCAAAACTGAGCAGCCGAGCGCTGAGGCCCTCCAATCGAGGAGAGCAAAGGACAGGGAGGCCACCGAGCTGGCGCGGCAGTGGCAGGAGAAAGATTTCGGCGAGTTGCAGGCGATGGGCGTTGAGGAGCGGTTTGAATACTGGTTCGGACCCTCCGGCCAGTT
>LJUA01000077.1 GCA_001303545.1 Dehalococcoidia bacterium SM23_28_2
AGGTGGTCAAGGGCGTGCGCATCCTGCCTGCCCCCGGCCACACTGCCCATCATGCCATCGTGGAGGTGGCCTCCGCTGGCCAGACGGCCCTGTACATCGGCGACATGGTCCAGCATCCGCTGATGCTGGAGCGCCTGGCCTGGATATCTTCCTACGATGAGATGCCCCTGGTCTCCCTGGAGACCAAGAAACGCATCCTGGAGCGAGCGCTGGCCGAGGATCTGTTGCTTGTCGGTGTGCACTGCCCACCGCCGGGCCTCGGGCACATGCGGATGGTGGACGGCAAGCGGAAGTGGGAGGCGCTATGAGCACCGGTCATGCCTCCAGCCTGCGCCGCACTGCCTTGTACGCCCAGCACGTCGCTCTGGGCTGGGCGGGCGCATGGTGACCTTCGCAGGCTGGGAAATGCCCATCCAGTACAAGGGGATCGTCGAGGAGCACCACGCCGTTCGTCGGCGGGTCGGCCTGTTCGACGTCTCCCACATGGGCCGCCTGGAGGTGACCGGCCCCGACGCCGCCGTCTCCCTGCGCAGCCTGGTAACCTATGACATCGCCGGGCTGGAGGTGGGCGCAGGCCACTACGGCGTCGTCTGCCAGGAGGACGGGGGCATCCTGGACGACGTGTACGTCTTCCGCCTGGCAGATGAGCGCTTCCTGATGGTGGTCAACTGCGCCAACGCCGACAGGATCCGCGACTGGGCTCATGAACACCTGGCGCCCTCCTTGCAGGCCACAATGGAGGATCGCCAGGCGGAGACGGTGATGCTGGCCCTTCAGGGCCCCGATGCCCGGAGCCACCTCGCCCGCTTGGTGCCGCCCCTAGCTGAGGGCCTGCGACCCCGCCGCTGCGCTGAGGTCTCCCTGATGGGGGTAACAGCTTTCGTCTCCCGCACCGGCTACACCGGCGAGGACGGCGTCGAGGTCGTCTTGCCGTCCGAGGCTGGCGTTGGCCTTTGGAAGCGGTTCGTGGAGCAGGGCGTACAGCCCTGCGGCCTGGGCGCCCGCGATACCCTGCGCCTGGAATCGGCCCTTCTCCTCTACGGCAACGACATCGATACTACCACCAACCCCCTCGAGGCCGGCCTGGCCTGGGTGGTGACCCTCGACGATGGTGCCGATTTCTTCGGCCGGCAGGCTCTGCTGCGCATCCGCGAGGCCGGCGTCCAGCGTCACCTGGCCTGCCTCAAGGCCCTGGGCCGAGGCGTCATGCGAGCGGGCTATCCCGTCCTGCACTCCGGCCGGCGGGTGAGCGAGCTGACCAGCGGCGGCTTCTCGCCGACGCTGGAGGTGAGCATCGGCATGGCCTATCTGCCCACGGAGCTGGCCAGCGTGGGCACGGAGGTGGAGGTAGATGTGCGGGGCAGGCCGCTGCGAGCGCAGGTGGTGCAGCGACCGTTCTACAAGCGACCGAAGGCGGGTTAGCCGCCGACCCTCATTGACTTGCCTTCCTCTCGGCGCTAATCTGAGGCTTAATCAGTTCAGAGGAGAAGAGCCATGCCTACTCCTACCGACCGCCGGTATACCAAAGAGCACGAGTGGGTGCGTGTCGAAAACGACCTTGGCACCGTCGGCATCACCGACTACGCTCAGGATCAGCTTGGCGACATCGTCTATCTCGACCTGCCCTCGCCGGGGACGCAGGTCAAGCAAATGGAGAAGCTGGGCGAGATCGAGTCGGTGAAGGCCGTCTCCGAGCTCTACTCGCCTATCAGCGGCGAGGTGGTGGAGGTCAACCAGGAGGTCATCGACAGGCCGGAGCTGGTGAACCAGTCGCCCTACGATGAGGGCTGGCTGGTGCGCGTCCGCCTGGCCGACACCGCCGAAGTGGACAACCTCCTCACGCCCGAGCGGTACGATCAGTACGTAGCGCAAGCCCAGGAGACATGACCCTCCCTTACATCGCCAACACCGCTGCCGACCGCCAGGCCATGCTGAATGCCATCGGCGTCGCCTCGGTCGAGGAGTTGTTCGCCGACATCCCGGCCGAGTTCCGCGTCGATGGGCTGAACCTGCCGTCCGCCCTCTCCGAGCCGGAGCTGGTGCGCGATCTGTCGTCCCTGGCCGCGAGCAACCGCCCGGTCGACAGCATGCCCTGCTTTCTTGGCGGCGGCGCCTATCGTCACTTCATCCCCAGCGTGGTCGGCGAGGTCATCGGCCGCAGCGAGTACGCCACCGCCTACACGCCCTACCAGGCGGAGATCAGCCAGGGCACTCTCCAGACCGCCTTCGAGTTCCAGTCGATGGTCTGCGAGCTGACGGCCATGGATGTGGCCAACGCTGGCATGTACGACGGCGCCAGCGCCCTGGCCGAGGCCTGCCTGATGGCCGCTGGTGTCACCGGCCGCCGGCGCATCGCTGTTCTCTCCACCGTTCACCCTCACCACCAGGCGGTGGTGCGCACCTACGCCTTCGGCCGTGACCTGGCGGTGGACGTGCTGCCCCCCGACGGCCTGGCCCTCAGCGGAGAGCATGCCTGCCTGGCCGTGCAGCAGCCCGATTTCTTCGGCTACCTCCAGCCCGACATCGAAGCGCTGGAGAAAACGGCTCATGAGGCGGGAGCCCTCTTCATCGTCTCCGTCGATCCCATATCGCTGGGCCTGTTCCAACCGCCCGGCGAGTACGGGGCCGATGTCGTGATCGGCGAGGGGCAATCGCTGGGCAGCCCCCTGAGCTTCGGCGGGCCCTACCTGGGCCTGTTCGCCTGTCGCCAGCAATACCTGCGCCACATGCCGGGCCGGATCGTCGGCCGCACCGTCGACGCCCAGGGACGCACTGGCTACGTGCTCACCCTCCAGACCCGCGAGCAGCACATCCGCCGCGAGAGGGCTACCTCCAACATCTGCACCAGCCAGCAACTCGTCGCCCTCGCTGCCACCGTCTACCTGGCGGCGATGGGCAGGCAGGGCCTGCGCCAGGTGGCCGAGCTCTGCTATCACAAGGCCCACTACGCCGCCCAGCGCATCGCCCACCTGTCCGGCTACTCCCTGCCCTTCGATGGCCTCTTCTTCAAGGAGTTCGTGGTGCGCTGCCCGCAGCCGCCGTCGGAGGTGAACCGCGCCCTGCTGGAGCGGGGTATCATCGGCGGCCTGGACGTGAGCCAGCACGTGGAGAACGGCCTCCTTCTCTGCGTCACGGAGATGAACACGCGGCAGGAGATCGACCGCCTGGTGGAGGCCCTGGCCGAGATCGGAGGCAGCGGGTGAAAAGCGGCCCGAGGCAACCCGATATCGGTGCTCGCCTCACCTTCGACCTGAGCAAGCCGGGGCGCAGGGCCTGCTCCCTGCCGGCCTGCGACGTGCCCGCGGCCGAGCTGCCGGAGCGGCTGCTGCGCCGAGAGCTCAGCCTGCCCGAGCTGAGCCAGGTGGATGTCGTGCGTTACTTCCTGGCGCTCAGCCGCCTCAATTACAGCGTAGACAGCGGCTTTTACCCTCTGGGAAGCTGCACCATGAAGTACAACCCCAAAGTGCACGAGGAACTGGCGCGCCTGGCCGGCTTTACCGGCCTCCACCCGCTTCAGCCCTCGGAGACGGCGCAGGGCGCCCTGGCCCTGATGTACGACCTCCAGCGCTGGCTGGCCGAGATCACCGGCCTGGACGCCGTGGGCCTGGCGCCGGCCGCCGGCGCTCAGGGCGAGCTGACCGGCATCCTGATGGTCAAGGCCTACCTGGCCGACAGGGGCGAGGACGGCCGCACTCGCGTCCTGGTGCCCGATTCCGCCCACGGCACCAACCCGGCGACCGCCGCCATGGCCGGCTTCGAGGTGATCAGCGTTGCCTCGGACCGCCAGGGCAACACCGACATGCAGGCCCTGGCCTCGGCCCTCGACGACGGCGTGGCCGCCCTCATGCTCACCCTGCCCAACACCCTCGGCCTGTTCGATCCCAACGCCGGCCGCATCGCCGACATGCTCCACGACAAGGGGGCCCTCCTCTACGGCGATGGTGCCAACCTCAACGCCCTCCTGGGCCGCGCTCGCTTCGGTGACATGGGCTTCGACGTAGTCCATATGAATATGCACAAGACCTTCAGCACCCCTCACGGCGGCGGTGGCCCCGGCTCTGGGCCCGTTGCTGTCAAGAGTCATCTTGCTCCCTATCTGCCGACCCCTGTGGTCGAAAAGGACGATGACCGCTTCGCCCTGGCCACGCCCGAGCGAAGCATCGGCAGGGTTGGGCTGTTCTACGGGCAGTTCGGCGTGCTGGTGCGGGCCTACGCCTACCTCCGTAGCCTGGGAGACGAGGGCTTGAGGCAGGTGAGCGAGAACGCTGTGCTCAACGCCAACTACATCCTGGCTCGCCTGCGTCAGGCGTACCACCTGCCCTACGACCGCCGCTGCATGCACGAGGTGGTGTTCTCAGGCAGCCGTCAGCGGGCGAAGGGCGTGCGCACCTGGGACATCGCTAAGCGACTCATCGACTACGGTTTCCATCCGCCTACCGTCTACTTTCCACTCATAGCGGACGAGGCGCTGATGATCGAGCCTACCGAGACGGAGAGCAAAGAGGCCCTGGACGCCTTCTGCGAGGCCCTGCTGGCCATCGACCGCGAGGCCGAGGAGGAGCCGCAGGTAGTCAAGGAGTCGCCTCACACTGCCCCCGTCGGTCGCCTGGACGAGGCTACGGCTGCCCGCCGGCCGGTATTGCGCTGGCGAAGGGAGGCCGGGGATGGATCGTAGGTCGAGAGGCTGGCTGCTGAGGGCGATGTTTGCCTTCGCTGCCATCGCTGCCCTTTGCCTCGCCGCCTGCGGCGGGGAGGGCCCACTGGACGAAACAGCCCCCAGGCTGTGGCTGCCCATGCACGAGGGCTCTGGCGACGTCGTGCAGGATCACAGTGGGTACGGCAACGATGGCGCAATCAGCGGCGCCACCTGGGTCCAATTGTCCAACGGCCTGTGGGTCCTGGAGTTCGATGGGGACGACGATCGCGTTCTAATAGAGGATGATGCGTCTATCCGAGACCTGTTCCCCTTCACCATAAGCCTGTGGGTGTGGCCGCACTCAGATAAGCTGTATCCCCATGAGCGGCTTTTCGCCAAAGGGCCCGCTGGCCTGAATCAGCTCCTGTTCTACATGGGGGGCCGCAGTCGCTTCGTAAGGGACTTTGACCCCACGTATGCTGTTGCTCATACCCTCGAGCCCGTCCGTGACGCCGAGACCTGGTTCCATTACGTGGCGGTGCTGGACGCGGACGGGCTTCCCAAGCTCTATAAGAACGGTATTGAGCTTGATGCCGGGCAAAAAAGGGGTGAGACAACAATGGTGTCCGATGCCGGCCAGACGCTGAGGCTCGGCGGCTTGCCTGTCGACAGCGGCGATCCGGAGTCGTTTCGCGGCCGACTCGGGGACGTCAAGTACTGGCCTAGGGCGTTGACAGCTGAGGAGATACTGGAGGAGTATGAGTCAACGCGCGCTACATACCCACATGAGTTAGCCAGCGGTCAAACAGCAACGGAGGGTTGAGTCTGTCCTGGGAGAGGAGCGTAGCCATGAGTAGCAACACTGCCGACCTGAACCCGCCCCCGCGGATTCTTCTTGGCGCTGGGCCCGCCAACGTCCATCCGCGTGTGTATCAGGCGATGATGGCGCCGATCCTGGGGCATCTCGATCCCGACTTCCTGCACATCATGGACGAGACCAAAAGCCTCATGCGGGCCGTTTTCCGCACGCAGAACGAGGAGACCATCGCCGTCTCCGGTACCGGCAGCGCCGGCATGGAAGCGGCCGTCGCCAATCTCATCGAGCCGGGTGAGCGGGTGGTGGTTTGCGTTGCCGGCTTCTTCGGCGACCGCATCGCCGAGATGGCCTCCCGCTATGGTGGGGAGGTAGTGCGGGTGGAGGCCGAATGGGGCCGCATCATCGAGGCGGAGGCGGTGGAGGCCGCCCTCAAGGCCGCCGGTCGCACCAAGCTGGTGGCCATCGTCCACTCCGAGACCAGCACCGGCGTTCACCAGCCCCTGGAAGATATCGTCAGGTTGGCCCATGAGCACGATGCCCTCGTGATGGTGGACACCGTCACCTCCCTGGGAGGGTGCGAGGTGGCGGTGGACGACTGGGGCCTCGATGCCTGCCACAGCGCCTCCCAGAAGTGCCTTGGCTGCCCGCCGGGCACGGCTCCTCTGACCTTTAGCCCTCGTGCCGCTGCGGCTCTCCGCAGCCGCGAGACCAAGGTGCGTAGCTGGTATCTGGACATGACCCTCCTGGACAACTACTGGGGTGGCAAGCGGGCCTACCACCACACGGCGCCAATGACCATGGTCTACGCCCTGCGCGAAGGCCTGCGGCTGGTGCTGGAGGAGGGGTTGGAAGCCCGCATAAGCAGGCACCTGCGCAACGGCCAGGCACTGTGGGCCGGATTGGGGGCCATGGGCTTGACCCTGCATGCCCAGGAGGAATATCGTCTGCCTTTGATCACTACCGTGCGCATCCCTGAGGGCATCGAGGACCTGAAGCTGCGCCGTGCCCTTCTGTACGACCACAACATCGAGATCGCCGGCGGGTTGGGGATCCTGGCGGGCAAGATATGGCGCATCGGCCTGATGGGCGTTAGCTCTTCGGCGGAGAATGTACTGGCGGTGCTCCAGGCGCTGGAGCAGGAGCTATCGGCTCAGGGGTTCCGTCTGGAGAAGGGCGCGGGGGTGGCTGTCGCCGATCGGGTGTTGAGCGAGGGCTAGCTCAGTCTCCCACCCTCGGCACGGCAAGCTGGCCGAAGGGCAGCACCAGGATGGCGGGCTCTCTCCCGCCGTTCCTTCGTCGAAAATCCTCGGACAGGGCAGCCACCGTCCGGCTGATGTCCGGGCAGTGCTTCAGGTGAGCCCTCCTCGTCTGTTCGGGCCCCATCGACGAATATAGATAGACGTCGGCCTTGACCTGCACCATCGTCTGGCACTGGATCGCCCACTGCTCTAGCTCAGCGAAGCCCGGCTGCAGCACCATGTCCAGGAGTTCCCGGGGGTTCTCTCGCCAGGCGAGCATTTCCGCATAGTGGGCCTGGCCCAGGCCGTCGGCGCATTCGGCGGCCAGGATGATGGTGCCGCCCTCCTTCACCGCTTGGGCGGCCACCGACATCCCCTTGACCGACTGATAGAGATTGATGTCCGCCGGATAGCCCATGTTGGTGGCCACCACGATATCGTACCGCTGAGGCACGGGCTGCAGGTAGGCCTTCTCGGCGAAGGCGATGCCGGCATCGTGGGCCTGGGCCATCTCCCCGGCGAACACGCCCGTGACCTCCTTGCGCTCGTTGAGGGTGACGTTGACGATGAAGGACGGCTGCGTAGCGAGAGCTACCTGCCGCGCCTCCTCAAACACGGGGTTTCCTTCCGCCTGGCCCCAGGTGGCTTTCGGGTGGGCGAGCATGGGGCCGCCGTGGTTGCTCATGATCGTCTCG
>LJUA01000078.1 GCA_001303545.1 Dehalococcoidia bacterium SM23_28_2
GCGCATCAGGCAGAGCGCGGCCGGAGGGAAGCCGAAGGGCTAGGGGTCGGTTTCTTCCTGCAAACGAACGCCCTGAGCTTGCGCCAGGGCGTTTTCAATTGGCCGGACTCGGCGCTGCTCTCAGCCAGCTACCTTGAGCTGCGTGCGCAGGCAGCGGGTGCAGACGGCGATGCGCATCGGCTGGCCGTCGATGGTCACCGTGCGCTTCTGGACGTTGGCCCGGAAGATGCGATTGGTCTTAGGCGCCCGCCGCTCCCATCGTCCGGCGTGCTTGTGGCGGATGTTACGTCCGTGAATCGTTCCCTTGCCGCAGATAGCGCATCTGGCCATCGAAGCTCGCTCCTTGTGCCCCTTGCGCCCGTTAGTGGGCGGGGGTAGAATTCAGCACGCAAGCATCATATCATCCTATATCGGCGAAGAGCAAGGAAAGCTCCTCTCAAGAGTTGCTCCATGACTGGTTCATCTGTGCTGAGTACCCTATCGGGAAGCGAACTGCGGGCGATGTTCGCCACCGCCACCGCCTGGCTGGAGCGCCACGTGGAGGCGATCAACGCCATCAATGTCTTCCCCGTACCGGACGGCGACACCGGCACCAACATGTACCTCACCATGCGCTCTACCCTGGAGGAGGCCTATCGGGCGGACGGCGACGGCGCCGGTGCGGTGCTGGGCGCGATGTCCAGGGGAGCCCTGATGGGCGCCCGCGGCAACTCCGGCGTCATCTTGTCCCAGATCATTCGTGGCCTGGCCTGCACCGTTGCAGATTGTCAGCAACTGGACGCCAGAGGGCTTGCGGCCGGTCTGGTGGAGGCGGCATCTACCGCCTACAAAGCCGTCAGCCAGCCGGCGGAGGGCACTATCCTCACTGTGATGCGAGAGGCGGCGGCTGCCGCCGAGGGTGAGGCTCAGAAGGACGGGCAGGACATCCTGGCGGTAGTGGCTTCGGCCACTGAGGCGGCTCGGGAGGCGGTGGCCAAGACCCCCACGCTCCTGCCGGTGCTGGCCGAGGCGGGAGTGGTGGACGCTGGCGGCCAGGGCCTGTACGTGATGCTGGAGGGCTTCCGGCGCTACCTCGAAGGTGAGGAGGAGATCCCGGGCGGTCCGCTGGTGGCCGCCGAGGATATCGAGCGCGACTGGCTGGCGGTGACTCGCCAGATGCACGATGTAGGCGAGCCCCTCTATGGCTACTGCACCGAGTTCCTGGTCTACGGCCGCGGTCTACCCAGCGATGACATCCAGAGACGGATGATGGAGCTGGGCGGTTCGGTGCTGGTGGTGGGGGACGAGAGTCTGGTGCGGGTACACGTCCACACCGACGATCCCGGCGCCGCCCTGAGCTACTGTACCGCCTTCGGCTACGTGAATCAGGTGAAGGTGGACAACATCCAGGCGCAGGCCGAGCAGTTCCTGGCCGTGCATGAGCGGCGGGATGTTGCCGCTCAGCCCGTGGACATTGCCACGGTGGTGGTGGTATCCGGCGATGGCATGGAGCGGCTGTTCCGGAGCATGGGAGCCACCGCTATCGTAGAGGGTGGCCCCACGATGAACCCCAGCACTCAGCAGCTCTTGGCGGCCATCGAACGGTGCCCGGCGGACAAGGTGGTACTTCTGCCTAACGATAAGAACATTGTGATGGCGGCGGAACAGGCGGTTCCGGAGACTCCCAAAGAGGTGCGCCTCGTCAAGACCACCAGCCTGCCACAGGGGGTGGCCGCTCTCTTGGCCTTCAGCCCGGACGGGGACCTGGAGGTGAACGTTGAAGCCATGGAGGCGGCCAAGGATGGCGTTCGCACGGTGGAGGTGACGCGGGCCATCCGCTCTACCACTATCGGCGGCCTGCAGATCAAGGAGGGCCAGTGTGTAGCGGTGGTCGATGGCGAGCTGAAGGTGACCTGCAAGACTCCGGAGGCAACGGTAAAGGCTGCTCTCCGTCACCTGCCCCTGGATGAAGTCAGTCTGCTCACTCTCTACTATGGCGCCGATACCCCCGAAGCGGACGCGCGAGCTCTAGCTGGCGATCTGCGTGGCCGCTACCCTCAGCATGACGTGGAGATCGTCTACGGCGGTCAGCCCCACTACTACTACATCGTCTCGGCGGAGTGAGGCCTGGCCGGTTTCGCCAGCAGCGCTGGAACTCGCTCCCGTATCTGGTTTCTGGCGGCTCGTACTTTGTCCAGACGAAGAGAGCATACTTCATACAGGCATTCTCAACGTCAACACAGGGCCTCTTCACTGGGGAGGGATGCTTTTGCAGGCTAGGTGTCGTTGGTATACTAGCCAGCGGAGGTTCAGGGCTTGGCGCGCAAAGTAGCGATAGTGACCGACAGTACCGTCGACCCAACGCCAGAGATGGTCGAGGAGATGGGTGTCACCATCGTGCCCCTGCGGGTTATCTTCGGCGATGAGGTTTATCGGGAGGGGTTGGACATCACCACCGAAGAGTTCTACGAGCGGCTGGTCAAGAGTCGTCCGTTGCCTACCACCTCCGCCCCCTCCGTGGGCGACTTCCAGGAGGCCTACGAGCGGTTGCTGAAGGAGTTCGATTCCGTAGTCTCCATCCACATCGGGGCGAAGCTCTCGGGCACTGTACAGGCCGCTTACACCGCCAGGCAATCACTAGCCAAACCCGAGCGCGTCGAGATAGTCGATTCTCAAATGATCTCCCTGGCGATGGCCTTCGCGGTCAGGGAGGCAGTGGAGGCTGCTCACGCTGGCGCCAAACTGGCCGAGGTGAAGGCGGCAGCCGAGGGAGCTATTCAGAGAACCAGCTTGCGGTGCATGCTGGATACCCTGGAGTATGTACGCCGCGGCGGGCGCATCGGCCGCGCCCGCGCTTATTTGGGAACGTTACTTAGTGTCAAACCGATCCTTTCTCTCCGTGAGGGCGAGCTCTATCCGGAGGAGCGAGTGCGGACGCGTCCGCGCGGCTTGGAGCGCATGCTCCAGTGGGCGGTCAGGCAGCAGAACGTGAAGCGGGCTGCCGTAGGTCACTCTACTACCCCTGATGAGGCACAAAGCATCAAGGAGAGGCTGGAGATGGCCTTTCCCAATGTCAAGGTGGACGTGACACGATTCGGGCCGGTTCTGGGCACCCATGCGGGGCCCGGTATCTTAGGCGTTGGAGTTATGAAACGAGGGTAGGCGAGGATTGGCCGAGGCGGCGATAGATAAGCTGCGCAAGGTTCTGGAGCTGGAGCGAGCCAAGGGCTTTGCCGATAGCGCTGTGTTCGGGGGACTTGACGGCTATCTGCAGCAGTCCTTCCAGGGCCAGGTGCTAAGCTCCAATCAGCAGTTGGCGGCCGCGATAGGCTCTCTTCCTGTCGAGGGCTACGCTTCCCTGGCTCCGGCCGGACGCCGTCGCTGGCTGGAGGGGCTTCTGGCGATCATGGATGATTGCGCTCCTCCCGCGAGGGTCCTGGCCAAGGCCGGATCAAGGACGGCTGGGTCCTCTTCACCGTCGGCGGCCGCAGTCAAGAAGAGGACGAAACCCTCTGCAGCCAGGCGTGCTCCGCAGACGGTCGAGCAGGCCTCCCTCGATTCGCCGATCAGCGTTCTCAAGGGCGTGAGCCGGGTCACCATGTCGCGCTTCGCACGTCTGGGCGTGCAAACCATCCGCGATTTGCTGTTTCATTTTCCCTATCGGTACAACGACTTCGCCAACATTCGGCCCATATCGCAGCTCGTTGTGGGCGAGGAGCAGACACTGCTGGCAACGGTCTGGTCAGCCGCGGAGACGACCATGGGCCGGCGACTGAAGGGCAGCGAGGCCATCGTGGGTGACGAGACGGGTACCCTGCGGGTCATCTGGTGGGGCCAGCGCTACGTCGCTCGCCAGCTTCGGACGGGGGCGCGAGTGGCCCTCAGCGGCAAGGTCACAGTGTATCGCGGCCAGCGGCAGA
Source organism: Dehalococcoidia bacterium SM23_28_2 (assembly GCA_001303545.1). Taxonomy (GTDB): domain Bacteria; phylum Chloroflexota; class Dehalococcoidia; order SM23-28-2; family SM23-28-2; genus SM23-28-2. The sequence continues at coordinate 3,900 of LJUA01000078.1, forward strand.
TGGAATCTCCCGAATACGAGTCGCTGGACAGCGATGACCTCATCCATACCGGCCGTTTGGTGCCCGTTTACCCGCTGACCGGCAGCCTTTCGCCGCGCATCGTCCGACGCCTGGCCAAGGAGGCGCTGGATCGCTTCGCCGATGAAGTTCCCGACCCTGTGCCGCCGGCGTTGAGGCAGCGCTTGCGCCTCTGGTCGCTGCCCTACGCTCTGCGCCAGATGCACTACCCTGACTCTTTGGAGACAGCGCAGACGGCTCGGCGCTGCCTGGCCTTTCAGGAGCTTTTGACCATTCAGTTGGGCGTCCTCAAGCGGCGGCGGGCCTGGCAGGAGAGCGGCAGGGCCTATCCGCTGGCCCTTTCGCAGGAGGCGCTCGATGGCTTCCTGTCCTCCCTTCCATTCGCTCTCACCAAGGCGCAGAGGCGGGTCATGGGGGAAATGGCAGCCGATATCGGCCGCGAGGTGCCCATGAGTCGGCTCCTCCAGGGCGATGTGGGCAGCGGCAAGACGGTGGTGGCTACCGCCGGCCTGCTGGCTGCTGTTGCCAGCGGCTGTCAGGGGGCGATGATGGCCCCCACCGAGATCCTGGCCGAGCAGCACTATCGCACTATCTGCGCTCTCCTTGGCAACGGGCGTGAGTCTGTTGGGGACGACGGCCTGTTCCACCCGCCGTACATGGAGAAGCCTCTGCGGGTTGCCCTTCTCACCGGTAGCCTGCGGGACAGGGAAAAGGCAGCGGCCCAGGAGGCCATCGCTCGCGGGGAGGTGGACATCGTCATCGGCACTCATGCCCTTATCCAGGCCGAGGTTGCCTTTCCCCGCCTGGGCCTGATGGTGATCGACGAGCAGCATCGCTTTGGCGTCATGCAGCGGGCCGCCCTGCGGGCCAAGGGCGAGTCGCCCCACGTGCTGGTGATGACCGCCACGCCCATCCCCCGAACCCTTGCTCTGACCGTCTATGGCGACTTGGACATCTCGCTCATCGACGAGATGCCGTCCGGACGCAGGGCGATTAAGACCGTCCGTGCTCTTCCTGACGAGCGGGATGAAGTCCACGGGTTCGTGCGGGAGGAGGTGGCCAAGGGTCGCCAGGCCTACATTATTTGCCCCTTGGTAGAGGAGTCGGAGGCGATTGCCGCTAAGGCGGCGGTGCAGGAGTATGAGCACCTGGCCCGCGATGTCTTCCCAGACCTGCGTCTGGGCCTGGTGCACGGTCGCCTTCCAGCAGCCGAGCGGGATGCGGAGATGCGAGCGTTCCGTGACGGCGATCTGGATATCCTGGTGTCCACCGCCGTTGTGGAGGTGGGTATCGATGTCGCCAACGCCACAGTGATGCTGGTGGAGTGCGCCGACCGCTTCGGGCTCTCCCAGCTTCATCAATTTCGCGGTCGCGTCGGCCGTAGCGAGCACCAGAGCTACTGCATCTTACTATCGGAGAATCCTTCACAGGAGGCCCAGGAGCGATTGAGCATCATGGAGACCATATACGACGGCTTCCGCCTGGCGGAGGAAGACCTGCGCCTGCGCGGCCCCGGCGAGTACTTCGGCACTCGCCAGACGGGCATGCCTGACCTGAAGGTAGCCCGCCTGTCGGACATCGACCTCATCGAGAAGTCGCGAGCGGAGGCCGCTCGCTTGCTGGAGGCCGATCCTTCGTTGGCTCGGCCGGAGCATCGCCTGCTGGAGCGTCAGGTGGCGCGCCTGTGGGAGCGGATCACGGCGGAGGTGAGCTGAGAGAATGCTGGTCAAGCACGAGATCGCCCGCCTTGTTGTCGAGGCCGCTGCCAGGGCCCAGGAGGAGGGAGACCTGCCGCCGCTGGCTCTGCCGGAGGTGACGGTGGAGCATCCGGCGCGGGAAGAGCACGGCGACTACGCTGCCAGCCTTCCCCTGAAGCTATCGCGTGCCGCTCGCGCCAGCCCCCTGGCTATCGCCGAGGCCATCGCCAAGCACATTCGGCCCAGCGACGCTATCGCCGAGATAACGGTGGCTCCTCCCGGCTTCATCAACTTTCAGCTCAGCGATGCCTGGCTGGAGCGCCAGGTAGACGCCATCCTTGTCCAGAGCGAGCGCTTTGGCGATGTGCCCTTGGGCGGGGGCCAGCGCCTCCAGTTGGAGTTCGTCAGCGCCAATCCAGTGGGCCCCCTGCACGTGGGCAATGGTCGCGGCCTGGCCATCGGCGATACCCTGGCCAACGTGCTGGCGGCCGCTGGCTATGCGGTTGAGCGGGAGTACCTGGTCAACGACGCCGGCACTCAGACCGAGACCTTCGCCGGCACGCTATATGCCCACTATCAGCGACTCTTCGGGCGGGAGGTGGCCATCCCCGAGGAGGGCTACCCCGGCCATTACATGGTGGAGCTGGCTGAGGAGCTGAAGGCGGAGCAGGGCGAGGCCCTCCTGAGGCCTCCCGGTGAGCTCTGGCCGCCCGAGCTGCACGATGTGGGGGTGGCCAAGATGCTGACGGCCATCCGCAGCGACTTGCAGGCCATGGGCGTGAACTATGACGTCTGGTTCAGCGAGAAGGGCCTGTACGCCGCTGGCGGCCCCTATGAACGGGCGACGGAGCTTCTGCGGGAGAAGGGCATGGTGGCCGAGAAGGAGGGCGCGGTCTGGTTCACGTCGTCGGCCTTGGGCGAGGACAAGGACAACGTGCTGGTGCGCTCTACCGGCTCTCCCACGTACTTTGCGTCCGATATCGCCTACCACTACGACAAGTTTCTCCTGCGTGGCTTCCAGCGGGTGATCGACGTTTGGGGCGCCGATCACCAGGGGCACGTTCCCCGCATGCAGGCCGCCGTGGCCGCCCTGGGCGTCGACCCCGAGCGACTGGACATAATCATATATCAGCTGGTGACCCTGCGGCGGGGCGAAGAGATCGTCCGTCTCTCCAAGCGCACGGGCGAGATCATCACTCTGCGGGAGCTGGTGGAGGAGGTGGGCGCCGACGCCTGCCGGTTCTTCTTCCTGGCGCGGGCCGCTGACTCCCACATGGACTTCGACCTGGAGCTGGCCAAGCAGCAGAGCGCCGAGAACCCCGTGTACTACGTCCAGTATGCCCACGCCCGCATCGCCGGCATCCTGGCCCACGCCGGCGAGCAGGGCATCGACTACGCGGACGGCGACCTGTCGCTGTTGACCGATCCGGCGGAGCTGGCGCTCATCCGCGGGATGCTGCTCTTGCCGGAGGTGGTGGACGGGTGGTCTCCGACGACCAGGCCCTTTCGAAGGCGCGGCTGAAGCTGGTGGCGGCCTGCAAGAACACGCTCGCTCGCACGCTGGGCCTCATGGGCGTGTCTGCGCCGGACAGGATGTAGCCGGTGCTGCCTTGTCCCCGCTTCCGGCGCATGCTAGTATTCCGTTGACCCACCTTTGCGAGGTTGTGAGCCCATGACCAAGAGGCGCCGCGTATTCGCGGGCATCCGCTGCACAGGCCGTCAGCATATCGGCAACTACATGGGAGCCATCCAGAACTTCGTGGCCCTCCAGGAGGACTACGACTGCGTCTATTCCGCCGTCGACATCCACACGATCACTACCCCCTGGGAGCCGAGCGAGCTGCGGGAGAACGTGTGGGAGACCGTACTCGACCTGCTGGCCGCCGGCATCGAGCCGGAGCGCAGCATCCTCTATGTGCAGTCGCACGTGCCGGAGGTGATGGAACTGGCCATGTTCCTGGGGATGATCACCCCCCTGGGCTGGCTAACTCGCGTCACCACCTTCAAGGACAAGGTGCGCCTTCATCCCGAGAATGTGAACTACGGGCTGGTGGGCTATCCGGTGCTGATGACCGCCGACATCATCCTCTACAAGGCGACCACGGTGCCGGTGGGCGAGGATCAGCAGCCCCACCTGGAGCTGGCGCGCGAGATCGCCCGGCGGTTCAATCGGCTGTTCGGGAAGATGTTCCCCGAGCCGCACGCCAAGCTCACGGAGGCGCCGGTGGTGCTGGGCCTGGACGGCGTCAACAAGATGAGCAAGAGCCTGGACAACCACATCGAACTGGCGGCCACGCCCGAGGAGACGGAGCGACGGGTGATGACCGCCGTCACCGACCCCCAGCGAACCCATCGCCACATCCCCGGTCGGCCCGAGGTGTGCAACGTGTACAGCCTCCACCAGCACTTCAATCCGGACGACGTGGCCGTTGTGTATGAGGAGTGCACCACCGCCAAGCGGGGCTGCGTCGAGTGTAAGCAGCAGTTAGCGGAGGGCATCAATCGCTTCCTGGCGCCCTTCCGCCAGCGGCGCCAGGAGCTGGCCGCCCGTCCGGAGTACGTCAAGCAGGTGCTGGCCGACGGCGCTGCCCGCGCCCGCGCCATCGCCGGCCAAACCATCGCCGAGGCGCGGGAGAAGATGGGGCTGCCTGCGCCCTATGACGACTGATCTCCCTTCGACAGGCTCAGGGCAGGCCCCTCTGTCCAGAAGCGGGAAGAGCCCCCTGGAGGTGGCCCGCCTGTGCGCTCGTGAGGGCGAGCGCATCGTGATGGCCGCCTTCGGCGGTCCGCAGGATGTGGCCGTGAAAGGGCGGGGCAATGTGGTCACCGCCGCCGACCTGGCATCCGAGCGGGCTATCTGCGACATCCTGGCCGCCGAGTACCCCGAGCACTCCATCCTCTCGGAGGAGACGGCCGCCAGCGCCGAGGGCGAGGAGTGGATGTGGGTGGTTGACCCCCTCGATGGCACCCACAACTACGCCCACGGCATCCCCTTCTTCTGCATCAACATCGCTCTCTGCTATCGAGAGGAGCCGCTGCTGGCCCTCACCTACGAGCCGATTCGCGGGGAGGAGTTCCGGGCCCAGAAGGGCGAGGGGGCGTTCCTCAACGGCGAGCGCATGGCGGCCTCCCGCAGGGAGAGCGTGCAGGCGTCGCTGGTGGCGGTGGGCCTGGGCTACGACGACCAGAGGGCGGGCCACATCCTGGATCTGCTGCGCGACCTGTGGCCGGGGATGCAGAGCGCGCGGATCATGGGCAGCGCCGCGCTGGGGCTGGCCTACGCCGCCTGCGGCCGGCTGGACCTGTTCGTCCACCACGTGCTGTTCCCCTGGGACATCGCCGCCGGGATCCTGCTGGTGCGAGAGGCCGGCGGGGCGATCACTGACCGCGACGGCGGCCCGATGAGCATCCGCAGCGAGGGGACGGTGGCCGGAGCGCCCGGCGCCCACGCCGACTTCCTCCGCCTGGCGGCGGGCAGGGCGTGGCGGTAGGGGGCGGGAGCAGGCGGGCTTTCTATCCCTGCCTGAGGGTTGTCCGCCTTGCGGACTCCGCCTCTGGCG
>LJUA01000079.1 GCA_001303545.1 Dehalococcoidia bacterium SM23_28_2
CGGGCCGCGGCTCCGGAGCAGCACCCTCCAGGACCGCCCGCCGCGACAGGTTGATGCGACCCATCTGGTCCACCTCGATCACCATAACCATGACCTCATCGCCAACCCGCACCACATCATCGGGCCGGGCAACGCGGTACTCGGCCAGGTCTCCCAGACGCACCAAGCCTTCCTTCCCCGGCAGGATCTCGACGAAGGCGCCAAAGGAGGTCAGGCGGGTGACCTTGCCGGTGTAGATCTCCCCTACGGTCACCTCCTTGGTGAGGCCCTCAATTATCTGGATGGCGCGCTGGGCCATCTCCTCGTTGGCGGAGCCAATGAGAACCGTGCCATCGTCTTCCACGTCAACGCTGCACTTGGTCTCGTCGATGATCGACCGAATGACGCGCCCGCCAGGGCCGATGACCTGCCCGATCTTCTCCTGCGGTACCTGAATGCGATACATGCGCGGCGCATAGCGGCTTAGCTCCGACCGGCTGGCAGGGATCGTCTCCCGCATCCGGTCGAGGATCTTCAGGCGAGCATCATGGGCCTGGGCCAGGGCCTTCTCCAGTATCTCCAGGGTAAGCCCCTTCACTTTGATGTCCATCTGAAGGGCCGTTATGCCCTCGGTGGTACCCGCCACCTTGAAGTCCATATCTCCCAGGGCATCCTCCAGGCCGGCGATGTCGGTGAGGATGGCATAGCGGCCGTCCTCGCCCATCACCAGACCCATCGCTATGCCTGCCACCGGCGCCTTAATAGGCACGCCAGCGTCCATAAGGGCAAGAGAGCTGCCACAGACGCTGGCCATAGACGTGCTGCCGTTGCTGGACAACACCTCCGAGACAAGACGAATGGTGTAGGGGCACTTCGCCCACCGAGAAGGGGGGAAAGTTGTAGTGATGAAGGAACCGCTTGCTCTCCTCCGGATCCAGGCCATCCAGCCGCTGCTCCTCGCGCCGGGACCCCAGGGTAGCGATGGTCAACACCTGCGTCTGACCGCGGGTGAAGAGCCCCGATCCATGTGTGCGGGGGAGTAGCCCCACCTCGCAGCTAATGGGCCGAATCTCCCCGGGCGGGCGATCGTCGGGGCGAAGGCCTTCCTGGAGGATCTTCTGCCGCACCTGGCTCTTCAGCGCATCAGCGAAAGCGGCCAGCACCTGCTCCTGAGCATAGGTGTCGCCCAGGCGTTCCAGCAATTCCTGCCGCCTTTCCGTCAGAGCCTCCTCCCGCTCATCTTTCGGACGCGCCAGAAACTCCCACCCCTGCTCACCGACGAACTTGTCCACCGCCTCAAGCACGCCCTCCTCCATCTCCGCAGGGACGAAGACAGCCTTGGGCTTCCCTTCGGCGGCCACCACCTCCTCTTCCAGGGCGATGACCTGCTGATTCACCTCGTGGCCGAAGGTCAGAGCCCCCAATATCAGCTCTTCAGAGACCTCACGGGCTCCTCCTTCCACCATAACCAGGGCACCCTTCGTAGACGCCACCACCAGGTCGAGAAGGCTCTCCTTAAGCTGGGAGAATGTGGGATTGGCCACATATTGGCCATCCACATGCCCCACTCGCACAGAGCTCACCGGCGTGTCGAAGGGGATATCCGACATGCAGAGGGCCGTGGCTGCACCGATGATGGCCAGGATGTCTGATCTGGGTATCGTTGCGGAAGCCCTTGGGGAAGAGGGGCCGAAGGGGACGGTCGGTGAGCCTGTCCGCTAGCACCGCCTCGGCACTGGGCCGCCCCTCGCGCCGGAACCAGCCGCCGGGGATCTTGCCCGCGGCGTACAACCGCTCCTCATAGTCGATGGTAAGGGGCAGGAAGTCTACCCCCTCGCGCGGCTCCCCGCTGGTGCAGGCGGTGACCAGCACCACCGTATCGCCGTAGCGTACGGTGACCGCCCCGTGGGCCTGCCCAGCCAACCTCCCCACCTCAATGACCAAAGAGCGATCACCTATCTCCCGTTCATATAACTGTGGCATGACAATATCCGTCCTCTCGAGTGTTCAGGAACCCTTCACGGTCCCTCCGGTAGCAGCTCTAAGTACAGTCGCCGCTTCAAAAGGGCGTTGCGGGGGAACCCTCTCCTGTCAGTTACTCTTTTTGACTACCTGCGAAGGCCCAGGCTGGCGATGAGTTTGCGGTAGCGTCCAACGTCGGTTCTGCTCAAGTACCGCAAGAGCCGTCGCCGCTGTCCCACCAGCTTCAGGAGACCGCGTCTGGAATGATGGTCCTTGCGATGTACCTTCAGGTGCTCAGTGAGCTGCTTTATGCGCTCGGTGAGGAGAGCTATCTGCACGTCCGAGGAACCCGAGTCGCCCGCGTGAAGACGGTGGGCGGTAATGATTTCCTGTCGTCTTTCCTTATTGAGCATCGCCCTCCGATTCGGCGATTGAGGATATCCCTTCCTTCTCTTCCTTCGCGCTGAGTATAGCACAGCCCTGTAGCCCGTGCAAGACGATGTGCGCTATACTTGTGCAAGAATGGCTGGCGCCCGCAATCATTCCATTATCTGTCATGGCTAGACTCGCCTTAGTAACGGATAGCGTATGCACTATCCCCCAGGAGCTGCAGGAAGAGTATCAGATCACCATTGTGCCCATGTCCTTCCTGCTTGAGGAAACCACCTATGTGGACAACGGCTCCCTGAACTGGCTCGAGTTCTACGCTTTGCTGAAATCGGCGCGGCGGCTGCCCACCACTGCTGCACCATCACCAGGAGCCTTCTTCGATGCGTTTCGAGAGGTCTACCAGCAAGGCTCCAGAGAGGTCCTCTGTATTGTCACCAGCAGCCAGCTCACCGCTACCTACAACGCCGCCTGCGATGGCGCTCGCTTGGCCAGACACGAGCTGGCAGACATGCGCATAAAGGTCATCGATTCCCGCTGCGCCGCCGCGGCGCTTGGTTTCGTGGTGCTGACGGCGGCCAGGGCAGCAGCCAGCGGCGTCTCCCTGGAGGAGGCGGCCAACAAGGCTGAGGCTCTCATCCCCCGAATGTACATGCTGGGCTTCCTGGGTACGCTGGAGTATGTGGCCAAGGGGGGTCGGGTACCCCAGGTAGCCGCCTGGCTTTCCGCCCTCCTCAAGATGAAGCACATCTTCCAGCTCCATGACGGCAATATCATTCGATTGGGCGCAGTGCGCACCAATCCCAAAGCGATGGACCGCCTGCTGCAGCTGGCCAGTCAGCGCCTGAACCGGCGGAAACCCCTTCACGTTGCCGTCTTCCACACACGAGCGGTGGATGCGGCCGAGGCGCTGGCCAACAGAGTGCGCGAAGAGTTCCGACCGGCGGAACTCTTCGTCAGTGAGTTCAGTCAGGTGATGAGCATCCATACCGGCCCCGGCCTAATTGGCCTATCCTTCTACAATGATCCATAGACCCGTGGAAGAACAACGGCAACAGCTTCTGGAGGACGCCAGCAGGATCGAGGAGCACATCCAGCCGCTGCCGTCAGCCCGAGGCAACCCTGCTCTGGTAGTGCTCAGCGGCCTTCCAGGCAGCGGCAAATCGCACTTCTGCAGCCGCCTCGTCTCCCGCCATCCGATGGCCTGCCTGGAGAGCGACGCTCTACGCAAGGCGCTCTTCGGTCAGCCCACCTACTCCGCCGAGGAGAGCCGCCGCCTCTTCTCCGCCTGCCACCTGGTGCTCAACCGCCTTCTGGCGTGGGGGATCGCTGCCATCCTCGACGCCACGAACCTGCGCGAGGAGCACCGCCAACGTCTCTACCACATCGCCGACGACCACAAGGCCAAGCTCATCCTGGTGCACCTCCAAGCGCCTCCACCCATCGTCCACGAACGCCTGCAGGCCCGAGTGGACGGCCCCCATGCCCAGGACCTCTCCGACGCTGGCCCCGAGGTCTATGAGCGCATGCGGCTCGATGCTGAGCCCATCGGCCGTCCCCACATCAGCGTGGACACCTCCGCCGACATCGAGCCGGCCATCGCGGCCATAGTCCGCCAGATGAAGGAACCGTGAGGCCTGCCGGTGAATGACAAGCCCGTTCTGGTGGTGCAGGCCCACATCGACCCCGATATCCTGCCAGATTTCGAGCAGTGGTATCTGCGGGTGCACCTGCGCAACATGTTCAAGATCCCAGGCATCAGCGCTGCCTTCCGCGTTCACTCCTCCCGGCCCGGACCCAACTGGATGACCGTTTTCCTGTTCTCCGACGAGGCGGTGATCCAGAAGGCCCTCGCCAGCAAAGAGGCCTCCCAGGCCCGCCAGGACTGGGAGCGCTGGCTCCCCCACGCCAGCGAGATCTCAGTGGAGGTCTACGCATCGCTCAGGCCCTTGCCTGCCTATCGTCACTGGAACTAAGAACGCGCTTCGTGGGGATCAGCCCCCCAAAGCCTTCCTAAACCGGCGAGGGCCTTGCTTCCTCTTCCTCCTCGGAGGGCACAAGCCAGGGCACTCGCTTCGCCAGCCGTCCCAAGGGGGCATAGGCCCAGCGGTGCAGAGCCACTGCGATGGCCAGGCCGAGGAGAGCAACCCCCATGCCAGCAACGGCATCCAGGAAGTAATGGTTGGCAGTGACGGCGATTGCCAAGATCTGCATCACCGGCAGAGCAATGCCCAGCGGCCAGATGAACGGATAGCGGCGAAATGCCCAGATGATCCCGATGCCCAGGAGGAAGTCCCAGCCGAAGTGGAGGCTGGGCATCGCCGCATAGGGGTTCACGAACGGCCGCATGGACTGGGCCTGGTAGCCGTACCCCAGATGGACATTCATCGTGTCCACGAAGGCCTGAAGATCGGCGTCGAGGACGAAGTTGAACCGCTCTGCCAGCTCGGGCAGGAGGCGAGGAGGCGCCACGGGGTAGAGGCCATAAATGATAAGGGAGATCGCTCCCGAAGCCAGGAAGGCATCGCGCAGGAACGTATACTTGCGGCGGTCGAAGATGTACAAAACAAAGCCGAAGGCGACAATCAAGGGGAAGTGCAGCCAGAAGTAGACGTAGTTGGCCGCCTGAGTCAGGAACCTGTCGTCGATGATCCACTCCTGCATGTCCGGTTCCCAGAAAATGCCCAGCCACCTCTGGGCATCAATAACATCCAGGGCGTTCTGGAAGGCATCATGGGGCCGGTCGATGACACTGCCCCGCACCAGGAAGTAGAGGAGGAAAGCAAAACCAACCAGCGCGGCCTCCAGAAGGTCGCGCCGGCCGATGCGGCGTTTCGCCTGTCGCAGCAGGGCAGCAAGCGCCCCCAGCGTAGTCTTCTTTCCCTCCACAGCGAAGCTGTAGCAGCCTGGCTGGCTAGGCTCAGGGCGCCCGAGCCAGGCCTTGAAAGATACGATCGGGGAGGATCAGCCGCCATAATCGGTGGCCGTAGCGCTGGAGAAGAATCGCAATGCCCAGACCTGTCAGGGCCACCACTGTGCCGGCCAGCACATCCAACATGAAATGATTGCCGGTAACCACCACCGCCAGGAACATGGCGGCGGGCATTGTCACGCCGAAGGCTATGCCCACGAAATGCCGGACAGTCAAGATAACGCCAATGCCCAGCAGCAGGTTCCAGCCGAAGTGCAGGCTGGGCATGGCGGCGTAGTGGTTCACGAACGCCTCCGGCTGCATATCGTAGTTCACCCTAGAGAAGGCGAACATCGTGTCCACCACCTGGTCGCTCAGCGGCCAGGGGAGGAGACGGGGCGGCGCCGTCGGCAACAGGTTGAAGATGATCAGACCGATGCCCCCCGAAATAAGAAACGCATTGCGCAGGAGGACGTACCGCTCGCGGTGGAAGAAGAACAGCCAGAGCCCGATGATGACGATGAGCGGGAAGTGAGCGTAGACATAGATGTTGTTGAACAGGTGCACCAGAACATCGCTGGACATCACCCAGGCCTGCAGCTTCGTCTCCCAGAACCAGATACCCAGGCGCTTCTCCAGCTCAACGATATGGATGGCCCGCGAGGTGGCCTCGAAGGCCCGCTCTGCCACGAAGCCCCGCACCAGGTAGTAGAGGACGAAGGCCAGCCCCACCAGGACAAGCTCGACGACGCCCACCTTGTGGGCCAAGCGGAAGGTGCGGGTAACCGCTGGAACCACACGAGCCGACACGATTCGGGCCCCCTTCTTGACCTAATTTCATTTAAGCATGGCCACAAGCATTTGGCAATGCCCTCGTCATCTCCACGTTGCCGCCCTGATATGTTTTCGCTATGATTCCCCTGCGGCCCGACGTCTTTCTTGGGCCTGCCCAAGGAGCGCCTATCATGGAGATCAAAGTCCAAGCGGGGGATATCAGCCAGCATCCGGCCAGGGCTATCGTCGTCAACCTGTTCGAGGGGGTGAAAAGGCCCGGCGGCGCCACCGGCGCTGTCGACAAGGCCCTCGGCGGCGCCATCAGCCAGCTCATCGCCGACGGCGAGATCAAGGGCAAGCTCAACGAACTGACCCTCATCCACACCCTCGGCCGTCTGCCCTCGCCGCGCGTGCTGGTGGCCGGCCTGGGCAAGCAAGCCGATTTCAGGCTGGACAGGGTGCGCGACATCACCGCCACCGCCCTCCGCTACCTGCGGCGTGTCGGTGCCCGGTCGGTGGCCACCGTCGTGCACGGCGCCGGCGTCGGCGGCCTCGAACCCCAGCGGTGCGCCCAGGCCATCGCCGAGGGGGCGGTGATGGGCCTCTATCGCTTCACCAGGCACAAGAAGAAGAATGAAAACGAGCGGGAGATCGATGAGCTGACCCTGGTAGAGTTCGAGCGCGCGAAGCTTGCCGCCCTCCGCCGCGGCGTGGCCGCCGGCCGCATCCTGGCCGAGGCGGCCAACCGCGCCCGCGACATGGCCAACGAGCCCGCCAATTACCTGACCCCGGCCATCATGGCCGAGCAGGCCCAGGCCGTCGCCCAGGAGGTCGGCCTGGAGTGCGCGATCCTAGAGCGCGAGCAGATGCAGGAGCTGGGTATGGGCGCCCTGCTGGGCGTGGCCCAGGGCAGCACTCAGCCGCCTAAGCTGATCGTCCTCCGCTACCACGGCGACCAACGGCGCAAGGCGACCCTCGGCCTGCTGGGCAAGGGCATAACCTTCGACTCCGGCGGCATCTCCATCAAGCCCTCGGCCGGCATGCAGGCGATGAAGGGCGACATGTCCGGCGGGGCCGCGGTCATCGCCGCCATGTGGGCGATCGGCAGGCTCAAGCCGCGGATCAACGTCACCGCCGTGGTGCCTGCCACCGAGAACATGCCCTCCGGCTCGGCCACCAAGCCCGGCGATGTCCTGCGGTCGATGAGCGGCAAGACCATCGAGGTAGTGAACACCGACGCCGAGGGCCGCCTGATCCTGGCCGACGCCATCGACTACGCGAAGAGCCAGGGCCTGTCGCCTATCGTGGACGTGGCCACCCTCACCGGCGCGATGGTCGTCGCCATCGGCAAGGCGGCCACCGGCTGCATGGCCAACAGCCAGGAGCTGTGCCAGAAGGTGATCGCCGCCGGCGAGGCGGCGGGCGAGAAGTTCTGGCAGTTCCCGCTGTACGACGAGTACAAGGAGCACATCAAGAGCGACGTCGCCGACATCAAGAACGTGGGCCGGCGCGGCGAGGGCGGGGCGATCACCGCCGCCCTCTTCCTGGCCGACTTCGTGGCGGACACCCCCTGGGTGCACCTGGACATGGCCAGCACCGACAACGTGGACAAGGACAAGGGCGCCTGGGTCAAGGGCGCGACGGGCATCCCCACGCGGACGCTGGTGAACCTCGTGCTGGCGCTGGCGAAGGAGAAAGCGCCGGCGCGCGCCCGGAGGCGGGGCCGCGCAGGCTAGGGATTACTTACGCCTACCGCTTCCGCGCGCTGTAGTCCCCGAAGGGGCCGTCTCTGGCCTCGATGGCTGCCCTGATCCCCTTCTCGTCGATCAGCCGCCGCCAGGCCAGGCCGTCGGGCGTGTGGCGCATCCAGCCATCGAAGATGCAGCCCAGCGTCTGCGTCGACCGCAGGCCCATGTTCTCGTAGGCCTGGTTCACCAGCAGCTTCATCGACGCCAGCTGCGACACGGGGATGTTGGCCATCCGCTGAGCCAGGCCTTCCACCTCCCGCTCCAGGCGGTCGGCGGGCACCGCCTTGTAGATCAGGCCGATGCGCTCCGCCGTCTTGCCGTCCATGGCGTCGCCGGTGAGCAGATGGCGCTTGGCCCACTCCGGCCCCAGGCGGTACACCCACATGGCGGTCAGCGGCGAGCCCCAGATGCGAGCGGGCGCATAGCCGATCTGGGCGTCCTCGGCGGCGATGATGATGTCGCTGCACAGCACCATGTCCGTGCCGCCAGCCACGCACCAGCCGTGCACCTGGGCGATGGT
>LJUA01000080.1 GCA_001303545.1 Dehalococcoidia bacterium SM23_28_2
GCCAAGGCCACCTCCACCTGCCGTTTGACCAGGGGGGTGTAGCCCTCATCGCCGCTGGGATCCAAGCCACCGGTATCGACCAGGGTGAACCCTTGCTCCCCCCACTCGACATCGGCGTAGAGGCGGTCGCGGGTGGTGCCGGGGATATCCTCCACCAAAGCCTTGCGCGAGCCGATCAGCCTGTTGAATAGGGCCGACTTGCCGACATTAGGACGGCCAACGATGGCTACAAGAGGTTTCTCGGTTGCCGCTGGCCTCTTACCCTGGACAGGCTCCTCGGTGAGAGGGCTAGACTCCCTCATGGCGCTGACTCCACCACCGCCTCCACCGAAGTGGGCGATATGTCGGCCACCTGTAGTCCGGTGGGTGCGTTCACCTGCGGCTCCAACCGGTGAGTGCCCGCACCCAGGCCCGTCAGGTCAACGCTGACCGTCACCTGATCGGGCGACACGTTTCGCAGCGTCGGCAGTTCACCCTGGAGCGTCACCTGCACCAGAGAGGTGATACTCACCACCCTCAGATCGGTGGCCAGGCCCTCCCACTGGGGCGCCACCCCGAAGGTAGCCTCCCCCTGGCCGGGAGCGATGCGTACACGCACGGTAACGGTGCCCGCTCCGCTCACGGTAACGCCAGGGGGCAAGCCCGTCAGGTAAACGATACGAGTCATGTCGCTGGTGGCACCCGTAATATCGATGTCTTCAGTCACGACGAAGCTAACAACAGTGAGAAGCTCCAGCGGCCCCAGAAGGGTTACGCTGGCCGGATCCACCTCCACCGCCGTCACGTTGTAGCCGGCGGCCGGGCTGCCCTCCAGTGAAGGACTGACCACCACCACGCGGCTGAACCGCTTCTGCTCCACCGTTATTTCCACGTCGACACTGCTAGGATCGAGAGTAACCCCCTCCACGATGAAGCCGCTTTCGTCACGGGGCACCAGGGAATACGTCTGCCGGACGTCAGTGGTCGCCCCCGACAGGTCAACCTCGGCCACAGCCAATGACACGCGGCCCACCAGCTCCTCGGGGCCGGACACCACTACCTGGTCAGGATCCACGCTTGGTTCGGAGGGCTCATACCCCATGGGAGGCATCCCCACCACGTCCAGCGACACAGGCACGACCTGACTGACCAGCGGTTTCAGCTCGACGCGCACAGTGCCTGACGGCGCGCCGGCGGCGTGCAACGTGGGTATGATCTCGATGATGCGCACGTCGCTGCGCTCAAGCAGTACTTCAGCCCTTACCTCCACGTCCTGGGTGCCTATCTGTGCCCCCAGCAGGTTCACAGTCGCTCTGAAGTCGCTGGCTGTGAGCTCATCCCACAGCTTTTCGTCCGCCTCGATGCGCAGGGCCACGTCGCCAAGGGTAGCGCCAAGGGTAAGGCCCTCGGGCATGTTGACGGGCTCCAAAGCGATATCCACCGGGAACACCCCCGTGCGCGTAGGATGCTCGGTATCGGTGATGATCAGCCAGACGCCGAAGGCCAATCCCACCGACAGGACAGCAAGACCGAGGTTGTGCCGTAATGAGCCGACGGTCGTCGCAAAGACCGTTTGACTTAACCTGAGGAACTCTCGCAGTAGGCGCGCCAAGGCAGCTACCTCACAGTGCCGTCAGAATATAAGACCAAAGATCGCTCTGCCGCTCATCGCCAGAAGCGCGCCAGGCCACGAGAGGCAGCGCGCTCTCGCTCCCAGGCGGCGCTGAACAGGCTTCGGAGGATAGCACGCAGGCGTGGCTTTTCCAGCTGGGAGATCATCCGCCCGTTGGCCGCTACCGAGATGTCGCCCCTTTCCTCCGAGACCACGACAGCTACCGCATCCGTTCGCTCGCTGATGCCCAAGGCCGCCCGATGACGGGTGCCCATGTGGCCGTGGCCCACTCTATCCGAGAGGGGCAGAGTACAGCCGGCGGCCACCACTCGATCGCCGCGGATGATCAGCGCTCCGTCATGGAGGGGAGAGTTGGGATAGAAGATGCCTTCCAGGAGTTCCACAGAGGGACTGGCATCCAGCCGCACGCCTGTATCGGCGTAGTCCTCCAACCCCGTCTCCTGCTCCAGCACGATCAGGGCGCCGTGGCGACGCTCCGATAGGTTCTCCGCAGACTCGACCACCGCCTCCAGAACCCTGTCGTAGGCGGGAAAGAAAGCTCGTCCCAGGCGGCCGGTGCGCCCCACTCGCGCCAGAAAGCGACGGATCTCCGGCTGGAAGATGATAGGGATGGCGATCAACAGGGCCGGGAAGGAGTTACGTACCAACCAGTCGAGAACCGTAAGCTCGAAAAGCCTCACCAGAAAGAAGGCCACGGCCAGGAGGATGACAATGCCCCTTGCCAAGTAGACGGCGGTCGTTCCCCGCATGAGCAAGAGGACGAAATAGATAATGGCAGCGATGATCAGGATATCGACAATGCTGGCAGGGCCGAACTCACGGAGAGCATCCTCGATCCTGTTGACCAATCCGCCCATGTCCCCTAATCCCCCTCTCCGCCCAGGATAAGGGCCAGAACGGCTTTCTGGGCATGCAGCCTGTTCTCCGCCTGGTCAAACACCACCGACTGCGGCCCCTCGATTACCTCGTCCGCTATCTCCTCGCCGCGATGGGCGGGCAGATCATGCATCACAATGGCGTCCGGCGAGGCCAGCGCCAGCAGCTCGGCGTTCACCTGATAGCCGTCGAAGGCACGCCCCCGCTCCGCCACCTCCTTCTCCTGCCCCATGCTCGTCCAAACATCAGTGTACACGACATCGGCACCGCGGACCGCCTCCTCAGGCGACTGGCCACAGACAATCGCCGCCCCCGAGCCAGCGGCGAAACGCTCCGCCTTGTCCACCACCGCGCCAGATACGCCATAGCCCTCAGGCGAGGCGAGGCGAAAGTTCATTCCCACCAAGGCCGACGCGAACATCAGCGAGCGGGCAACGTTGTTGCCATCGCCCACGAAGGAGAGGATGAGGCCCTGCCAGCGGCCTTTCTCCTCGTAGATGGTCAAAAGGTCAGCCAGAGCCTGACAGGGATGTTCACCGTCGGAGAGGGCATTGATCACCGGCACATCGGCCCAGCGCGCCAGTTCCTCCACCGTCTCGTGCTTGAAGGTGCGGGCAGCAACGGCGTCCACATAGCGACTGAGAACGCGCGCCACGTCCGCCACAGGTTCTCGCTGGCCCAGGCCCACCTCCGCCGGCGACAGGTAGAGAGCATGGCCGCCTAGCTGCCGCATCGCCACGTCGAAGCTCACCCGCGTGCGCAGCGATGGCTTCTCGAACAGAAGGGCCAGGGTCCGACCAGCCAGTAGAGGTGAGGAGCGGCCGTTCTTCATCGCCAGGGCAGTATCGACCACCCGCCGGATCTCCTGCGGAGACAGATCAGCAATAGACACAAGATCCCGGCCGCGCAACGCCCAGAACTCCTCCTTCCCTGACATAGCTAGTATAGCATGGGCAGCAGAACTTTCAATTTGCCCAGGAAAAACTGACTTCGAGCACTTTGCTCCTCTACATGTATAGAAGCACGAGGGCAGCAAACGCTACGAGCGCTAAGGCGAAAAAGCAGGGGCGCGCGGACAGCCCTTAGTGGAACCGCGGCTGCCGCTTCTCCAGGAAGGACCTGACCCCCTCGGCGTGTTCCGGCGAGCGCCGGCAGACATCGAGGATTTGCGCCTCCGAGGCCTCGGCGCCAGCCAGGTCGGAGAGCAGCCCCTGGTGCAAGGACTCCTTCACCAGCCCCAGGGTGAAGGTCGGCCCATCGGCCAGGCTCGTCGCCAGAGACATCGCCTCCGGCATCAGTTCCTCGTGGGGCACCACCCTACTCACCAGCCCTATGTCCAGAGCCTCTTGGGCGTCGATGATCTTGGCGAGAAGTGTCAGCTCTTTGGCCTTGGCCAAGCCCACTATGTGAGGTAGGAGAAAGGTGCTCCCGAATTCGGGGACCAGCCCTACCCGCGCGAATATCGCCCCCAGGCGAGCCTTGTCGGAGGCGATGCGGATATCGCAGGGGAGGGTCACAGTGAAGCCCAGTCCCACCGCCGGACCGTTGATGGCGGCTATGATCGGCTTCTTGAGGTTGAACATGAGCTGACAGAGGCTCTCCGAGGCAGATACACCGACGCTCGGCTTACCGCTTTCGATGTCGGCCTGGAACCCGCGCACGTCGGCGCCCGAGCAGAAGCCGCGCCCGGCGCCGGTCAGGACAACGCAGCCGACACCCTCATCGTCCTCGGCCTGATGGAAGGCCTGGAGCAACTCGTTGCCCATAGTGGACGTGAAAGCATTGAGCACCTCCGGCCGGTTGAGGGTAATGGTCACAACTCGGCCCTTCTTCTCGCAGAGGATAGTCTCAAAGCTCATGGCCTCCCCCTTTGGCTGACCCTAAAGGCCAGACTCTCACTCTATGGCTACGATGTTGCGGCCTGTCTCGGTATCGTGCCTCACCTTCGCCCTCCGGCCCACCATCTCCTCCTGGGTCATCCAGCGGAGAAGCCCCGGATCCGGCTCCGTATTGGCGATGAACCTGCTTTCGTCTTCCAGACGGCCGATCACTATGCCAAATTCCGGCTCGCCAGCGCGATCGAAGACGACCGTGTACGTCTCTACAGTCCCTGATCCCTGCGCCGCCTCCACCAGATTGGGGTGAGGCATCGCGTCCAGTTCCGCCTGGTCCTCCGGCGAGTCGACTCTCTTCCACTCGCGCTCCGGCGGCATCCCGCTGTAGATGCCCACCGCATGCTTGGTGACGTACCAGCCCATAGCGGACACCAGGGCCTTGCGCTGACGCTCCCTGCACAGCCGCTTTACCGCGGAGCATACGGCATGCAGGCTGTAGTTGTTGCCGGGTCCGCCGAAGTAGGGGAGGCCGCCCGCCAGGGTAATGGGGCGGCGATCGTCCTCGTCGATGCCCAGCATGTCGCAGGCGATCTGAACCGCGCTCGGAAAGCAACTGTAAAGGTCGAACCAGTCGATCTGGTCGATGCTCAGGTCGGCCATCTCCAGAGCCCTTCGCCCGACCAAGGCCAGCGCCGGCGAGCTGTGGTAGTTGAGCCGCTCGCTGAAATACCAGAGGTCGACGCCGTCGGCACATCCCCAGATGTACACCCACTTCTCCTTGGGGATGCCCAGCTTCTGGGCTGTGCCCACGTTGGTCATGATCACTGCCGCTGCCTGATCCACCCTTATGATGGCGTTCATGTACTTGGGATAAGGCAAGCATATCATGCGGTTGTCGGGGCCAACCGTCCTGATCTCGTCCGCTGTCTTGCCATCGCGGAAGCAAGCAAACGGATTGTCCTTGGCCACCTGGGCCAGGCGGGCGCACAACAGAGCGAGCCGCTCCTGGTGCTCGCCAATGGAGCACCCCTTGTGTGCCCGAATCGCGTTCTCGAACAGCGGATAGACGCGCACCGGCATGTTGATATCGTGGCGCATTTCGATGTCGTTGAGCCCGGCTCGGGCATCTCCGGCCATCGCCTTGGGAGCTGCCCACCGCCGCCAACGCTGCTGCCGCCCGCTAGCCCCCAACTCGGCCATCGATCGCATCGCTTCAGCCCCCGCTATCAGGGCCAGACGAGACTCGCCGTGAGCGATGCGCTCGGCTGCACGGTTGATCAGCCATTGGGGCGCCGTGGCACCAACCGTGGTGTAGACCTTGTCGGTCGGCTGGGCACCGACAGCCTCGGCCAGCAGGCCAGGAGCATCCGCATAGGACCAGCAAAGGATGTTCGACACGCCAATTGAGTCAAGCCGCTCCAGCAGTCCTCGGCACTGAGCATCCTCCTCGGCCTGCTCAGCCACCCTGACTATCATGTCCAGTGGCTCCAAAGCATCGGCCAGGTCATCGGAGCGATTGGTGTACTGCCCCGTTCCGACGATGATCGGCAACCGTCGTTCGTTCATTACAGAGCACCTGCGCTTCTGAGCTCGGATAGATCTTGGGCGCAAGGAGGCCTTGACGCAAGACAGCGCGGCCGTTGACAGGGTGTAGGCAACCGCCTATGTTGCCCGACCTTGGAGGCGATCAGGCGCCTCCGCAGCGACATTATTTCACCCTGGGCTGGTTGGCTTGGCGCGCTCAGGAGGCGACTGGCTTGAAGTATCGGATATCCAGGATGGAGCCCTTGCGTTGCCGTCGAGGCAAGAAGGCGGCGGCCACCGCTTCATCTCTTGCCAGTCCTGACAAGAGAGCGCGCCATTCTGTCCAGCTTGAAGATGGTGACAAACTCTTGGTTCTTGCTAATCCACAGCTTTTTCATGATCACGGCGTCGGTGAGGGAGCCCCTATACGCTAAGCCGTCTAGAAGTACTCTCAGGTCTTCACAGACCATCACGAAGTCGGGGGAGGTGAGCGTCCCCTGCCGTAGCCTTATGTCTCCGTCGTTGATAAGGATGCCGAACTCCCCTCCTATGGTCTTGACCTGGATGTCCCGCCTCCAGTCGGCGATGTCTTGCTTGGCGCGCTCAGTCCGGTTCATCTCCTCGATCACAGAAGCTATCTCCCTGACAGAATCCTCGTAGATGGCCACTTGCTCCTTCGAGGCTTTCGGCAGCTGGGGAATCACTGCTGCTTCCCAGTTGATGTCAGATTCCTGGAGGCCTTTTTTCTCCACCTGCTCCGGCGTGAGTTCACTAGTGGGGATGCAGAAGATATCTGATGATTCGCCGATGCGATCGTCCCGAAAGACGACTTTGACCTCGGCACCCTTCCTAATCAGTCCCGGCACCAGTATGCCGGTTGTCGTGTAGACGTTGACGCTTAGGGCAGTGTCAGCGCCGTTCAGGATCACCCGGCCGCGGCCGAAGGG
>LJUA01000081.1 GCA_001303545.1 Dehalococcoidia bacterium SM23_28_2
CGAAGCCGATGTGGTTCAGCATCATTGACGCCGCCCGGATGAGGCTGCAGGGGTCGGCATAGTCAGCGCGGCCCTCTTTGACCATGCGGGGCGCACTGCCGTGGATGGCCTCGAACATGGCATAGCGCTTGCCGATGTTGGCGCTGCCGGCAGTTCCCACGCCACCCTGGAACTCCGCCGCCTCGTCGGTCAGGATGTCGCCGTAGAGGTTGGGCAGCGCCATGACCCGGAACTGCGTTCGCCGCTTGGGGTCGACCAGCTTGGCAGTCATGATGTCGATGTACCAGTCGTCCCACTCAACCTCGGGGTAGTCCTTGGCGACTTCGCGGGCGACATCGAGGAACCTGCCGTCCGTGGTCTTGACGACGTTGGCTTTGGTGACAACGGTCACCTTATTGATGCCGGTTCTCTTGGCGTAGTCGAAGGCCAGACGGATGATCCGCTCGGCACCCTGGGCAGTGGTCACCGTGAAGTCGATGGCCAGGTCGTCCGTGACGTTGATGCCGTTGCTTCCCAGAGCGTAGGCCCCCTCGGTGTTTTCGCGGAAGAACATCCAGTCGATGCCCTGCTCTGGAACCTTTACCGGCCTGACGTTGGCAAACAGGTCCAGCTCCTTCCGCATGGCCACGTTGGCGCTCTCGATGTTGGGCCAGGGGTCTCCCTTGCGCGGCGTTGTGGTGGGCGCTCTCGATGGTCAATCCCTCAATGCTCTTAAAGACTACCTTCCCGTTCTCCATCTCCGGCTTGAGCAGGAACTCGAGAACTCTCTGCGTCTGCTGGCAGATGTAAGGGCCGATGCCGTCTCCCCAGCATACGCCGATGATGATGGGTTTGACCTTCTCGTAGTCAACCCATCCCTCACCTTTCTTCATCCGCTCTATCCGCTTTAGCTGCTGTTCGATCAGCTCTGCGAAGTGCTTCTTTGCCCTTTCCATAACTTGTGTGTCCATATGTCCCCCTCCCTGGCACAGTAATAGCCAAAGTCAGACAATGAGATGCAGAATCTAACCGCCAGAGGTAGTCTAGCCGATACGGTACCTACAGGCAACCGCAGGCCGCCTCGTGAGGTTTAGGAGGGTCAGAGGGTAGATGAGCGCACTTTCACCCGCTCGCGGCCTATGGGCTTCGCGGTTCTCGCCTTACGCCGCCTTCGACGACCACGTCTACCAGAGAGGGCTCGCCCGAACACAAGGCCGAACGCAGTGCGTCGCCGAGCTCCTGCGGCCTCTCCACTCGCTGGCCACGGACGCCGAAGGCCTGGGCGATCTGGGCGAAATCGAGCAGGGGATCCACCAGGTCCATGCCGATGAACTCGCGGCCGGCCATGGCTTCGCCCAGGTACTGGAGCATGTTGAACTTGAGGATGCGATAGCTCTGGTTGTTGCAGATGACATAGGTCACGGGGATTCGATAGTGAGCGGCGGTCCACAGGGCCTGGATGGTGTAGAGAGCGGCTCCGTCGCCGACCACGGCCAGCACGGGGCTATCAGGCCGAGCCAGCTTGACGCCCAGGGCACCGGGTAGGCCAGCGCCCAGACTCCCGCCGGGAAAGCCGAAGTAGGTGCCGGGCTGGTTGAACTTCAGATAGCGCGAAAGGTGGCCACCGGCGGTGATCGCCTCATCGTAGACCACGGTCCCCGGCTCCAGGCAGTCGACCAACTCCTTCATGAGCCGAGGCACGGCTATGGGCATGGCGTTCCAAACGGAGCGAGCGACCTCCTCCAAGGACTGCCGGGCCTGCTCCTTTTGCTCGCGGGCGGCCTGAAGGCGAGCGGCGGCCGCTCGACGGGCCGTCTCAGAGAGCTTCGAGGGCAGCATCTCAAGCAGATCGCGCAGGCCCATCCTCGGGTCGGCAACGATGGCCAGGGTTGCCGGCCAGTTCTTGGCCAGCTCCCAAGGGCTGGCGTCTATCTGGATGACCTTGGTCTGAGCGGGGAAAGGCGGCTCGGGCATGGGGTAGAGAACGCGGAAGGCCGGTGCCCCTACGGTGAGCAGCACATCGGCCGCTGCCAACTGCCTGCGCAGGCCGGCCTCGCGGATGATGTTCACCAGTCCCTGATGGAGAGGGTGATCGGTGGGGAAGACCAGCTCGGCGGAGAAGGTGCTGTACACCTGAGCGCCGATAAGCTCGGCTAGCTGAACGGCCTCCTCCAGGGCGCCGGATAGGGCCACGCCGTCGCCGCAGACGATCGCCGGCGATCGAGCGGCGGCCAGAAGGTCTGCCGCCTCTGCCGCTGCCTGCGGGTCGGGCCGCACGCGCCCGCGCGAGTAGGTTGCGGGGGCGATGGCCATCTCGGCGGTCTGATCCATCACGTTCAGAGGGATGGAGATGAACACCGGCCCGCGGGGCGGCTCGGCCGCCGTCTTGAAGGCGCGCCGGAGCACGGTGGGGATATCGGCGGCGTCCTGCACCTCCACGCTCCACTTCGTGAGCGGCCGCGCCATGCTCACCAAGTCGGCGGCCAGGATCAGCTCCTGGATCACGCCCCTGGGTTCGTGCTGACCGGCATAGATCACCAGCGGCGTGCCGGCAACGTAGGCGCTGTAGAGCATGCCCATGGCGTTGCCCAATCCGGGGGCGATGTGCAGCTGGACGAAGGCAGGCCGACCGGAGGCCCAGGCGTAGGCATCGGCCATACCGAGGGCAGTCGCTTCCTGGAGGGCGAGAATGTACTGAATCTGCGGGTAGTCCTGAAGGATGTCCATGAAGGGCTGCTCGGTGGTGCCGGGGTTGCCGAAAACGTACCGTACGCCCTCGGCCACCAACTGCTCCATCAGGGCCTGCTTGCCGCTCATCTGCACCATCGAGGCAACCTCCTTCCACGGGGTACGGCCATTATATAACTAGCGGGCAGCGTTCGTGATGCATTCCCTCGGCAGAGGGCCGACGCATCCGGGCCCGCCGGCGAATCGCCTCTCGCGCTGGACGCAATTCCCACCGGCAGGATACTATAGGAATCGCCTCATCGCTGTTATGGATAGAATGCTTCCAAAGGAGGCCTGGAGATGTTTGACGAATCGCGTTGCGACCGCTGCGGCGACTGCTTCGTGCGTTGCCTTTATGTGGACTACGACAAGGAACGCGCCGCCTTCGAGATCGAGGAGCTTATCGCCGGAAGAGGGGCGCCTATCCTGTCGGCGTGCATCACCTGCTTCGCCTGCAACGAGTACTGTCCGACAGGTGCCCGGCCGTTCGACCTGATCATGGAGCGCCAGGAGCAGTTCGGCTCTCTAAAGATCCCGCCGCCGATGATCGCCAGCCAGGAGGCCACGTTCGTCGCCACAACGGAGGTCAAGGTGCCGGAGGCCAAAGAGCGGGTCCTGTCGGCCTGCGTCTTCAGCCGCAGCGACCCTGACCTGTTCGAAGGGCGGCTGTTCGAGGGGCTTCCGACGGTGAAAGGACGGCACTTCTTCTGCTACATCCTATTCGATCACCTGGGAGCGCCCTCCGTCACCGCCCGCCATGCCCAGGGGTTCGTGGATAATCTGGCCGTCACCGGTGCCCAGGAGGTCATCCTCACCCACGACGACTGCTATGGCATGCTGGTCGATAGAGCGCCCCAACTGGGCATTGAGGTGCCTTTCCACCCCGTCCACATTGTCGAATACCTCCGCGACTACCTTGACGCCCACAGCGGAGACATCAGGCCTCTCGGCCTGCGGGTGGCCTATCAGCGGCCCTGCGCCTCGCGGCTCTCTCCGGCTAAAGAGGAGGCGGTGGATGCCATCCTGGAGCGGATCGGCGTGGAGCGGGTCAAGCGACAGTACGACCGAGAGAATGCGCTCTGTTGCTCGGGGGCGCTGACAGCCCTCCAGCCGGAGGGAGCGCCAGCGCTGCGTGCCCGCAACCTGGACGATGCCCAGCAGGCAGGAGCGGAGGCGATATGCTATCTGTGCCCCATGTGCCGGACCACGATGAGCCAGGATGCCCAGGCGCGGGGCCTCGCCAACTATCACATCATCGAACTCGTTCGCATGGCTCTGGGGGATCTCCCCAACCGCACGCAGACAAAATGATGATCTCCCTCCGCTGGTCGCTCTCCGAGGCGCCAGCAGGCGAAAGGGGGAAACAGCCGTGGCTGAGCAATACGACACCATCGTCATCGGGTCGGGAATCGGCGGGCTGACGGCGGCTGCCGTCCTGGCCAAAGGTGGCCAGCGTCCCCTGGTTCTGGAGCAGCACTTCCTCCCCGGCGGCAATGCCTCGACCTTCCGCCGCAAGAAGATGTTCGACTTCGACGTGGGCCTCCATTACATCGGTGACTGCGGGCCGGGAGGCTTCTTCCCCAGCCTCATGGAGCAACTGGGCATCGCCGACCAGGTAGAGTTCGTCCCCATGGACCAGGACGGCTTCGACACCATCCATTTCCCCGACCTCACGTTCCGCGTGCCGGTCGGCTGGGACCGCTACCGCGAGCGCCTCATGGCTGCCTTCCCCCACGAATCTCAGGCCATCGATCGCTACATCAACTTCCTGCGGATGGTGGCTGGCCACCCTCCGCCCGGCGGGCGGCAGCCTCTCCAGGGGGTGCTGAGCAAGCCGTGGAGCCAGTGCACCCTGGGCGAGGTCTTCGATGCGGTGGAGGCAAGCCATCGCCTGCGCCATGTGCTGGCCGCCCAGTGCGGAACCTATGCGGCTCCGCCCAACAAGGCCTCGGTGGGCATACACGCCTTCGTCACCGATTCCTACATGCGTGGGGCCTACTTCATTCGAGGCGGCGGCCGGCCGCTGGTGGAAGGCCTGGTGCGGGTCATAGAGGAAGGCGGCGGCGAGGTGCGTCTGCGCTCAAAGGTCGAGCGGATCATCGTGGAGGGCGAGAGGGCGGTAGGCGTGGAGCTGGCCAATGGCGAGCAACTGCGGGCGCCTATCGTCTTGTCCAACGCCGACGCCAAGCGCACCTTCCTGGAGATGGTGGGAGAGGAGCGCCTCAGCTCGGCATTGGCCCAGCGGGTGAAGGGCTATCGCATGGCCCTCCCCTTGTTCATCATCTACATGGCTATGGAGGTAGACCCCTCGGAGCTGGGACTGCCAAGCACGAACATCAGCCTAGTGCCCGCCTACGACGCGGAAGAGCAGTTCGCCGCCTGCTACGAGGGCCGCCTGCCGGAGAGGCCACACGTCTTCATCTCCATCGCCTCCCTCAAGGACCCGCTGAGCGAGAACATCGCTCCCAAAGGCTACACCAACCTTCAGCTCATGAGCCTGGCGCCTGCCCAGCCGCAGGCCTGGGGCATCTCTCAGGGGCCGGCCAGCGCCCCCACCAAGTCGGGGTATCGCCACACGCCGTCCTACGTGGCGGCCAAGCAAGAGATGGAGAAGCGAATGCTGAAGGTGGTGGAGGAGATGATGCCCGGCTTCATCCGCAGGGTGATCTGGCAGGAGTCGGCCACGCCCTTGACCCAGGAGCGCTTCACCCTGTCCACCGGCGGCACCAGCTACGGCCTGGAGCACACTCCTGACCAGTTCATGACCGCTCGCATTTCTCTTCAGACAGAGATCCCCGGCCTGTGGATGGTGGGAGCCAACACCATCTTCGGCCACGGTATCCACGGCTGCATGCTGAGCGGTCGAGCAGCGGCGGGCGCTATCCTCCAGCAAAGGGGCTGACAGGCTATCTGACTTCGGTTTATGCTCGGGACGGTTCAGGTGAAGACAGGGCGACAGCCGAAAAGAGGACATGAGTGACGGATACTCATCCCACTAGCGAATCGATAATCAACGACTTCGCCAGCTATGTATCGCCATCGAAGGTGGCGGCCTATCGGCAGATGGGCATCGACGTTGTGCCCGGCCGTCGCGAGGGCGTGCGGGTGTGGGATCTGGATGGCGAGCGCTCCTGGATCGACTGTCGCTCGGCGGGCGGCGTATTCAACCTGGGCCACCGACCGCCCCGCATCATAGCCACTCTGCAGCAGGCCCTTGACCACCTGGACATCGGCGATCACATCCTGATCAGTCAGTATCGAGCGGCTCTGGCCAAACGCCTGGCCGAGCTGACTCCCGGCGATATCACCTACACCGTCTTCGGCGTGGGCGGCGGCGAGGCGGCAGACGTAGCCATCAAGCTGACCCGCGGTTACAGCGGCAAGGCTGGCATCACCTGCGTTGTGGGCGCCTATCACGGCCATACCGGCCTGGCTCTGGCCGCCACCGATGGCTTCTCAGGCAAGTTCGGCCCGCTGGCCCCCGGCTTCAGGCGAGTGCCCTTCGGCAACATCGAGGCCCTGGCGGAGGCCATCGATGACGACACCGCCGCCGTCATCGTGGAAACGATCCCGGCCACAGCGGGGATGCTCATCCCGCCGCCGGACTACTTCCCGCGCGTGCGCCAACTGTGCGACGAGACCGACGTCCTGCTGATCATCGACGAGGTGCAAGCGGGATTGGGCCGCACCGGCCGCTTGTGGGCTATCGATGAGTACGAAGTGGTGCCCGACATCATGTTCCTGGGCAAGGGGATGAGCGCGGCCATCTACCCCATCTCGGCTACCTGCTACCGACCCAAGCTTCAGGCCTTCTTCGACGCTGACCCCTTCATCCATATCTCCACCTACGGCGGCGCCGATCTGGGCTGCGTGACCTGCCTGGCGATGCTGGACCAGATCACCGAGCCAGGCTTCCTGACTCATGTGCAGAAGATGGGGCAGCGCTTCACCGGGGGCCTGGCCGCCCTTCAGAAGAAGCACCCCGGGATCATCTCCGAGGTGCGCCAGCGGGGGCTGATGATCGGCCTGGACATGGCCAACGACATGTGCGGGCCCCTGATGGTGCGGGCCATGGGCCAGCACGGCGTGATCTCTGTCTACGCCCATCTGCGGCCCTCCACCCTCCAGATCATGCCGCCCCTAATCATCAAGCCAGAGGAAGTGGACGAGGTCCTGGACGCCCTGGATGTCTCCCTGGGCGAGGTAGCCCAGAGCCTCGGGCTGTCCTAGAGAGCGCCAACGCGTGATGTATTTCCTGGTTAACCCCGCAGCGGGCAGAGGCAGAGGCAGGAAAGCCCTCGAACGCGTCAAGGCCGTGCTCGCGCCGGGAGACATTCTGGCCATCAGCCAGGGGCCGGGCGACTGCGAGCGACTGGCGCGGGAGGCGGCAGCGGCTGGCCACCCGGCGATTGCCGTGGCGAGCGGCGATGGCACTATCGGCGAGGTGATCAACGGAATCGCCGCTTCCGGCTTCCAGACCCCCCTGGGCTTGCTGCCGGTGGGCACGGCCAACGATTTCGCCGCCAGCCTGGGCATCCCCACCGATCTTG
>LJUA01000010.1 GCA_001303545.1 Dehalococcoidia bacterium SM23_28_2
ACCGGCGCTGCCTCCTCCGCCTCCTCAACCGCCGCTACTTCCTCCGCTGGCGGTGCCTCTTCCTCGACCAGCGCTGCCTCAACAGCGATTGCCTCCTCCAGCTCTCTCAGCTCCTCAGGCTCTTCTTCCTCGAAGACGGCCTTCTCCTCCTCGGGCAGGACAGCGGGGGTTACGACCTCGACCACCAGCCAGCGCTTGTCCCGCGATAGTGGTCGCGTCTCCGCAATGACCACCTTGTCGCCCACCTGGCAGGCGTTCTCCTCATCATGGGCCTTGTAGCGCTTCACCCGCCGAAGGATCTTCTTGTACAGACGGTGGCGCTTGAAGGCCTCCACGGCCACTACCACCGTCTTCGCCATCTTATCCTTGACTACCACCCCCACACGGGTCTTTCGGCGACCGTAGCGGACCTTTGCCATCCTACTCCTTCTCGGCAGCCGCCTCGGCGACCAACTGCCGCTCCCTCTGGATGGTCTTCAGCCGAGCAATCCGCCGTTTGGTCTGAGTCATCAGCCGATAGTTAGACTCCTGGCGAGTCATCCAGCGCAGGCGTAGGGAGAAGAGCCGGCGATGGGCCTCCTCCAGCTCCTTAGCCACGTCGCCATCGGAGAGGCGGCGAATATCGTCAGCCTTTCGATTGACCCTTGTCACTACTACTCCCTAGGCCACCGCATCCCGAGCCACCACCCGCGTGGGGATAGGCAGCTTGTGGGAGGCACGACGCATGGCCTCCCGTGCCACATCCTCCCGCACGCCGGCGATCTCGAATAAAATCCTCCCCGGCCTGACCACCGCCACCCAGTGCTCGGGAGCAGCCTTGCCGCTGCCCATGCGCGTCTCCGCTGGCTTCTTGCTGACCGGCTTATCGGGAAAGACGCAGATCCACACCTTGCCGCCACGGCGGATGTGGTGAGTGATGGCACGACGGGCGGCCTCGATCTGGCGAGCGGTCATCCAGGTGCTTCCCAGGGCCTGAAGGCCAAACTCGCCGAAGGTTAGCTTGTTGCCGCCACTGGCTTTGCCCCGGCGACGGCCTCGCTGTGCTTTCCGATGCTTCACGCGCTTAGGCTGCAGCATGATTGGTCACTCCCCCGGGCTAGGCGAGGGGGATTCCTCCTCTTCTACTCGTTCTACAGTCTCGCGCACAATATCGCCCTTATAAATCCAAACCTTGACGCCGATACGACCGAGGGTGGTGTGAGCCTCGGCGGTGCCGTAGTCGATGTCCGCTTTCAGGGTGTGCAGCGGCACCCGCCCTACCATCTCCGTATCATTGCGCGACATCTCCGCGCCGCCCAAGCGCCCTGAAACCCTGATCTTGATGCCCTCGACTCCTCGCTGCATAGATCTGGCCACCGCCTGCTTCATCGCCCGCCGATGGGAGACCCGCCGCTCCAGTTGGTCTGCCACCGCCCTGGCCACCAGGGCAGCTTCCATCTCCGGCATGCGGACCTCAACGATGTTCACCCGCATGCGTCGGCCGGTCAGGCTCTCCAGCTCCCTGCGCACCTCGTCCACCCGCTGGCCGCCGCGTCCGATGACTATGCCCGGCCGTGCCGTGTGAATGGTGACTGTGACCTGGTTGGCGTTGCGATCGATCTCCACACTGGAGACGCCGGCGTCGGCCAGCATCTTACTGAGGGTGCGCCGGATAGTCAGGTCCTCGTGCAGGAGGGCGGTATAGTTCTTCTCGTCGAACCACCTGCTCTGCCAGCCGTAGATATAGCCGAGGCGAAAGCCGTGGGGATGAACTTTCTGACCCATGCTAGCCTTCAACCTCCTCTACTATTACCGTGACGTGGCTGCGTCGCTTCAGGATGGGAGAGGCACGACCACGGGAACGTGCCCGCCAACGCTTTAGCGTGGGGGCATCGCCGGCGTAAGCGGTGACCACACGCAGGTACCGAGGGTCTATCTGGTAGTTGTTCTCGGCGTTTGCTGCTGCCGACCGCACCAGCTTGGCCACCACCCTGGCATGAGGCGACGGCATGTGTCGCAGACGGGCCAGGATCTCGTTCACGCCCCTGCCCGGCAACTGATTGAGCAGGAGCCTTATCTTCTTGGGCGACACCGCCACGTTCCTGGCCTGCGCTCTTACCTGCATGCTCCATCCCTGTTCCTAGCGCACCTTGGTGAACTTCTCCGACTTGCCAGCGTGGCCACGGAAAGTACGCGTCAGGGCGAACTCCCCCAGCCGATGGCCCACCATGTTCTCGGTGATGAAGATCGGCACATGGCGCCGCCCGTCGTGGACGGCGATGGTCAGGCCCACCATCTGGGGCATGATCGTCGACGCCCGCGACCAGGTGCGAATGACCGTTTTCTGACCCGATCGCTGCACTGCATCCACCTTCTTCATCAGCTTGGCGTCTACAAATGGGCCCTTCTTGGTCGACCTAGTCAACGTCTACCCCCTAGCTGCCACGGCGACGTCGCACGATATACTTGTCGCTTCCCCTGCGGCGGCGGGTGCGATAACCCAGGGCCGGCTTGCCCCAGGGCGTCTTGGGTCCTGGCAGCCCGATGGGCGCCTTGCCCTCGCCGCCACCGTGAGGGTGGTCGCGGGGGCTCATAGCCGAACCGCGCACCTTGGGCCGCCTCCCCATGAGGCGGGATCGCCCTGCCCGGCCGAGCTTGATCTGGCTGTGCTCAACGTTGCCCACCTGGCCAATAGTCGCCACGCAATCGGCCAGGATCTTGCGTATCTCGCCCGAGGGCAGGCGCACGAGCACGTATCGCTCCTCTTTGGCCATCACCTGGGCAGAGGAGCCAGCGCTGCGCACAAGCTGGCCGCCCCGGTTCAAGGAAAGCTCCACGTTGTGCACCGCTGTGCCCAGCGGTATCCTCCTCAGAGGTAGAGCATTGCCGGGCCGTATTTCCGCCTCAGGGCCGGCCATCACCGTATCCCCCACCTTCAGGCCCACCGGCCAGAGGATGTATCGCTTGTCGCCGTCGGCATAGTGGATGAGGGCAATGCGCGCCGAGCGATTGGGGTCGTACTCGATGGCCGCCACCTTCCCCGGCACGCCGAAGTTGTCTCGCTTGAAGTCGATGATGCGCAGCATCCGCTTGGCACCGCCGCCTCGGTGGCGCACGGTGACCCGCCCCTGACGGTTGCGGCCGCCCGACTTCTTCAGGGGCACCGTCAGAGACTTCTCCGGCTTCCTCTTCGTTATCTCCTCGAAGGTGTAGCCGGTCGCTCCCCGTCGGCCGGGAGAGGTAGGCTTGTACTGCTTAATACCCATCTCTACACACCCTCGAACAGTTCGATCTTGTCCCCTGGCGCCAGAGTGACGATAGCCTTCTTCCAGTCAGAGCTCAGGACTTGCCTTCTGCCCCAGCGGCGCTGCTTGCCCCGCACGTTCATCACATTGACCGCCAAAACCCGCACGTTGAAGGCCTTCTCCACCGCCTGCTTGATCTGCGTCTTGTTGGCCCCTCTGGCCACCCGAAAGGCATACTTGTCCTCGGCCAGCAAGTAGGAGCCCTTCTCAGTCACCAGGGGATGCTCAATCACGTCATAAGGATGAATCGCCTTGGGCATCCTAGCTCGCCTCCTGCCCGCTGGCAGCCACGCCGACTTTTGGCCGGCGCTGGCCGACGCGATCGCCGCCCCAAAGGGCCTCGCAGCGGCGCACCGCCGCCACCGTCATCACCAGATGGCGATGGGTGACCATGTCCACCACGTTCAAGTAATCGGCTGGTAGGACTTTCGTCTTCGGTATGTTGCGAGCGCTGACATACACGCTCCTGTCCGGCTCGCCGGTGACGACCAGCGCTGAGCGCTCGATGCCGAGGTTAGCCAGGGCATCCGCCATCTGCTTGGTGCTCGGCTTCTCCACGGCCAGCTCATTGACCACCACCACGCGGCCATCGGCCACCTTGCCCGATAGCACCGAGCGAATGGCCAGCCGCTTCATACGCTTAGGCAACGCCTGACGGTAGCTGCGAGGCTTGGGTCCGAAGGTGACGCCGCCGCCTCGGCGGTGGCCAGCACGAGCGGTGCCCTGGCGCGCCCGGCCAGTGCCCTTCTGAACACGAACCTTGGCAGAACTGCCCCGAACCTCGCCGCGGCTCTTGGTGCTGGCGCTGCCGGCCCGCTGATTGGCCCGCTGAGCCATGAAGGCCTGATGCACCACGGCCAGGTTAGGCTTGATGCCGAACACTGTATCGTCCACCGCGATGGCCTTCAGCTTGGCTCCCCCAGCGCTGCGTACGGGAATCTTCACGACTTCTTGTCCTCTGTCTCCTCAGCCTGTGGCTCCTCGGCCGGTGCCTCTTCAGCCGGCGGCTCCTCAGCCTCAGCCTCCTCGGTAGGTGCCTCCTCAGTCGGCGGCTCTTCGGCCTTGGGTTCCTCAGCCTGTGGCTCCTCGGCAGGCGCCTCTTCGGCCTTCGCCTCCTCGGTAGGTGCCTCTTCGGCCTCCGCCTCCTCGGCAGGCGCCTCTTCAGCCTGCGGCTCTTCGGGCTCGTCAGCTTTCCTGGCAGCCACCCTCGGCTCCACAGCCTGCTTGCGGGCCACCCGAATGCGCAAAAGGCCGTCCTTGGCCCCGGGTACGGAGCCCTTGACCATGATCACTCCTCGGGCCGGATCGGAGTCCACCACCTCTAGGTTGCGTACGGTGACCTTCTCGGCGCCCATGTGGCCAGCCATCTTCAGACCCTTGAGCACCCGCCCAGGGTCAGCGCTCGCCCCGATGGAGCCAGGAGCGCGATGGCGATCCGACTGGCCGTGAGTCTTGGGGCCGCCGCGGAAGCCGTGACGTTTCACCACTCCAGCGAAGCCCCGGCCCTTGGAGATGCCGCTCACGTCCACCAGGTCGCCGGGCTCAAAGACCTCTGCGCCCACTCGCTGGCCCACCTGCCACTGGCCGATATCCTCCACCCGGAACTCCCTCAGGTGGCGAAAGGAGCCCAGGCCCTTGAAGTGCCCCTTCATCGGCTGGTTGACCCGCTTTCGCGAGCCGAAGCCCAACTGGACGGCCTCATAGCCATCGCGCTCCTTGGTCTTCACCTGAAGAACGGTGCAGGGACCGACCTCGATGACCGTCACCGGCACCACCGTGCCGTGCCGGTCGAAGATCTGCAGCGTGCCAAGCTTGCGGCCCAAGAGTCCTTCGATCATGACTACAGCTTGATCTCGATGTCCACGCCCGCAGGTACCTGCAGGCGCATCAGGGCATCCACCGTCTTGGACGTTGGATCCACAATGTCGATAAGACGCTTATGAGTGCGAATCTCGAACTGCTCCCGCGAATCCTTGTCGACGTGAGGCGAGCGGATAACGCAGAACTTCTTGATCTCGGTGGGCAGAGGCACAGGACCAGCCACCACCGCCCCTGTCCTCTCCGCCGCCTCACAGATGAGAGCGGCAGACTGGTCGAGGATGCGATGATCGTAGGCCTTTAGGCGAATCCTTATCTTCTGTCTGGGCATAGCCTACCTTCTCACGTATCCTCTCACTCGCCCCAGCAGCGCCTCGGCCACGGAGGGCGGTACTTCCTGATAATGGTCGAACTCCATAGTGTAGGTAGCGCGCCCTTGCGTCAAGGAGCGCAGCTCGGTGGCATAGCCAAAAGTCTCGGCCAGCGGCACCAGAGCGCGAATCAGGCGCATAT
The DNA here is from genome assembly GCA_001303545.1 of Dehalococcoidia bacterium SM23_28_2. GTDB lineage: Bacteria > Chloroflexota > Dehalococcoidia > SM23-28-2 > SM23-28-2 > SM23-28-2. The sequence continues at coordinate 5,616 of LJUA01000010.1, forward strand.
GGCCCCGCTGGTCAACCATGGTCACGTGGCCACGGCGAGCGTTGATGTCGCCGAGCACGTCGCCGAAGAACTGCTCCGGCGTGGTTACCTCTGTCTCCATGATCGGCTCCAGCAAAATGGGCTTGGCATGGGACAGGGCCTGGCGCACAGCCATCGAACCGGCCATGCGGAAGGCCGGCTCGGAGGAATCCACCGGATGATAGCCGCCGTCCACCAGGGTCACTTCCACATCGATCACCGGGTAGTTGGCCACAACGCCCGTCTCCAGGGCTTCCCTCACCCCCCGCTCCACCGCCGGGATGAACTCGCGCGGGATGTCCCCGCCGATGATCTTGTCCACGAACTGGAAGCCTGTCCCCCTCTCACGGGGAGCCACTTCCAGCTCCACTACTCCGTACTGGCCATGGCCACCCGTCTGGCGAATGAAGCGCCCCTCGGCCTTGGCCGGACAGGTAATCGTCTCCTTGTAGGCCACCTCCGGCTTGCCCACCTTGGCTTGTACCTGGTACTCCCTCATCATGCGGTCGACGACGATCTCCAGGTGGAGCTCGCCCATGCCGGAGATAATGGTCTGGCCGGTCTCAGGGTCATAGCGAGTACGGAAGGTGGGGTCCTCCTCCGATAGGCGGCCCAGCGTTTCACTCATGCGGTCCTGGTCTTCTTTCGTTCTGGGCTCAAGGGCTACGGAGATGACCGGCTCGGGGAACTTGATGGCTTCCAGGAGAATGGGATGGCTCTTGTCGCAAAGGGTGTCGCCGGTGAATGTGTTCTTGAGGCCGACGGCCGCTACGATGGCTCCCGCATACGTCTCCTGAATGTCCTCCCGACGCTGGGCGTGCATGCGCAGCAGCCGGCCGACACGCTCCCGCTGACCGCGGTTGCTGTTGTAGACCGCCATGCCCTGACCAACCTTGCCGGAATAGACCCGGAAATAGGCCAGCCGCCCCACATAGGGGTCGGCCACGATCTTGAAGGCCAAAGCGGCGAAGGGCTCATCGTCGGCAGCATGGCGCTGGATGGTCTCTCCCGTCTTGGGATGCACACCCTCGATAGGTGGCACGTCCACCGGCGCCGGCAGGTAGTCGATCACCGCGTCCAGCAGGGGCCGGATGCCCCTGTTGCGCAGGGCGCTGCCGCAGAGAACGGGGGTGACCACATTGGCCAGCGTTGCCCGCCGGATGGCCTTGTCCATCTCGGTTGCTGGTATGTGCCGCCCTTCCAGGTAACTGATCAGGAGCTGGTCGTCCAGCTCAGCCACCGCCTCCACCAGCTCCTCCCGACGCGTCTTCGCTTCTTCCAGGGAGCCGATGATCATCTCGCTTGCCCCGGCAGCCAGCGCATCCGCCTCCACCAGAGCAGTCAAGAACTCCTCAGGCCAGCCGTTGCGACCCTCGCCGTACCTCTCCGGCAGGGGAACCTTCACGGGCTTCTCATCTTTGTCCACGGGGAAAACCCAGACCACCTCTTTCACCAGATCGATGACCCCCAGGTACTTCTCCTCTACGCCCAGGGGAATCTGGAGGGGCAGCGGCCGCGCTACCAGCCGGTCGCGGATCATTTTCACCGTCCGCCAGAAGTCTGCTCCCACCCGATCCATCTTGTTGACGAAGGATATGCGAGGGACGTGATAGCGATCGGCCTGGTGCCATACCGTCTCCGACTGGGGCTGAACTCCGGCCACCGCGTCGAGGACGACGATGCCGCCGTCCAGGACCCGCAGGCTGCGCTCCACCTCCACCGTGAAGTCCACGTGGCCGGGCGTATCCACGATGTTGACCATGTACCCCAACCACTCGCAGGTAGTAGCGGCGGCGGTGATAGTGATCCCCCGCTCCCGCTCCTGGGCCATCCAGTCCATCACGGCCGTCCCTTCATCCACCTCGCCGATCTTGTAGGTGCGGCCGCTGTAGAACAGGATGCGCTCGGTAACGGTCGTCTTACCCGCATCAATGTGGGCAATGATCCCTATGTTACGAACCTTTTCGATGGGCACAGGTCTAGCCATGGCTCTCTCTCAAAATCATTAGGAATGGGAAACGAATTAAGCGTTCATAGGTGCGGTCGCTACTCAGAGGTTACCATCGGTAGTGGGCGAAGGCTCTATTGGCTTCAGCCATACGGTGGGTATCATCGCGGCGCTTGATGGTGACGCCCTGGCCACTGGCAGCGTCCATCAGCTCAGCGGCCAGCCTCTCGGCTATGGGCCTACCCGTGCGACCGCGCACCGCCATCAACAGCCAGCGCATGGCCAATGACATCTGCCGCTCCGGCCGCACCTCCAGAGGGATCTGATATGTGGCACCGCCTACACGCCGAGGCCGCACCTCCAGAATAGGCATAGCATTGCGTATCGCCTGCTCGAATACTTCCACAGGGTTGCGGCGGGTCCGCTGCTCCACGATGTCCAGGGTGTTGTATATGATCCGCTCAGCGGTACTCTTCTTGCCGTCCCTCATCAGCTTGTTGATAAACATCTGAAGCCAGACACTATTGTACTTGGCATCAGGCGCTGGCCGCCTACGGATGACCTTGCCTCGCCTCGGCATCGCTCTACCTACCCTACCTGGGTTCCTCGCTGCGACGGGTGCCGTACTTGCTCCGACTACGCTTCCGGCCCTCTACCCCTTGGGAGTCGAGGGCTCCGCGGATGATGTGATAGCGCACGCCCGGCAGGTCCTTCACTCGCCCTCCCCGGATGAGCACCACCGAGTGCTCCTGAAGGCTGTGCCCCTCGCCGGGGATGTAGGCGGTGACCTCCATCCCATTGGTCAAGCGCACCCGCGCTACCTTGCGCAAGGCAGAGTTGGGCTTCTTAGGAGTCACCGTCCGCACCTGAACGCACACGCCCCGCTTCTGGGGAGCACCCCGCGCCCGCACCTGCCTATTCCTCAAGGCGTTGTAGGAAAAGCGCAGAGCGGGGGCCTTGGTCTTCTTGACCAACTTCCTGCGCCCCTTCCGCACCAACTGATTTATAGTGGGCAACCCATCCCCCTTAAACACAGCGAAAAAGGCCGAAAGCCTCATTTCTGAGCCAGTACAGCGGGTGAGACCTTCGCCTCAGCTATCCGCCGACCGTTGTCATTTTGGGGTCCTTCGACCTGTACGTATAGCGTATATACGTAATGGACGCCAGACGCCAAGCCTAGCCTATATCAAACTTCGCACGCTGTCAAGAGCGCTCACACACCTGAGTAGCTGTGAAGCCCGCTGACCCACAGGTTGACGGCAAAGTAGGTGAACAGCACCGCCAGGAAACCCACTACCAGCAGCACCGCCGAGCGCGTTCCCCGCCAGCGTCGCAGGCCCCGCATGTGGAGATAGCCGGCGTAAACAAGCCAGGTCACCAGAGAGGACGTCTCCTTGGGGTCCCACCCCCAGTAGCGCCCCCAGGCCAGGTTGGCCCAGTAGGCGCCCAGGGCTATCCCCAGGGCCAGCAAGGGGAAGCCGACGATCACCGACCGATAGCCGACCTCGTCCAGAACGTCGGCCCTGGGCAGCCGCGAGAAGCGGTTCCTCTCGCCCTGGATGAGATAGACCACCGCCGACCCGAAGGAGACACTGAGAGCGCTATAAGCCAAAACCATCATCGCCACGTGGGCAGCGAGCAGCGGCTCGTTGCGGAGGGCGGGCACCAGCGGTTGCACCTCAGAGGGGAAGAAGGCGGCCGCCGCCAGCAGGCCGAGGACGACCGGCTGAACGAAGGCCCCCAGGGTGCGCTGGCCATACCAGCGCTCCAAGACTGCATAGGCCAGCGAGCTGCCGCCAGCAAAGGCCACTGTGTACTCCCACATGTTCGACCAGGGTGCGTGGCCAGCGGCCCGCCAGCGAGCCACCAGGGCAGCCGCCAGAAAAGCGGCCACCAGCCAGGTGGTCAAAGTCGCCGCCTTACCGATAGAAGCGGGCAGCCTTTCCCAGGAGGTCACCGTTAGGGTCTGGCCGTTGGTGGCGAGCCGCCGCAGAGCTAGGCGGACGCCGAAGGCGTGGCCCCAGTAGAGCAGGGTAGCCATGGCCGCAGCGGCCAGGGCCAGCCAGAACATGTTGATGGAGAGCTGCTCCATGCCATGTCTCATCTGCCCTGCACTAGGGCCAGGAACTCAGAGCGAGCGAACGTCCCCTTGCGGAAGGGGCCCTGCACTGCAAATGTCACCACCCGCGTGCCCGGCTTGTGGGCGCCCCGCATGCTCAGACACAGATGCTCCGCCTCCACTACAACACCCACACCGTCGGCATCCAGCGCCTCAAGAATACAGTCGGCCAGTTGACGCGTCAGACGCTCCTGAATCTGCGGCCTCCTGGCCAGAATGTCCAGCGCCCGGGCGATCTTGCTGATCCCCACCAGACGGCCGTTGGGGATGTAGCCCACGTGGGCCACGCCGTAGAAGGGGAGAAAATGATGCTCGCAGAGGGAGTAGAAGGGGATATCCCTGAGGATTACCGGCTCATCCTTCTCCCCCTGGAAGCCGCTTCGCAGCACCTCCACGGGATCCCGCTCGAGGCCGGAGAAGAAGTAGGCATACATGTCGCCGATACGCCGAGGCGTCTCGGCGAGGCCCTCGCGCTGGGGGTCCTCGCCGATGGCTTCGATGATCCGGCGCACCGCCTCAGCGATCTTGGCCCGATCTACCACATGGCCTCCCAGAAACGCTCAACGCAGACGTGAGGCATGCATCTATGCCACGCCGATGGCCTTCTCCACGGCGGCCAAATCGGCGGGCACCTCCAGGACCTCGGTAGGGATAGCCATCGCCGTGTCCGGGTCCTTGAGGCCGCTGCCGGTGATGATGCAGACGACGGTGCTGTTGCTGAGGTCCAGCCCCTCGCGGTTCATCTTGAACAGACCGGCCACCGAGGCCGCGGAGGCCGGTTCGCCGAAGATGCCCTCCTCCTGGGCCAGCAGCCGATAAGCCTTCAGGATCTCCTCATCGCTCACCGCCTCGATCACGCCGCCCGAGGCGTCGCGAGCGGCCTCAGCCCCCTTCCAGCTAGCCGGGTTGCCGATGCGTATGGCTGTGGCCACCGTCACCGGCTTCTCCACCGGCCTTCCCAGAACAATGGGAGCCGCCCCTTCCGCCTGGAACCCCATCATCCGCGGCCTCTTGCTGGCCAGTCCCCTCTGATTATGCTCCACGAAGCCCCGCCAGTAGGCAGTGATGTTGCCGGCATTGCCCACCGGAATGAACAGGTAATCGGGGGCATCCCCCAGATGATCGATGATCTCGAAGGCGGCCGTCTTCTGGCCCTCCAGCCGATAGGGATTGAGGGAGTTGACCAGGGCGATGGGATGCTTATCGGTGATCGTCCGCGCCAGGGACAGAGCCTGGTCGAAGTTGCCATCCACAGCGATGACCTGGGCACCATGGGCCACCGCCTGGGCCAGCTTCCCCTGAGCGATGTTGCCCTTGGGCACCAGAACATGGGCCCTCAGACCGCAGTGGGCGGCATAGGCTGCGGCAGAGGCGCTGGTATTGCCGGTGGAAGCGCAGAGCACCGCCTTCTGACCCTCCTCTATGGCCTTGGCCACCGCCACCACCATGCCTCGGTCCTTGAAGGAGCCGGTTGGGTTGCAGCTCTCCAGCTTAAAGTAGAGGGAGCCACAGCCCACTCGGGCCTCCAGCCGCTGGGAGCGCACCAGGGGCGTCCCTCCCTCCCCCATGCAGATATGGGGAGTAGCATCCGTTAGCGGCAGATAGTCACCATAGCGGCGCAGGACGCCCAGTCGATCACTCGCCGCCCAGCTTGAGGTCACGCTGCTTTATCTCCTTCAGTTCCTGTTCCATGGCAGCCAACTGACGGCGTTTCTGCCGCTCCTGGAAGTGTCCCAGCTTGCGTAGGTAGTCCACCACCTGCTGGCGCTGCTCACGGATTTGCTGCTGGAAGGCGGCCAGGCGCTCCTTGTGAGTCTCGGCCTTGCTCTCCAGTAGCTCCAAGGCACGAGCATTGTCTTCAGCACGCTCCCGCTGCTCCCCCAGCGCCTGCTCCATAGCTTTCAGCCGCTCTTCCAGACGCTGGCCTTCCGTGCGCCAGTGCTCTTGAACGCCCCCCAGTTCCTGATGGCCCACATGATCCTCGCTGAGGATGGTCACCTGCTCCCCCAGGCGGCGGACCTGCTCGACCAGGAGCTGCGTGCGTTCGGAAAGGATGGCATCCTGCTTGATCAAGGCGTCAGTCTCGGCGTGTAGACGTCTCGTCTCCTCCTCCAGGCGTTTGACGGCCTCGTCGTGCCTGGCCGACTTGCTCGCCAGCCCTTCGATTCCCTTGTCCGCAGCCTCCAGCCGCTTCTCCAAGAGCGATATGTCATCCCGAAAACGGCGCCCGCCCTCCTCCACGGCCAGCATGCGCCCCTCGTAGGACTGGACCAGCTTGTCCACGGCCTCCAGGCGGCGCAAGGAGCCACTGTGTTGCTCCCTCTCTCGCTCCACCGTCGTCTGCTGCTGGCGCCCGACATCTTCGATGCGGCTCTGATTGGCCAGTTGACGCTCCTGGAGACGCCCCAATTGCTCCTTGGCCTGGCGCACCTCGTCCTGAAGATGAGGAAAGGCTGCAAGATGGGAAGACAAAGCGGAAAAGATGTCTTCCTGCTTCTGCACGGTCTCCACCACGCTCCAGAGCTGGTTTCGCGCCTGCTCCACTTGCTGTTCCAGCTTATGAAGCTGGCTCTTGGCCTGTCGAAGTTCCTCCTCCAGCCAGGGAACAGCGTCGGCCGAGGGAGCCGCTGCCTCCGCCCGAGGAGGATTAGCCTTTGACTGCTGCTTGTCCGCGCCCATCGATATCCCCCCAACCTGCCGCCGGGCCGCTCAGTTTTCCACCCTTAGGAGATTGCCGATGCGGCTCACCACCGCCAGCTTGCCTGTCTCCTCGACGGTCTTCTGCACCGATTCCTCACGCGCGACGTGGGTCATGATCACCAGCTCCGCCGTCTGGGCCGCCTCATCCGTCTCCTTCTGGATGACCGAGGCGATGCTCACACCGTGGTCACCAAAGCAGCGAGCGATCTGGGCCAGCACGCCGGGCCGATCGGGTACCTCCATCCGCAGATAGTAGCGGGTGGTCAGTTCGGCCATCGGCCTCATGGGCAACGGCCGTCCCGCTCGCCAGGGCCAGCGGTCCCCCTTCCGGCCGGCCTTGGCCGCCGCCACGCTGTGAGCGGCGTCCATGACATCGGCCACGATAGCGCTGGCCGTAGGATAAGGTCCGGCTCCCGGTCCCTGAAAGAGTACTCGACCCAACAGGTCGCCCTCCACCTGAACGGCGTTGAGCACGCCGTCCACGTTGGCCAGAAGCTCGTCCTGGGGCACAAACGTCGGATGCACCCTGGCGTCCACGCCGTCCTCCCCCCTCTTGCCCACCGCCAGCAGCTTGATGGCATAGCCTAGCTCTTGGGCGTACCGAAAGTCGCGGGCGTTGAGGCTGGTGATCCCCTCACAGTGGACATCCTCCGGGCGGACGTGGGTGTGGAAGGCCAGACTGGTCAGGATGGCCAGCTTGTAGGCGGCATCGATCCCTTGCACGTCGTTGGAGGGATCAGCCTCAGCGTAGCCCAGGGCCTGAGCCTGGCGGAGCGCCTCCTCAAAGTCCAGCCCCTCTTTGCTCATGCAGGTGAGAATGTAGTTGGTGGTGCCGTTGATTATGGCCCGAATGGAAGTGATGTCGTTGGCCGAGAGGTCGCGCCTGAGGGGGCCAATAACGGGGGTGCCGCTGCCGACGCTGGCCTCGAAGAGGATATCTACCCCCTTCTCCTGGGCCAGGGCCAGCAGCTCGGGGCCGTGCTTAGCCATGACCTCCTTGTTGGCGGTGACTACGTAGCGGCCGGAGCTGAGGGCCTCCTTGATGAAATCGTAGGCCGGCCGCTCGCCCCCTAGAAGCTCGATGACGATGTCCACCGCCTCGTCGTCCAGGACAGCACGGGGGTCGTCGGTGACCAGGCGGCGGTCCACCGGAACATTGTCAGCCTTATAGAGGTCGCGTTCCAGGATGTGCCGCAAGCTTAAGTCGAGCCCCCGTTGCTGAGCGTAGGCTGGCCCCTTCTCCAGCAGGGTGCGAGCCACACCGCTGCCTATCACCCCCAAACCCAACAGAGCGATCTCGATCCGATCCTGCTTGGCCATGGTCTCCTATCCTAAAGACTCAAAGGCTTTGTCCAGCGCCCACTGAACCTTATCGGCGTCTTCTAACACAGGCTGAACATCGGGCAGGGCGAGGAGAGTCCGTTGCTCCGCCAGCCAATAGGATAAGTAGCTGTTGCTGATACGCGTCTGCTGCTCCGGCGTCAACTCTCGATCGTCCTCCCTCTCCTCCACCTCGAAGATAAAATAGCCACCCTGGCCGGGGATGGGTTGGCTGGGAGCGCCCACCTCCAGAGCGAACACCTTGGCAGCGTAGGTCAAATCCATCTCATCGCGAGCCTGCCAACCCTTTTCGCCGCCCTCCTCCTTGGTAGCGCTGTCCAGAGAGAGTTCACCAGCCAGGTCGCCAAAGTCTTCGCCAGCATCCAGACGTTCCAGCACCGAGAGAGCTTCCTCCTCCGTGCCCACCAGGATCTGGCGCACCCTCACCTGCTCGACGGCGGCGGGCACGGACTGGGAAAATATTTCCTGCACCTTGCTGATAAGGATATCCGCCTCCACCATCGTCCGGTACTCTTCTTCCGAGAGGTCACTCCTCTCCAACTCCTGCTCAAAGGCGCTGGCGAACGCCTCCGGATTGCTCTCCGTGAGGCCCAACAGTTCGCCGAGCTCCAACTCCATCTCCTCCGGCGACACGGATACGCCCAGGTCGGTGGGCGCCCTCTGCAGCAGCATCTCTTCGCTCTCCAGCATAGTGATCGCGCTGGTAAAAGCCAGTTGGGCCTGGCTGGTGTCCTGAAGGCCTATGCTGGTCAGATAGAGTCCGAGGCGGCGGGCGAAGTAATCGAGATTGATGGTGGTTTCGCCTACCCGAACGGCCTTGGAGTTAGGAAGCTGGACGTGCTCCTCGTAGTAGTCCTGAAATAAGGCAAAGCCGATGATTCCCACGATGGTGACCAAGAACAGCACAAAAGCGGTAATGACCGCTACCTGGAGCCGGAACTCGCGGCTCCAGGGCCGCCGCCGTGGCCGCGGCGGGATAGGCAGAGGTCTCTGTCGTCTCTTCTTGACCAATGTAGGACCCCTTCAAGGATAACCAACGGGCAAGCAGACGGGAACCCTCCCCCCAACCGCGCCAGCCTGAACAGCGCCAGCTACTGACGTGAGGTGGAATAACCCGTTACGCGAATGTGCTCTGGTGTGTAGGGTAGAAGAGCCAAATGCCTGGCCCGCTTCAGGGCTTGGGATAGAGCTCGCTGATGCTTGGCGCAGGTTCCCAGCTTCCTCCTGGGCTCGATGCGCCCGCGATCGGACAGAAAGCGCCGCAGCTTACCAGGGTCTTTGTAGTCGATGACCTCGACGTGCTCCACACAGAACATGCAAACCTTGCGCCGGCGGCCATACCGCCCACGCCGCCTCGGCCTAGGCGCCTCGGCAGCGCCTTCTCCTCGAGATTCCCCTTCTGGTTCCGCGCTCATCGATCAAACCCACCTATTCAAAGGGTAGCTCCTCGGCCTCCGCCGTTTCCGACTCCCCTTCCCCCTCCCCTTCCTCAGGCAAGGGCGCACCTGGCGCTCGATCGAGGAATAGCACCCTGTCGGCGATCACCTCGTTACGAAAGCGCCGCTGGCCGTCGGGGGCTTCCCAGCTACGACTGCGCAGCCGTCCCTCTACATAGACCCGCCGTCCCTTCTGAAGGTACTGGCTGCACTGCTCGGCCAGATTGCGCCAGCTTACGATGGTGAACCACTCGGTATCCTCCCGCCGTTCGCCATCGCGCGACGTGTATCTGAAGTTGGTAGCGACGCGGAAGGTGGTCATGGCGTCACCGCTGGCGGTGTAGCGCATCTCCGGATCGGTGCCCACATTGCCGATAATCATCAGCTTGTTCAGACCTGCCATTGCGCCAGCTCCTCTCGCTCAGACCCAAGATGCCCGCGTACTTCAGGTGGCGGCGCTTTCGCTTTCTTCCAGACGCACCACCAGATAGCGGATTACCTCCTCTGTCAGCTCCAGGCTCGCTTCCAGATCGGTGATCTGCGTGGGGTCGAGCTTGAACTGGGTAAGGACGTAGTTGCCTTCGGTGTAGCGCTTGATGGGATAGGCCAGCTTTCTTCGGCCCCAGCGATCGACCTCGGCCACCTCTCCGCCGCGTCCGGTGATGAACTGCCCCACCTTATCGATAGTCCCAGGCACTTCCTCCTCGGGAACATCGGGGTTGATGATCATCACCATCTCATATTGGCGCAACGGCTCGTTCTCCTCCTCCCTAATAGCAGGCGAACCCGGAAGTCCACCCGCCGTGGATCACAGAACGCAGCGAATTATAGCACGCGGCTGTTTCCATCACAAGCGAAGCGGCGTCAGACAAGTCTTGCTCACTCTCATCGGCTGGAGACGCCCGGCACCGGGAAGCTGCCGGCCAGCTCCGCCACCTCCCGGCGGACGGCCGCCGCCACCTTCTCATCCCCAATGTTGCTCAGGACGCGGACGATGAACGCGGCGATGCGGCGCATCTCGTCCGGGCCGCAGCCCCGGCTGGTAACAGCCGGAGTGCCGATGCGGATGCCGCTGCCCACTGTCGGCGGTCGCTCATCGTAGGGGATGGTGTTCTTGTTCACGGTGATGCCCACGGCGTCCAGCGCTAACTGGGCATCGCGGCCGGTGATCCCCTTCTCCCCCACGTCCACCAGCATCAGGTGGTTGTCGGTCCCGCCGGAGACGAGGCGCAGACCGTGGCTCTGAAGCTCCTCCGCCAGCACTTTGGCATTCTCCACGATCCGCCGTTCATATTCGCCGAACTCCGGCCGCAGAGCCTCGCCGAAGCAGACGGCCTTGGCAGCGATACTGTGCATATGAGGCCCGCCCTGAGTGCCAGGGAACACGGCGCGATCGATGTTCTTGGCCAGGTCCGCCTTGCAGAGGATGAATGCGCCGCGAGGGCCGCGCAGGGTCTTGTGAGTGGTGGAAGTGACCACCTGGGCGTGGGGCACCGGCGACGGATGAAGGCCGGCAGCCACCAGGCCAGAGATGTGGGCTATGTCCGCCATTTGGTGGGCACCCACCTCATCAGCGATCTCCTGGCAGCGGGCGAAGTCGATGATCCGGGGATAGGCTGTAGCCCCTGTGACGATGACCTTGGGCTTGTGCTCGCGGGCGAGGGCGGCCATCGCGTCGTAGTCCAGAAGCTCCGTCTCCCGGTCGACGCCGTAGTGGACGAAATTGTAGAGCTTCCCCGAGAAGTTGACATTAAGGCCATGGGTAAGGTGGCCGCCCTGCGCCAGGTCCATGCCCATCGCCGTGTCGCCCACCTCCAGGAGGGCGGTATAGGCAGCCCTGTTAGCCTCCGCGCCGCTATGGGGCTGGACGTTGGCATGCTCGGCGCCGAAGAGCTCCTTGAGCCGGCTGATGGCCAGCTCCTCCACCTCGTCCATATGCTGACAGCCGCCGTAGTAGCGCTTCCCCGGATAGCCCTCGGCGTACTTGGTGCTGAGGACAGTGCCCTCCGCTTCCAGAACGGCGGCGCTGGCATAGTTCTCCGAGGCGATGAGCTCAAAGCCCAGGCGGTTTCTCTCCTCCTCGCGCTCGATGATGGCCGCCAGCTCAGGGTCCTGCTTTTCCAGAACGCCCATCTCTACCCCCTCGCCTTTTCAGTCCGCCAAACAAAAAGGCAGGCCACCCTTCGAAGGTCGTCGCTCCTGCCTATCTGTCGCCGTCGATGTCTGCTTGAAGAGCGTTTACTCCTACCGATGTCAGCCCCAGTTTAGTCCAGAGGCCGTGCAGCGTCAACGTTGGCCCTGGCCTACCGCCCCAGCCGACGGTCGTGCTCCTGCCAGGCGTGCTCCACCAGGGCCATCAGGCCGCCGGAGACCAGCGAGTGGCCGCCCAGCAGCACCGGTATGGGCGCCCGGCCGGCCGCCTGAGTGAACTCTCGCAGAAAGGGCTCCTCGATCTCCTCATGCCTGCCAACGTCCGAGAGGAAGCGATCGGCGCGGCTGGCCTCGATGCCCAGGTGAGCCAGAAGCACACGGCTGTCCAGGAAGGTGGCATCGGCCAGTTCCGCCAGGGTAGCGAAGAAGCGCTCCATCCCTACCTCAGCGAGGTAGAAGCCCAGCAGAGAGCGCGGCTGGCCGCTCTGAAGGCGGCGGTCGGCATGCATGCCCCGCTCCTCGGCGAAGAAACGCACCCGACAAGCCGTCTCCCTCTCCAGATATTGCCATACCTGGCTGCCCACTCGGCCGGCCACTAGGACCTGCGCCCTGACGTCGGTGAAGTAGGCCAGCACTTGTCGATAGGGCGCAACGTCCAGTCGCCAGCCGTCGAGAAGGCGCTGCAAGCGAGGGCCGGATCCTCCTACCAGGGTCAGGATGGCCAGGTCGGAGGGCGAGTCGATGTCGAACTGGCTGGAGACGCTGCGGGGCAGTTGCCGCGGCGACAGGCCGGCTTGCTCGGCCAGCAGGCGGGCCAGAGAGTTGTCGCTGTCGGGCAAGTCGATCTTCTTGAGGGCCTCTCCCGGCGCGAAGGCCACCAGGTCGGCCGAGTAAAGGTTGTTGGTGATCACCAGGCCATCGTCTCGGCCCAGCTCCTGGGCGATACCCACGAACTCCTGCGCTGAGAGAAGGGGAAGACTGCCGCCGCTGAAATAGAGGAGCCTTTCCAGACCAAACCTATCGATTACCTCTGCCAGGCGGCGGCCGAAGTGGAAGGCTCCAGCGTCCACATCCACAGCCACCGCCGGAGACAGGTCCGCCAGCCCTTCCCGCGAGTCGGTGACGAGGACAGCAGAGGCGAAGGCACCGGTGGAGAGGGCTCGCTCCAGACTATCGAGCGTTGCGGCACGGCGAGCGGTGGCCGCCATCTCCTCCAAGGGGCTGCCGCTCAGGCCGCCCAGAAAGGCTACAAGGGTGGGAGCCTCAGACAAGTCATCAGATGGGAGAAACCCCTACCTATAGCGCCTCGGGGATGATCATGCCGTACGTGCCATCGCGCCGCCGGTAGAGGAGGGCGTGAGTGTCGGCATCGGCGTCGAAGAAGAGGAAGAAATCGTGGCCAAGAAGCTCCATCTGCTCGATGGCCTCCTCCTCGGTCATCGGCTTCACTTGAAAGCGCTTGATTCGCACCACCCGTCCCAGAACGATCTCCTCCTCTACCTCCTGCTCCTCTTCCTCCTCAACCTCCTCAGGCGCAGCGACCTTTCCGACCATAGCTGCCTCTCTGGCCTTGAGATGTCTATCGCTGCGGTACGCTTTCTCCTTATAGCGCCGCACCTGGCGGGTAAGGACATCGGCAGCAGCATCGAGGACCGGCAGCAGACGGGTCCCTCTCTCCTCCGCCCGCAGGTAGGTGCCGTTGCAGTTCACCGTTAGCTGAACCACGTATCGGTGGGCGTTCTCTCCCCCCTCTTGCTCCAGGTCAATGATGGCCTCATCCACCATGGGGAGATAGCGGCCCAAACGGCTCAGCTTGCTGGCAGCGTACTCCCGCAAGCTATCAGTGATAGCAACATGACGGGAACGAAAGGTGAGCTCCATCTCTGATCGATCCTCCCTCCGTATCCCCAGGCGGGGACCTCCCTTCAATGCATTTTAGCAGCGAAGCCAGCCCCCTTTCAAGGAGATCAGTCCTCGCGGGCGAAGGTGAGCGCCCACACGGAAACTGCGCCGGCCTGCCGCAGGGCGCGGGCGCAAGCATCGAGGGTGGCGCCGGTGGTCATCACGTCGTCGATGAGCAGAATGCGCCTGCCCTCCACCCGGCGGCGGTCGGCGATGAAGGCATCGGCCACGTTGCGCCTGCGTTCCTCTGCCTCGGCGCTGCGAGCCTGCGGCGGAGTGTTGCGACGGCGCGCCAGTCCTCGCCCGGCCAAAGGCAGGCCGCACAGGCGGGAAAGCTCTCGCGCCAACAGCGCCGACTGGTTGTAGCCCCGCAATCGCTGCCTTCTGCCGTAGAGCGGCACCGCCATTACAACCTCGGCCTCGATGGCCTCCGCCTCCAAACAGGGAGCCATGAGCTGCGCCATCGGCTTGGCCAGGGCGGAAAGGTGGTTGTACTTGAGAGCGTGTACCGTTTCCCGCGCCGCACCCTCATAGAGATAGAGCGAGCGCGCCCCCTGGAAGGCCGGCCTCTCCTCACGGCAGCGGCCACAGAGAGCTCCCTGGCGCTGAGGCTGCCAGCATATCGGGCAGCGCGGCGGCCGAGCGGAAGGCAATTCCGCCTGGCAGGCCTGGCAGAGGAACGAGCCGAAGGCCCCGCAGCCCACACAACGGGCCGGGAAGAGAACGTCCAGCACCGCCTGGCCCACGCGGGCCAGAGGAGATGGGCCCGCCATCGATCGCCTCCCTGTCGCCGGTCTTAGTATTATACCGCCTTCGCCTTGCCCCGCCTGAAACGGCTGCATTAAACTGAGAGCAGGAAAGAATCGTGAAGATCAAGGTGAAATTCTTCGCCGCCCTCCACGACGCAACGGGCAGACGAGAGCTGAACCTGCAAGCGCAGGAAGGGCTGACGGCCGGCGAACTCTATCGCGACCTCTGCGCTCGCTTCCCCCGCCTGGCCGACTACGGCGGCGGCCTGATGCACAGCGTGAACGCCGAGTACGTCTCCCCTGACCATCCCCTGCGCGACGGCGATGAGGTAGCGTTCATCCCTCCTGTCAGCGGAGGCACCCATGCTCATTAGGATCACCGCCGACCCCCTCGACCCCCAACCGCTCGTCGAGCACGTCCGCCGCGACGAGAGCGGCGCCGTGGTCCTCTTCCTGGGCGTCGTGCGCAACACCAACCTGGGGCGGCGCGTCCTCCATCTAGAGTACGATGCCTACCCCCAGATGGCCGAGAAGGAGCTGCGCCAGGTAGCTGAGGAGGTCATCTCCCGCTGGCCGATCAGCGACATCGCCATCGCTCACCGAACCGGCCGACTGGAGATAGGGGAGACCAGCCTCATCGTCGCCGTCTCTTCCCCTCATCGCCAGGAGGCCTTCGAGGCCTGTCAGCATGTCGTGAACCGAATCAAGGAGGTCGTCCCCATCTGGAAGAAGGAAGTGTGGGAGGGAGGCGAGAGCTGGATCGAGGGGGAGGGCCAGACCACTCGGCAGCCCCAATGAGCAGCTCCGATTTCGTCTCCAACCCGCCCCGCTTCTGCCCTCGCTGCGGCGGTCACCTCAGCGAGCGCACTGTAGAGATGGAAGAGCGGCCCCGCCTGGTCTGCGATCAGTGCCAGCGCATCTTCTACATTAACCCCAAGGTGGTAGCGGGGATCATCATCGAGCGCGGCGGCCGCCTGCTGCTTCTCCGCCGCTCCATCGAGCCCCGCTACGGTAGCTGGACCTTCCCCGCCGGCTTCATGGAGATCGACGAGACGGCCGAGGAAGCAGCCGCACGCGAGGCAGAGGAGGAGGTCGGGCTGACGGTGAAGGCGGGGCCGCTGGTGGGCGTCTACTCGCGGCCGGCGCCGGAGGCCCCGGGCATCCTGACCGTCGTCTTCCAGGGACAGAAGCCGAAGGGCCCGGTGAAGATCGGGCACGAGGCGCTGGAGGCCCGCTGGTTTGCCCCCGACGACATCCCCTGGGACGATCTCTCCTTCGAGACCACCCAGTGGGCCCTGCGCGACTGGCTGCGGGCTCGCGAGGACACTCGCCGCCGGCCTCAGCGAGCGGCCCGCCGTCCGCCCCGTCGCGGCGGCTGAGGCGGCGGAGCCTGCTTCCTGGGCCGCCCCCGATAGTCGGGGGCCTCGATCTC
>LJUA01000082.1 GCA_001303545.1 Dehalococcoidia bacterium SM23_28_2
TGCCGCCCTGCCCGACCTGATCACCACCCCCACAAGCGAGCCGCTAAGCATCGGCGGGCGCGTGTCCTGGCGGTGGCTGATGACCGCCACCCACCAGGGGGGATACGTCGGCATACGTGCAACCGGAAAGCGGTTCGAGCTTCGGGGATTCTCCGTCCTGCTGGTGCGAGGCGACAGGATCGTCCGCGCTGCCGATTGCTTCGATGTGGCAGCTGTGGTTGAGCAGGTGGCCCCCGAGAGCCTCGGATGCTCGGAAGACGCCGGAGGAATTGGCCTCAGCCGCCGGCTAAGCGTTCTCGCCGATGAGGACAACATAGGCTACGGCGAGTGACCCGATTGCCGTAGCGCATCAGCCTACCTGTCAGTCGCTTTTGTCGCCTGCCGCCGGGACGACGGCTGTAGCGTTACTCCCAAAACCTCTGCTGGGCCGACTTCCGCTGATCCTTCGGCGGCAGGCCCAGGTGCTCGTAGGCGTGGCGGGTGGCTATGCGTCCCCGCGGCGTTCGCTGGAGGAAGCCCATCTGCATCAGATAGGGCTCGTAGACGTCCATGACGGTGTCCGCCTCCTCGGAGATGGAGGCGGCGATGGTCTCGATGCCCACCGGCCCGCCGTCGAACTTGTCGATGATCGTGTGCAGGACCTTGTGGTCGACCTCGTCCAGGCCCAGCTCATCGATCTCCAGGCGGCTCAGGGCCTCCTGGGCCACCTGCTCGGTGATGACGCCGTCGGCCATCACCTCGGCGTAGTCGCGCACCCGCCTGAGCAGGCGGTTGGCCACCCGCGGCGTGCCGCGGGCGCGGCGGGCGATCTCCTCCGATCCCTTGTCCTCGATAGCCACGTCCAGAAGCGCGGCGTTGCGGCGGATCAGGGCGGCGATGTCCTCCTGCTGGTAGAAGTCCAGCCGGTAGACGGCGCCGAAGCGGTCGCGCAAGGGCGGGCTCAGCAGCGCGTAGCGGGTGGTGGCGCCGATGAGGGTGAAGGGAGGCACCGATAGGCGCACGCTTCGCGCTCCCGGCCCTTTGCCCAGGATGATGTCCAGGGCGAAGTCCTCCATGGCCGGATAGAGGACCTCCTCGGCTGCCCGCGGCAGGCGGTGGATCTCGTCGATGAACAGCACATCCTCCCGCTGGAGGTTGGTGAGGATGGCCGCCAGGTCGCCCGCCCGCTCGACGGCTGGGCCGGAGGTGATGCGGACGTTGACCCCCATCTCGTGGGCGATGATGTGGGCGAGGGTGGTCTTGCCCAGCCCCGGTGGCCCGTAGAAGAGGTGATGATCCAGGGCCTCGCCGCGCTTCTGGGCGGCGGCGACGGCGATCCGCAGGTTGTCCTTGATCTTGGCCTGGCCCACGAAGTCGTCCAGGCGCTTGGGGCGCAGGGTGGTATCGAGGGCAACGTCCTCTTCTTGCAGCTTGCCGGAGGTGATGCGCTCAGCCATATTTGGTGCCGGAAGCTCTTGCCGACCCTTCGCGTATTATAAGGCGCGAGTGGTTATCCGTCTACGCGCTTATCCAGAAAATCGGCGCTTGGCCTGTTAAGGCGCGCTCAGGATCACGTAGGTCTCGCCGCCGTCGGGGCGGGCGTTGTCTGGGCCGTCGGCCAGGAGGGCGCCGCCGATGATGTCGTCGATGCCGTCGCCGTTGATGTCGCCGCTGGCCACCGAGAAGCCCAGCTCATCATCCGGCTCGGACCCAAGGACGGCCATCCGGTGCCGGCCCAGAGCGGCGTCGACGGTGGCCGACCACTGGGCTGAGCCGAGGAAGACGAGGACCTTTCCGGCCTTCGCGCGGGAGTTGGCCGTCGGCGCTCCGGCCAGCACGTCGTCGATGCCATCGCCGTTGACGTCGCCGCTGGCCAGGGAGTGGCCGAGGAGGCCGTTCAAGTCGCTGCCGATAAGGGTGGCGTCCTGCTCCTCGTCGGCGATGTCTATACTGCCCGCTAGCTCCGCCGAGCCGAAGATGACATAGACCTCGCCGCAGTTCGGGCGGCCGTTGTCCGGGCCGTCGGCGTTGCGGGCGCCGACGAGGATGTCATCCGTGTCATCGCCGTTGACATCGCCGGCGGTCAGGACGAAGCCCGACCAGTCGTTGGTATCGGCGCCCCAGATGGTGAGAGCGCCTTCGTCGGAGGCCAGATCAAAGGCCCCCTCAAGATCGGGCGAGCCGAAGACCACATAGGCCACGCCTCCATCGGCGCGCTGGCCGTCGGGGCCGTCGGCCATGTGCGTTCCTACGAGGATGTCGTCGATACCGTCGCCGTTGACGTCGCCGCTGGCGGCGAAGTTGGCGAGAAACCCCTCGGCCTGAGCGCCCACGATGGTGAAGTCCTGCTGGCCCAGAGCGGTGTCGACGCTCCCGCTGATGGTAGGCGAACCGAAGGCTACATAGATCTCGCCGGCATTGCTGCGGTCCCCGCTCGGGCCGTCGGCGCCCGGGGCGGCAACGATGATATCATCGACGCCGTCGCCGTTGACGTCGCCGGCCGTTAGGGCGTAGCCCAGGTAGTCGCTCCCCATGGCTCCCAGGATGGTAAAGTTCTGCTCGTCGAGAGCCGTGTCCACCGTCCCGCTCAGGTCGGGCGAGCCGAGGACCACATAGGCTTCGCCGGCGTAGATGCGATCGCCGTCCGGGCCGCTCGCGAAGCGAGCACCGACGAGGATGTCATCGATATCATCGCCGTTGACATCGCCGCTGGCTACCACAAAGCCGAGGTTGTCGCCCTGGCTGGTGCCAATCACGGTGAAGTCGTGTTGACCCTCGGCTATGTCCACTGTGCCACCGACTTCGGGGGAGCCGAAGATGACGTAGGCTTCGCCGGCGTTGTTGCGGTTGTTGTCCGGGCCGTCGGCCTTGGGAGCACCCACCAGGATGTCGTCGATACCGTCGCCGTTGAAGTCGCCCTGGGTCAGGGAGAACCGGTCGGCCAGATAGTCGTCGGCTTCGCCGCCGAGCACCGTCAGGTCAGGGGCCGTGGCGGCGAGATCGATGGTCGAAGCGGGTGGCCCGGGGGTCCCCGGAGCGGGGGTGAATCCTTCCGACGGCTGCTCGCCTTCCTCCACACAGCCGGCCAGCGCCACAAGGAGGGCGAGGAGGGCAGCACAGGCTGCCGCAGCGGTCACGCTTGCCCGAAGAGAACGCATCAGGTATAGAATAGCACAGCGGTTGTCAGCGTCCAGACTGGAGTTCGATGATATGCCGATTCTTGGAGTCAACGGTATCGACATCAGCTACGAGCAGCACGGAGCGGGGCCACAACTAGTGATGGCTCACGGCTTCACTACCTGCACCGATGAGTGGCGGCTCTCGCTCCTGCCCCTGGCGGCCAACCATCGGCTTCTGCTGTACGATATCCGCGGCCACGGCGACACCACTGCCCCCGCGGAGCGCTCGGCCTATTCGATCGAGACCTTCGCCGCCGACCAGCGGGCGCTGATGCTCAAGCTGGGCATCGAGCGGGCACACATCGGCGGGATGTCGATGGGCGGAATGATCGCCCTGCG
Organism: Dehalococcoidia bacterium SM23_28_2; assembly: GCA_001303545.1. Lineage (GTDB taxonomy): Bacteria > Chloroflexota > Dehalococcoidia > SM23-28-2 > SM23-28-2 > SM23-28-2. The sequence continues at coordinate 3,498 of LJUA01000082.1, forward strand.
CTTTGGTCTGGATTATCCCCAGATGGTGTCATCGCTACTTCTGTGCGATACCACGGCAGGCAACGGCCAATCGGATGGGGAGGCGGGCTGCTTCGAGAACATGATGAAGAAGTACGACTCGGGGATGGAGCACATCGCCGAGAAACACGGCCTGAGGGAGCTGGCGGAGCGGATGATCGCTTGGTCGCAGGCCAATGACCCCCACTACGCCGATGACCCTCAGCGCGATATAGCCCGCCAGCGGCTGGCCCGCATGAGTCTCCAGGGCTTTCTGGGCGCCCTGCGGGCCATACACGACCGGCCGGACATGGTGGCCCGCCTGGGCGAGGTGCGTGCTCCGACGCTGGTGCTGGTGGGCGAATGGGATAGCTTCCTCGCTTCTGCTCGCCTGGCTCACCAGGCCATCGAGGGCTCGCGCTTCGTCCTCATCCGCCGCGCCGGCCACGCCACGCCCATCTGGCGGCCGCAGGCCTTCCAGCGAGCGGTGGCCGAGTTCCTGGACGCCGTGGAGGCCGGGCGGCCCGTCGGCGGGGAGTTCGAGCTGTAAGGGTTCACTCCTCCCACACGGCGGCGATCACGATAGCGCCGCCGCGGATCACCTTCGCCCTGGCTAGCGACGGCTCGCGGGGCACGTCTTTGCCCAGCGATGGCGCCTCCTGGCCCAGCGGCGGCTGAGGGCGTGGGGGAGTCGGCGGCTGGGAGGGTCGCGGCTTCCCGGCCATGCGGTCCCCCTAGGTATAGACGCCCACCACCAGGGCGTCGCGAGGGTCGGACTCCGAGAAGAAGATGAGGGCGCAGTGACGGCCGATGACCATCTCGGCGGCGTCGATGTTGCGGGCCACCGGCACATCCGCCAGCCACACAGACAGGCTCCCCGCTATCTGAACAGTGGCCGTGTAGGAGCCGGCGTTGAAGCCCTTGAGTGTCCCCTTTCGCACAATCATGACTAGACCGCTCCCAAGGACAGTCGCTGCTCGTAGACGGGCGCTTTGCCGCCCACCGAGTAGCGTATGCTGATGCCCAGCACCCGCCAGCGAGCGTCCGTCAGGCCGGCGGGCTGGTCGGTGATGGTGATAACGTCGTAGAGCTCCTGGCCGCAGTTAACCGGCACCACGATCTCGCCGCCGCCGGAGGCGATCTCCTGGTGGCGCATTTCGGCGTCGGCCCGGTCTTGGGCGCGGGCGACCGTGTCCAGGTTCAGGTCATGCGCCTGGCGGACGCGATCGTAGGCATCCTCGACCTCAGCCCAATCGAAGGCCTCCACGAAGGGGCCATCGCCGAACACCTGCACACGGTTGGCCTGGGGACGCTGGCTGACGTAGCGGCCGCGGAAGATGGCGTGGTCCGTGCCGTAGGAGTAGTCGCTGGCCTCGTCGGCTTCGGGGTTCTTGACGTAGACCAGGTTGTTCCGGATGAATATGACGTCTGGAACCATGGCCAGCAGACGGCGAACCGCTGTCGCTCCGCTTTCGCCTGGGTGGATGGTGAAGCTGGGGTAGATATCACTGATAACGCTACTGGCGCCAGCGGTGGAGAACTCCAGGCCGGACCGTGCCATGATGAGGGAAAGCAACTGGAAGATGTTGGCCTCGTCCTGGGCCCAGGCGTACTGACGGCGCGACCGCCAGTTCTCCAGCAGTTGCCAGGCATCGTGAGCGTGGATGGTGAGGGCCGCATTCCCTTCGCCGGAGGTGTATTCCCAGCCGTCGATCCAGTAGGAAAGGCCCTGGGAGGACAGAGGGCCGCTGTCAGTCTGGTAGCCGGGCCTCACCAGCACCTCGCTGCCTGCTTTGATGACCGCTTTCTCTCCGGACAAGTCCAGGTAGCGCCCATCGTCGTTGCGCAAGACCAGCCGAAGGCGCCCACCGCGAGGTTCGGTGTCAGCGGTCAGCTCCAGGACGTCGGCGGTGACGTCCAGAGTGGGCGTAGTGAGGGAGGCCTGCCAGACGCCCCAGGGCGTCGTCAGCCATGCGTGGCTTGCACTATAGGCGGTGGCCAGACCATAGTCGCTGGCCAGGTTCATGGGCACCGGCTCTCGCCAGAGGTTATCTACGTACCCGGCTGGGGCTAGCGAGTGAGAGAAGTAGGGGCGAGCGTAGCTTTCGCTGCCTGTGTACTTCTCGACGAAGGTGAGGCGAAAGACATCGGGGTAGGCCAGAAAGGGCGCGCGGAACTCCACGCCGGAGCCCGCGCTGGCCATCGATACCTCCTCCAGGGGCGACCAAGTGTCCGGAGCCTGCGAGTAGCCGTCGCCGTAGATGCAGGTGCAGACCTTGGCGGCGCCTCCAGCGTCGCTGCCCGAAACCACAACGTTGAAGTCTCTATCGTAGTGGCAGGCTAGCCCGTTGAAGGAGGCGAGGCTGTTGGTCCAGGCGGCAGGACTGCCCCAACTGCCGCCGCTGCGCTTCATGGCGTAGACGGTGCCCCCTACGGAGTAGATGAGAAGGGCGGTGCCATCGGCTTTGAGGTCGGCGGCCAGCCAGCCCACGCTGCTGGGCGCCGTCGTTATGGTCGTGGCTGAGCCGAAGCTGGCTCCGTAGTCGCTGCTCTCCCGCAGGTAGATCGTCCTGCCGTTGGTGCCCACGTAGAACAGCAGAACCTGGGCCATGAGAGTCCAGTTGCTGAAGTCGCTGGCCGGGCCGGGGCTGGTCACCCGCTGGAGATAGAGGGAGTTGCTCTCCACCCGGCAGCGAATGAGGGAGCCATCGCCCGGCATGGTGCCGGCATGATAGCTATCGGGCTCGCTGCCCGAGTACAGGCGCTGCCAGCTCAGGCGACGGATACCGCCGATGTCGTCGCTGATCTCCACCTTCACGTAGGGGACAGCGCTGGCACTCTTCTGAGCGGCGAGCAGGGCAGACGGCAGGGTTCGCATGTTCTTGTCGCTATGATTGCCAGACGGTGCTCTGGTCGACCGGCTGCGTCGCCGGCGTGTACAGCCGGCGCACTCGCACGGCGTTGCGGCGACTGGAGAAGGCGGCCAGGCGCTCCTGGCCCCAGGCGAGATACTGACGCCAGACGTCCTGCCCGCCCACGTTCACCCGGTTGGTGGCGAAGCTGGCCCACTCCAGGGCGGCGTAGGCGGCGGCCCCAGTGGCCACCAACTCCTCCAGCTGGAGTGGGATGGTGGAGGTGGTGGCGTCCAGGGTGTGCATCTTGCCGTAGTAAATATTGACCGATTCGTCGCCGGGGGGCGTGTCGTTCACTAGGAGGGTGAGAGTGTCCGCCCACAGGGAGAAGGGGACGTAGCTGGGGGGATAATTGTCTATCGGGTACTCCACCGCTTCTACAGCCACCAGGTCGCTGAGGCTGGCCAGGGAGATATCGCGGCTGCCTTCGCTGGTGGCCAGGACGGCCTTGGCCTCCAGGGAAATGGCCAGGCTCAGCTCTCGCACCGCCCGCTCGATGTGACGGTCCAGCTCATCGTCGGTCCAGCGTTCGTTAGCCGGGTCCTCGTCGTGCAGGTCGCGCCGGACTCGCGTTCTCATCTCCGATAGGTTCACGGCTTCCCTCCCTCTGGTTGGGCCTGCCGCAGCATAGCCCTCACCGAGGCGATGAGAATCTCTGACTCGCTCAGGTAAGCGTTTATGAACTCTTCCAGCTCAGTGCGCTGAACCTCCGAGAGGGCGACCGATAGCTGACCGTCCACCGATCGCCAGACGACGCCCGTGTGCAGGTGGTTGGCCAGCTGGCGGATCGTGTCCTGGCGCTGGGCCAGGCCGTTGAGCATGTTCACTGCCGTTTCCAGGTTCTTCTCGCTAAGGCCCATGGCTTCTCCTCCGTTAGGCCACTTCCAGGGTCATGTAGCTTCCCGACTTGATAACCCGATAGAGTGTGCTGCCGAACTTAAGGTAGAGGTTGCTCTTATTGGTCGGTGGATCGCCGCCGCCGACCAACCGCAGATAGGGCGTACTGGGGCCCGCCTCGATAAGGTACTTGTTACCGCTGGTCTCTGTTTGGTCGGCTATCTTCAAGCCAATGGCGTTGTGAGTGCCGGTGGTGTAGTATCCCTGGTCGTCGATCTCCAAGCCGTAGACGGTGCTGGGATAGGTGGAGAAGAAGAGCAGAGGGCTTCGAAGCTTTGCTTCCCAAAGGGTAGGCGCGCTCCCGCTGTACGACGAAAGCCCGGCCCTAACCCACAGGCCGTAGAGGTCCTGAATCGTCCCCGAGCTATTGCCCACGGCCGTGAAGTACAACCCGGCCATCAGGAGGGCGGTAGCTCCGGAGTAGACCTGGGCGGTAGCCATCCCCTGCATGGCGTAGATGTTCCCGGAGCCCCCGGTCATCCTGACTGTCGGGTTGCACCCTAATACCGTGATGTTCCCGCTTCGCTCCATAGGAGGGGCTACACTCAAGCCGACGTCCGTTTGGGGGGCAGCTCCCACCCCCAGGCGCGTCCCGACGCGGACCTCGTCGCTGAGGGTGATGTGCGGGCTGGCCGTCGACAGGGTGATGCGGTCGTTGCCGCCCGAGTCGCGGATGATGTTCTGGTTCAGCCGCAGGATGTCGATGAGGGCTTCCCCCTGCGAGGGGACAAAGCCGGTGTGGCCGGACAGGTCGTAGTCAAGGTTGGACAGAGCGGAGTGGTCGTCCGCGCCGCCGCCCTCTTGTTCGCCCAATAGCTTCAGTCGGCCCATGTGCTTTTCCTAGCTCAACGAGGCATAGACGGAGACGGAGAGGCTGGTTGCGGTGGCGGATACAATCTTCAAGAAGACGGTGGCTCCCCTCGCTTCCGCCTCCAGGCTGGGGATGGGATTGGCGGCCAGTTCCCCCTCGCCGAAGCTGCGCTCGGCCCCACGGAAGTACTTGCCGGCGGTGGCGTCCCACACCAGGAGTTGCACCTTGAGGGCGGTCAGTTCGGTGGACCCGCTGGTGTCCACATCGAAGCGGACATTGCGGTAGCCGGTGCAGTCCACACCCTCGTCGGCGCTGGTGGGATCGGAGGGGTCGGCCGCTGTCAGGCCGCTGCGATGGAGGAGGGGCGTCGTCCCCTCATAGACCGGCCCTTTGGGCACACCCTGGGAATCGATGCGAACGTTGGCCACAAGGCCTCCCTTCGTTCGGCTGGGTCTGGGGCCGAGGGTCAGGGTTCCCGGCCCTAGCCTGACCCTCGGCCCGTGACGTCGGCTCCGCCTATGGTCGCACGCCTACCAGCTTGGCCAGCTTGAGGGTGTTGAACAGGGCGATGGACGTGTACCACTTGATCCGGTTGCGGCTGGCGTCCTTCTGCTCCAGGCTTCCTACTCGCTCCACCTGGAGCCCGCCCGGCCCGGTGAGGCCGGCCAGGGCTCCCTCCCCGAACTGCACGGCATAGATGGTGGAGCAGTCGTTGCTGGTGCCCACCGTCTGGTCGTCGGGGATGTAGTCGGACACCCCGATGGAGATGCCGTCGTAGTACTGGACCATCTGGCCGAACTGGTCGCGGTCCGTCTCCAGCAGGGTGCCGGCGGTGCGCGCCAGCTTGTTGATGATGCGGCGGCTGCGTCGGCTCATCAGCAGGAGCTCCGGCTTGCCGCCCTTCACCGTATCCACCAGCTCGTCCAGCTCGTCCAGGGTCAGGGAGCCGCCGTTGGCCCCCATGCTCAGGGTCTGGCCGGACTCGCAGAGGACATCGATGCCGTCGAAGGCCTTGGGGTCAGCTACCGAGTCGCCGCTGATGAACGTCTCCTCGAACAGGTCGCGCACCGCCTTGGCCTTCAGCTCGATGACCGCCGCCTCCAGGTCCTGGATGTTGGAGCGGGTGGCCACGAGGTAGTTATCGATGTCGGCGTCGCCGCCCATGATCTTGAGGGTGGCCGTGATCTGGCTGAAGGTGGGGGTCGATTCCGTCCAGGTGTCGCCTACATCGTAGAAGGAGGCGGTGGCCGCGGTGCTCTCGCGGTTGTAGGTGAGGCCGTTGCCCACGATCTCGATGAAGGGCAGTGTCTGGAGGATGGGGCTGTCCTTGATGATGGTCTCGATGACGCCCACCAGGAGGACGTCGTTGGAAAGCTTGGATGCTTCGGCCAGGGTTAGAGCCATTCTCTACACACTCCTTTCCTCTACCGTTGCCGTAGCTGAAGCCCTGCAGCTATGTACCTGCTACCGTTGCTGCTGCGACAGGCCGTGGACGATCTTCTCGGCGGGGCTGAGCGCCGAGATGTCGGGCGCGCGCCGAACGGGGGCGCCGGTGGGCACCCGCATGGCCTGAGCCTGCGACTCCAGGTGGCCGCGCAGTTGGGCCACCATACGCAAGGCGGACTCTAGCTGCTGGTCCACCTCCTCCACCGTCTCGCCGCTCACCAGATCGGGCGGCACCTCCGGCCGGCTGGCCAGCAGGGCATCGCGATACTTGCTGGCCGCTGTCTTGAGACCGGCCTGGAGACCTTCCACCTGCTCATGCCGGGCGGCCAGTTCCTCATCGCGAGCGCTGAGCTGGGCTTGGGCCTCGCTGAGGGAGGCGGAGAGCTGGCTTTGCTCCTCTCTGAGCTGGGCCAGGGTCTCCTCCAGGTGGGCGGCTCGCGCCTCGCGGTCGGCAGCGATGGTCTGCAGGCGGTCGACCTCCGTCTGGGCCTCGGCTAGCTGATCCTGAAGGGCTGTTATCTCTTCCTCTGTCACCGTCGAAAACCTCCCGCTAGCTAAGCTTTGCGATGGCGATAATAGGACGTATGTTCTGCTATCGTCAAGGATGAGATGGCACCCCTGCGAGTTGCTGTAACAAATCTGGAGAGATCGTCCTCTTACTTGTTTGGAAATATCGTGCGGCCTTCAGGCGAAGGCCGATGTTGTGAGGTGGTAAAGATGATGAGGTTTCTTTGGGCGATAGCATTGGTGACGGTACTGGCGCTGGCGGCCGCCTGCGGGTCAGACGGCGGCGGTGATGTTCAGGAGGGCGAGGCGCCGCCCCTGGCCGAGTCCATCCGTGTGGACGGCGACGGCGACACCGTCGACGATCTGATCGAAGCGATACCGGTGGCCACGCCCACCGCTGACCCCAGCCCCGAGGCATCAGGCCTGCAGGAGCAGCTGGGCGATCTGGTGCTGAGCGAGGACGACGTGCCGGCTGGCTTCTCCTCGATGGGCAACATGGACATGGGCATGGACTTCGACTTGATGGGCCTACCCACACCTCAGGGGATGGCAGCTCACATGAGCATCTTCGCCACCCCGGAGGGTGAAGATATGATCGTGTCTATGGTCATCCTCATGGAGGACGGCACAGCCTTTGAGGAGGCCTTCTCCCAAATAGACGAAATGAGCATCGAGGAGATCCAGGACGCTTTCGACATGGTGGGGGTCTACAGCGATGTGGCCCTTCTGGACACCCGCGAGCTGGATGTCTCCGGCCTGGGCGACAAGGCCTACGGCTTGGGTATGACGGTGGAGATGGCCCAGATGGGCACTATGGACGCCGAGATGGTGTTCCTTGGCGAGGGGTCGCTGATGGCGATGGCTATGACGATGGCCATGGACGGCGGCGCGGCCGTTGACGCCGTGCCCCTGGCGAAAGCCATGGCCGACAAGATAGAGGCTGTCGTCCAGTAGACCACAGCGATGCCCAGCATGCTCGCGGCATTTCCTCATCGGCAGGCCGTCGGTCGCCTGTGGAGTGCGAGCAACCGACGGCAGGAGGACCCAACATGAAGCAGACCACTGGAGACGTTGTCGCCTGGTCCGTTCGCCTGTCCCAAACGACCCTGAACCTGCTGCGAGAGTGCGAGCGGTGCTTCTGGCTGCACCTCCACGGCGTACGACGCCCCGGCGGCCCCGAGGGGTCGTGGTCCACGGTCACCCGCGGCCTGGACACGGTCATCAGCCACTACTGCGCTACATACCGCAACCAGGACGATCTGCCCCCGCTGCTGCGGCACCTGGGAGGTCGCCTGGTTACGGTTCAGATCGGCCCTCACCTCGATCCGGACACGGGCCTGACCCTGGTCGATAGGCTGAGCGAGTGCCTGGAGGTGAGCGACGGCCTGTTCGCGCCGCTCGACCACAAGGTGCGGGGCTGGGCGCC
>LJUA01000011.1 GCA_001303545.1 Dehalococcoidia bacterium SM23_28_2
CGGGGTTGTTGGTGAGATTGGCCTGGTCGGAGCCGTCGGCGTTCATCACGTAGATCTCGGCGTTGCCGTCGCGGTCGGACATGAAGGCAATGCGAGCGCCGTCGGGAGACCAGACAGAATACCCGTCATCGGCGAGGTTGTCCGTAAGGCGGGTGAGGCCGGAGCCGTCGGCGTTCATCACGTAGACCTCGGCGTTGTCGTCGCGGGAGGAGGTAAAGACGATCTTGCCCGCAGTGGGCACGATCCTCGTCTCCTCGGCCGTGGGCGTGGCCGCAGGGGCGGGCTCCGGGGTAGCCGTGGCCTCAGGGCTCGGCGTGAGCTCGGGGGTCGTTTGTGGCGTGGCCACCGGCGAGAGCTCCGCCGGAGCGGTGGGGCTTGGCTCCCTCGTGGGCTCGCCAGCCTCGTCGCCGCCGCAGGCGGCCAGAGACACCGCCAGACACATGCCAAAGAGCAAGGCCATCCCTACGCCCGCTGTCTTCATTGTGCCGCCTCCATGCTCGCTGTCCCCATACTACCCGCAGGCACGAGGGTGGACAAGGGGAGAATCGATCTCCGCCGCCAGCCGTTTGCTATACTATGACTGCCGTGGCGAGCGAAATGAACCTCTACCAGGCGCGAATGCGGGTGGAGGATCTGCGAGCCCAGATCCGCTACCACGACTACCGCTACTACGTCCTGGACAGCCCGGAGATCAGCGACGCCGAATACGACGAGCTGATGCGCGAGCTGCAGGAGCTGGAGGCACGCTTCCCTCAGCTAATCACCCCCGACTCGCCCACGCAGCGGGTGAGCGGCCAGCCGGTGGAGGCCTTCGGGGTAGTGGAGCATCGAACGCCGCTGCTCTCGCTGGCCAACGCCTTCAACTACGATGAGCTCAAGGCCTGGTATCGCCGCGCCCTCGGTATCCTGGAGATCGAGAGCTTCCCCCTGGTTTGCGAGCCGAAGATCGACGGGCTGGCGGTGGCTCTGGTGTACGAGGACGGCCGCTTCGTCCAGGGGGCCACCAGAGGCGACGGCTTCCGCGGGGAGAACGTCACCGAGAACCTGAGGACGATCCGCAGCATCCCCATGCGCCTGCTGGCCAAGGACGTGCCGCCACGCTTCGAGGTGCGCGGCGAGGTCTACATGTCCAAGACCGCCTTCGAGCGGCTGAACGAAGAGCGAACGGACCAGGGACAGCCTCGCTTCGCCAACCCCCGCAACGCCGCCGCCGGCTCGGTGCGCCAGCTCGACTCGCGGATCACCGCCCAGCGCTCGCTGGACATCTGGGTCTATCAGCTCGGCTGGGCCGATGGCCCCTACCCGCCTACCCACCAGGAGACCCTCCAATGGCTGCAGGACATAGGCTTCAGGGTCAACCCTGAGATAGGCCGCTACGAGAAGCTGGAGGAGGTGGAGCGCCACTACCATCAGTGGGTCGACCGCCGCCACGACCTGGAGTACGAGATCGACGGGCTGGTGGTGAAGACCGACCCCTTCCAGTATTATGAGCGTCTGGGGGTGGTGGGCCGCGAGCCACGCTGGGCCATCGCCTACAAGTTCCCGCCCATCCAGGCCACGACCGCACTCCTGGCCATCGAGATCAACGTCGGGCGCACGGGAAGCCTGAACCCCTACGCTGTCCTGGAGCCGGTGCGCGTGGGCGGAGTGACCGTCAGCAAGGCCACTCTCCACAACGAGGAGGACATCCAGCGCAAGGACGTTCGAGTAGGCGATACGGTGATCGTCCAGCGGGCGGGTGATGTGATCCCCCAGGTGGTGGGGCCGGTGGTGAGCAAGCGCACCGGTCGGGAAAAACCCTTCGTCATGCCCGACCGCTGTCCCGTGTGCGGCACGCTGGCGGCGCGACCGGAGGGGGAGGTGATGCGCTACTGCCCGAACCCGAGCTGCCCCGCCCAGGCCTTCCGCTGGCTCACCCATTTCGTGTCGCGAGGAGCCATGGACATCGAAGGGCTGGGCGAGTCCTGGTGCTACGTCCTCCTGCAAGAGGGCCTGGTCAAGGACCCCGGCGACATCTACTCCCTGACCAGGGAGCAGCTGGTGAGCCTGGAGCGCATGGGGGAGAAGAGCGCCGAGAATGTGCTGAAGGCCATAGAGGTGAGCAAGAACCGGCCGCTGGGGCGCCTGATCTTCGCGCTGGGTATCCGCCACGTGGGCAGCGAGATGGCGACGCTTTTGGCCAGCCAGTTCGGCAGCATCGACGCTCTGGCCCAGGCCAGCGTGGAGGAACTGGCGACCATCCCCACCGTCGGGCCGAGGATCGCCGAGAGCGTGCACCAGTACTTCCGCGATGCCAACAACGTGCGGGTGATCGATAAGCTGCGGCGAGCGGGCGTGCGCATGGCCGAGGAGGTAGCGCCCGCTCCAGCCGAAGGGCCGCTGGCCGGCCTGACGTTCGTCCTCACGGGCACGCTGGCATCCATGCCCCGCAGCAAGGCCGAGGAGCTCATCAGGCAGCTCGGCGGCGCTGCCGGCGATAGCGTGACCAAGAAGACGGACTACCTGGTGGTGGGCGAATCGCCTGGCACCAAGCTCCAAAAGGCCGAGCGATACGGCACGAGACTCTTGAGCGAGCAGGAGCTGCTGGAGCTGTTGCGCCAGCACGGAGCCTTGTGAAGGCTTGGAACCTCTGTTGCCAGATTTGTACCAGAGCGAGCAGGTTTGCAGTTGCCTGGCTCTCCTTGCCCTCTTTTGCTAAGATTAGTGAATGTTCTATAATGCAGCAAGCGGCCGCCCTTGAGGCGGATAGGTGTGGTGTGGCTTGAGGGAGGCTCTCCACGCTGGGGTGAGAATGAGGGGAAAGGTTGTTTAACCCGCTGAACACCCTATTTGGTCTGTTTTCTCACGACATCGCTGTTGACCTTGGCACGGCCAACACGATGGTGCTGGTGCGTGGCCGCGGCATAATCATCGACGAGCCCTCGGTGGTGGCCATCGACCGCGTCAACAAGAAGATCCTGGCCATCGGCAGCGAGGCCAAACGGATGGTGGGGCGCACCCCTGCAGACATCGTTGCCGTGCGCCCCCTCAAGGACGGCGTCATCTCCGACTTCGCCGTCACCGAGCGCATGGTCCACTACTTCATTCGGGCCGTGCACGACCACTTCAGCCTGGGCCTGCCGCGGCCGCGAGTGGCTGTCGGCATCCCCAGCGGTGTCACCGAGGTGGAGAAGAGAGCGGTTCACGATGCCATCCTCAACGCCGGTGCCCGTGCGGCCTTCCTGGTAGAGGAGCCAATGGCGGCGGCCATCGGGGCCGGCCTGCCGGTCATGGAGCCCGCCGGCTCGATGATCGTGGACATCGGCGGCGGCACCACCGAGGTGGCGGTCATCTCTCTGGGCGGCATCGTGGTGAGCACCTCCATCCGGGTGGCCGGCGATGAGATAGACCAGGAGATCGTCAGCTACACTCGCCAGGTGCACAACATGCTCATCGGCGAGCGTATGGCCGAGGAGGTGAAGATGGAGGTGGGCTCGGCAGCACCGCTGGACAGGGAGGCGATGGTCGTTTTCAGAGGCCGCGACCTGGCCACCGGATTACCCAAGGCGGTAGAGGTAAGCAGCGTGGAGATCCGCGATGCCATCTCCGGCTCGGTGGGCACCATCGTGGAAGCGGTCCGCTCCACCATCGAGATCACGCCGCCGGAGCTGGTGGCCGACATCATGACAAGAGGCATCGTGCTCGCTGGCGGTGGCGCCCTTCTGCGCGGACTGGACCGGCGCCTGGCCAACGAGACCAAGTTCCCTGTTTACGTCGCCGAGGACCCCCTCAGCTGCGTGGTGAGGGGCACTGCCGAAATGCTGGAGGAGGCGGAGATACTGGTTAAGGTGCAGGCGCGCCTGACCACCCGTCGAGGACCGCGCTAACACATTGGCTTTGGCTAGACATGCGGACGCTTGTTTGGCTGCTGGTTGTCGGCCTCTTAGCCCTTCTGGGTATTGCCCTCTCCCAGCAAGGTGCCCTCGACCCACTCAGGAACTTCGCTCTCACTGTGGCTTCTCCCTTCCAGCGGGGCTTGCGCGCCGCCGCCTCGCCAGCCGCCGACTTCCTGGACAACGTCGCTGAACGCCAGGACCTGGAGGAGGAGAATCGTCTGTTGCGCCAGCAGATCGAGGAGCTCACGGCTGAGATCGCCCGCCTGAAGGAGTCCGAGTTCACGGCCGCCGACCTGGCAGAGCTGGCTGAGGTGGAGAACAGCCGGCCGGATGACGAGTTCCTGGTGGCCCGTGTTATCGCTAGAGACCCCAGCAACCTCAAGGAGCGACTGGCCATCGACCGCGGCAGCGACGACGGCGTCGCCGAGGGGATGGTGGTGATGAGCGAGGGGGCGAGCATGGTGGGAGTGGTATCGAAGGCTCTGAGCGATTTCGCCTGGGTCACCCTGATCACCGACCCCAACAGCAACGTCAACGCCATGCTGCTCGAGTCGCGCGCACAAGGGGTCGTGGGTGGCAGCCTCAACGGTGGGCTGCACATGGACCTCATTCCCCAGGACGCGGAGGTTGAGCCAGGGAACACCGTGGCCACATCGGGCCTGGGCGGCAACCTCCCCCAGGCCCTGCTCATCGGCCAGGTGACATCCGTGCGGGGGGAACCACAGGACGTTTTCAAGACGGCCGAGATCAAGCCGGCGGCCAGCCTTTCTCGCTTGGAGAACGTGCTGGTTCTGACCAGCTTCAGGGCGGCCCGCCTGATGAGCCCATGAGGTATCTTCTGTTCGTACCCCTAATTCTGTTCGCGGCCCTCGCCCAGGTGGCCGCCGCTCCCTACTTCCCCCTGCTCGGTGTGACAGCCAATCCCCTGCTGGTGCTGCTCGTGTGCTGGGCGATGGTGCGCGGGCCCGAGGAGACGATGGCCCTCATCCCTGTGGCCGGCATCTTCAAGGACCTGATCACCACCGATCCGGTGGGCGCCTCCGTCCTCGCCCTTTTGCCCATCGTGCCTCTGGCCGCCATCCGCGAGCGCCGGCCGACGGAGAGCGAGTTTCTGCCCACCCTAGCGGTAGTTGCTGCGGCATCGCTATCCTATCATCTGATATACATGATCGTGCTGACAGCCGTAGGCGATGGGCCGCCCTGGCTGCAAAGCCCGGTGCGAGTTATCCTGCCAGCGGCGCTGTTTAACGCCCTCATCACGCCCATCTTCTATCTGCCCGTCCGCTGGGCCACAACGCTGGCGGAGATGGCAAGGCCGAGCATGAGCGTCCCAGGGTTAGGAGAGAGATGAACTTTTCCGGTGGTGACCAGCGCTGGCGCTCGCAGAAGCCCAAACGAAGGGAAGACGCCTACAACCCCGGGCGGAAGTTCCTCCTTCTCCACATACTGATCCTCTTGCTGTTTGCCGTCCTGACGATCCAACTGGTGCGAATGCAGGTCTTCGAGGGCGATGATTATCGGGCGCAAGCAGAGAACAACCGGCTGCGGGAGTTGCAGGTCCTGCCCGCACGTGGCCTCATCTACGACCGCAACTACGATCTGGACCGGCCGCTGGTGGAGAACGTGGCCAAGTTCTCAGCGGTCATCGTGCCCGCCGACCTGCCGGCGAAGGAGGAGACGGCCGTTTTCGCCCGCCTGGAGGAACTGCTGGGCATACCAGCCCAAGAGATAGCCCAACAGGTGCGGGAAAAGCGAGAGGACGGCAATCCCTACGAGCCGCTGGTCATCAAGGACGAACTAGACCGGGACACGGCCCTGGTGCTCGAAGAGCTCAGCCCCCACCTGCCTGGGGTCGAACTTCAGATTGAGGCCCGCCGCAACTACCTCGATGGCGAGCTGACGTCCCACATCCTGGGCTACGTGGGCCCCATCTCGGCCGAAGAGTACGCAGACCTGAAGGGCGACGGCTACATTTTCAACGACCACCTGGGCAAGACGGGGATAGAACTAGTCTACGAGGACATCCTGCGAGGAGAACCCGGGAAGAAGCTGGCGGAGGTGGACGCCAGCGGTCGTGAGCAAGACGTTCTAGATTCGCGGGCCAGCGAGCCCGGCCAGAACGTGGTGCTGACCATCGACCTGGAACTCCAGCAGAAGACGGCTGAGGTCTTGGGCCAATTCATGGGGACATCCGATACGGCGGCGGCAGTGGTGATGGACGTGCATACGGGCGAGATCCTGTCGATGGTGTCCCTGCCCACCTATGACAACAACCTCTTCTCCGAGACCCTCAGCCAGGAGGAACTGGACGCCCTTCTGAACGAGCCGGGCAAGCCTCTGGTGAACCACGCCATCGCCGAAATGTACGCGCCAGGCAGCACCTTCAAGACCGTCACCGGATCGGCCGCCCTTCAGGAGGGGGTAGCTAACCCTGGCACCACCATCGTTAGCCACGGCTACATCACCGTGCCCAACCAGTACGACCCCAACGTTGTGTACGTGTTCCGCGACTGGGCTGCCCTGGGTACCCTCGATTTCTACGAGGGCGTCTCCATGTCCTCCGACGTGTACTTCTACTACCTGGCCGGCGGCAAGCAGGACGAGGGCTTCCAGGGCTTGGGCGAGGAAAGACTGGCCCGCTACGCTCGCTCCTTCGGCCTAGGCGAACTGACAGGGATCGACCTGGCCGGCGAATCGGTAGGCCTGGTGCCCGACGCCAAGTGGAAGGAGCAGACCGTCGGGGAGATGTGGTACGTGGGCGATACCTACAACTTCGGCATCGGTCAGGGCTACCTGGCGGTGACGCCCCTTCAGCTTTTGAACGCCATCGCGGCCATCGCCAACGGCGGCGAGCTGCTGCGGCCGCACCTGGTAAAGGAGATCCGCGATTCTCATGGCAACGTAGTTAGCGCCTCCCAGAAGGAGGTGCGGCGACTGCTGCCGGTGGCCCAGGAGTACCTGGCCGTCATGCGCGAGGCCATGCTCCGGTCGGTCACTACCGGAGTGGCCAGAAGCGCTCAGGTAGCCGGATTGGCAATAGCTGGCAAGACCGGCTCGGCCGAGTTTGGGCCGCCCCGAGCGGACGGAACCTACGATACACATGGCTGGTTCGTGGGCTTCGCCCCCTACGATGACCCGGAGATAGCGGTGGTCGTGTTCATCCAGAGAGGAAGCGGCTTCACCAATGCTTCCCCCGCTGCCGCTCGTATCTTCGACTACTACTTCAACCAGCGCTATGTAGCCGAGCAGGAGGCGTCCTAGATGGTCCACTGGCGTGCCGTTCGCCACTTCGACCCGTGGATCGTGCTCATTGGCCTGGCCCTGGCTGGCTTCGGCGCCATCCTGATCTACAGTGCCTCGCTTACCAGCTACCCCGATGGCATTCAGGGGCTATCTCATCCGGCCGTGCGTCACCTCACATTCGCCGCCATGGGCTTGGTGGTCATAGGAGCATTGGCCTGGCTGGACTACCGCTTCCTGGGACAGATCACCCCCACCCTCTACGCCGTAGCGATCGTCCTGCTGGTGGGCGTCCTGGTGGTGGGGACCGAGACCTACGGTGCCCAGCGATGGCTGGACTTTGCAGGGCTATCGATCCAGGCATCGGAGGTGGCCAAGCTGCTGGTGATCATCGTCCTGGCCAAGTACCTGGCCGACCGTCAGACGGAGATAGGAGACCTGCGGACCTTCCTGGGCTCTCTGGCCATCGTGGCCGTGCCCACAGCGCTCGTCTTCCTTGAGCCCGACCTGGGCACGGCGATCATCTTCGGCGCGGCCTGGCTGGGCATGGTGGCGGTGGCCGGCGTTCGTCCCCAGCACCTGCTGGCCTTCCTGGCCATCCTGGCGCTGTCCACCCCCTTCGTTGTAGTGGGCCTGATGGGCGACTACCAGCGAGAGCGCATCGCCAACTTCCTCAACCCAGCGCTCGACCCCCTGGGCGGCGGCTTCAGCATTATCCAGGCGGAGATCAGCGTGGGGTCGGGCGGCCCCTTCGGCAGGGGGCTCACCGAGGGGACACAGACCCAACTGGACTACTTGCAGACGCCCACCCGCGATTACATCTTCAGCGTGCTGGGCGAAGAGCTAGGGCTGATGGGAGCACTGCTGCTGTTCGCCCTGTTCACCTTCCTGCTGTTCCGCGGGCTGAGAGCGGCAAGTCTGGCCCGCGACCCCTTCGGCCGCCTCATCGCCACCGGTATCGTGATCATGATCGTGTTTCAGGTGTTCATCAATGTGGGGGTGAACATCCGCCTTCTGCCGGTGACCGGCATTCCCCTGCCCTTTATCAGCGAGGGGGGAAGCTCCATCCTGATGTTATTTGTGGCCCTGGGCCTTTTAGAGAGCATCCTCTTACGCCACAAGCAGATCGAGTTCTGAGATGAACTTCCTGTTCATCTACATCGACCTCACAGCGCAGAAGAACCGCAAGGGCGAACTCGTCTGCACCCCCGGCGGCTGGTTCCAGGAAGGCATCGCCTCCATCGCCGCCTGCCTGCGCCAGGCGGGCCACAAGGTGGGCCTGTACCACATGGTGAACCCGGTGGGGCACGACGCGTTTGTCAAAGCCGTCCGCCGTCACGCGCCGGACGTTGCTGGCTTCAGCGTGTATAGCGCTACCTTCCCGATGAGTAGCCGCTATGCCCGCTGGGCCAAGGAGGCGGGCGTACCCCTGGTTGTGGCCGGCGGCGTGCACGCCATGATGATGCCCGAGCAAACACTCGCCGACGGATTCGATATCGCCTGCATCGGCGAAGGCGAGCGCCCGATGGTCGAGCTATGCGATCGCTTGCAGCGCGGCGAGGACATCACCACCGTCCCCAGCCTGCACGTCAAGACCGGGAACGGCATCGCCGCCAATCCCACGGCACCCCTCCTTGAAGACCTCGATGAGCTGCCGCACCCCTACTTCGACCTGTTCGATTTCCGCCACCTAGTGTCGTCCCAGACGTACACCGGCCTGGCGCGGATCAGCCGCGGCTGTCCCTATAGCTGCACCTATTGCTGCAATCGCCAGATCCGGGCCCTCTATCCCAACCCGCGATCCTACATGAGGACGCACAGTCCGGCGGGGGCCATCGGCTATCTGAAAGCATTGCGTTCCGCCTATCCCCAGATGCGCTATGTCAACTTCATGGACGACATCCTCCACCCTGACGAGGCCTGGCTGGAGGAGTTCGTGCCGATGTACAAGCGGGAGATAGGCCTGCCCTTCCTCGCTCAACACCGGCCGGGGCTGCTGACCGAGCGCACCGCCTACCTCCTCCGCGATGCTGGCTGCTACGAACTCCACTTCGGGCTGGAGTCCGGCAACCAGGAGATGCGGCGCAATATCCTGAAGCGGGGCAACATCAGCGACGAGCAGATAATCGAGACATTCCGCCTGTGCAAGAAGTACGACATCACCACCGGCGCCTACAATATGATCGGCCTCCCCTTTGAGACGATGGCCATGACCCTGGAGACCATCAAGCTGAACGCCATCGTCGCTCCGAATAGGGTATTCAACCCGATCTTCACGCCCTACCCGGGGACCGAGTTGCATCGCGTGGCTGCCGAGGCCGGCCTTGTGCCCGAACAGCCCGACTACGAGACGGAAGTCATAGTCGACAACCCGGGCTTCCGTCCCAAGCAGGTGCTGTTCGTGCGGGCCTACTTCAAGCCTTTCGTGGACGCGTACAGGCTGGCGCGCCGCCTGCCCGGACTGACGAGACGGCCCGTGGAGGCGATGCTGGACAGGGTTTTCCTGTTCCCGTTCCTGCCCTACGGTCTACTCACCCGCGCTGGCGAAGGCTGGATGGACTTCCAGGCCGGCATGAAGGCGTTCGTGCGGCAGCGCTTCCCCTGGCTCTACCTGCGCCTACGCGACTGGCTGACGGGCAAGAGGATAGCGAAGCCCACAGAGGAAGGCCAGCCGGAAAGATAGGCCGGAGTGTAGGCGAGGAGGCGGCCTCCTCAGCTCTCTTGTATCGTCAGCTCGAACTGGTAGCTAGTCGGTCCGTGCGAACCCTCAATAGCCCCGTCTTCCCAGGTCGCTTCCCACTCGATCGAACCAGTAACGGGACCGTGGCTCACCGACTCGCATTCCCAGTGCCCGCCCCCGTTGTCATCGACATACTCGGCGGAATAGCGTTGATGTCCTGCCTGACTGCTACACGTACCGCTCAGTTCCTTGGACTCGGGATCGTACGTACCACCGTCGTACTTGCAGCTGAAGTAGCGCGTGCCCCCCGGGCAGTGCTCGTCTCCGGGAGTCGTCCAATCCAGCCGCCCTTCGCCGGTCACGGTGCCGCCGCCGGTGTTAAACCTCAGGGTGATCGTGTTCCCCACTACCGCCTCTCCCGGTGCAAGGAATGCATCCACGTTAACGTAGAACCCCATCGCGGTGACATCGCGCTCCTCCGGCTCGGCTGGCGCAGGCTCCTCCGGCTCGGCCGGCGCAGGTTCCTCCGCCTCGGGCTCGGCGGCCTCTTCTGGCTCAGGTTCCTCCGGCTCGGGCTCGGCGGCCTCTTCTGGCTCAGGCTCCTCCGGCTCGGGCTCGGCAACCTCTTCTGGCTCAGGCTCCGCAGGCTCCTCCGGCTCGGCCGGCGCAGGTTCCTCCGGCTCGGGCTCCCCAGGCTCTTCTGGCTCAGGCTCCGCAAGCTCCTCCGACGTGAGATCGAGCCTTTGGACGATGATGCCCTCGACGAGCCAGACACACACTGCGGCAGCATCTTCCTGGCTCAGCCCCTGCTCGACATACTGAGTGAGACAGTGGCGTAGGTCGTCGGCCCACGCCGCCACGTCGAGGCCGCTATGGCCTTCCTCTAGCAGCTTGTCGGCCACCTTCTGTACGAAGCCCTCGATCCAGGACGTGTCGGCTTTGGCCTGGCTGGGGCCGGCCGCGGGGGCGCTGGCCAACTCGGGAACCGCCTTGGCCACTTCATTGACGAAGAAGTCCACGACTTCATCGATGAGCTCGGGGGGGACGGCGGGCGCCCACTTCTGGAAGTCGCTCCGGACCTTCTCCGCGAGCTCCTTCCGGGCCTGGCCAGCGGAGGTCTTCTCTGGAGTGAGGCTACGATCCTGCACGAGCTTCCCGGCGTATTCTTGCCATTTGTTGAACATGGCAAGCGTTTCCGGGGTTTTCCTTATCCACGTTTGTCCGTTCACGTACCCCTCGAAGCGGTCTGCCTCCAAGGGTATCACCCAGCAGGCCCCTTCCTCGCAGGCTTCTGCAGGCGAGTCCGCGGCTTCCCCCATTTGCTGTGCCTTGAACAGTAGAGCCACAAGGAAGGCCACCTGGATCTCCGTCCGATCGAGATCGTCTGGGGCGAAGGCCCAGGGGGAGCAGACGTACGGGACGCCCGCGGAGACCCCTACCCGGCTTTCGATCTGAGAAAGGGCCGCCAGGACGGCGTCCTCCTGAGCAGCGATGTCCCCGTACATCTCGAACAACTGCTGGACAGAAGCATCATCCGGCTCGACGGCGGAACCGAACGGGGACTCGGTGAAACCACTGGTGACGATCTCCAGGAACTCGTACTTCGTCAGCTGGACGTCCACCAGGAAGCTGGCAATCGTGATCAGCGGCTCGGCCCGCTGCGGATCTGCCACCCCACCGGCCGCCTCAAAGGACGGAGGGAAGTCCACAGCCTCGCCGTCCTCGACATCCACCGCCCCCAGGGAGAGAAGCACATCATCCTGATCGAGCGCCTCGATGTAGTATCGACCGGCCGGTAGCTCGAACAGGTCTTCGACGGGATCGCCTATGTAGGCCACCATCACGGGAGAGCCCTCGTCCAGGCGGAAGGCCACGGCCAAGACGGCGGTCTCCTCCTCGCCGCCGCAGCCGCCGAGCAGAGCGCTCAGCCCTGCTATCGCCAACAGAAGGATGCCTAGCCGCTTCATCGCTCACCCTCCTTAAGCCACACTGTCCCCGCTTGTGGGCACCAAGACCAGCACGGCACGCTCATGCTACTCTGAGGCACGCGGATGGGCAACGTAAGAGACAGCTAGCCGAGCCGCCGCCTCCCGACGTACCAGGCACCAGCGGTCAGGGCGACCAAGGCCACGGCCGCCAGGCCAGCAGGGACGACGTAGTTGGGAGCCGACGATCCGGAGACGTCAGGGAGGTCCGCCATGCCGCCGACGGGTGGTGCGGGCGTAGGCGTAAGCGCCTCGTTAGCATGCTCGGTGGTATAGAAGATGTCATCGTCCGCCCCGATGGTGCCGCCCAGGGTCTCCTCGGACCACCAGACCACCAGCCAGTTGCCCCCGCCGTCGGTCGTCACTTGAGGGCGCAGGTCATGCCCCGAGTCCGTGGCGGCGTTGGTGTTGAGCGCTGCCGGAGTGGTCCAACTGGCCGCGCCGTCCGTCGAGCGGGCGAATAGGATGTCGTCGTCCGTGCCGATCGTGCCGCCCAGGGTATCCCAGGAATCCCAGGCCGCCAGCCAGTTGCCTGCGCCGTCGGTCGTCACTTGCAGGTAATGATCACCCCCCGAGTCGCTGTCGGCGTTGGTGTTGAGAGGAGCGGGAGGCGTCCAAGTGGATCCGTTGTCCGTTGAGCGGGACATCAGGATGTCATAGTCTGTCCCGATGGTGCCACCAAGGGGCTCATTCGACCACCAGGCTGCCACCCAGATGCCCCCACGGTCGGTCGTCACCTGAGGCTGGTAGTCGCTCCCCGAGTCGGTGGCAGCGTTGGTGTTGAGGGCGACGGGAGGAGACCAGGTGACGCCATCGTCCGTCGAGCGGGACACCAGGACATCGTAGTCCGGCCCGATGGTGCCGCTCAGGTCATCGTCGGAGCGCCAGACCGCCACCCAGTTGCCCTCGCCGTCTGTCGTCAACTGGACACGCACGTCATCGCCCGAGTCTGTGGGGGCGTTGGTGTTAAGGGCAGCGGCAGGCGTCCAGGTGACGCCATTGTCGGCCGACTGGGAGACTAGGATATCGTGATCGCCGCCGATGGTGCCTCCAAGGTCATCGTCAGAGTTCCAGACCGCCACCCAGATGCCATTACCGTCGGTCGTCAGTTGAGGGTGCCAGTCATCGCCCGAGTCGGTGGAGGCGTTGGTGTTGAGAGCAGCGGGAGCTGTCCAGGTGACGCCGTTGTCCGTGGAGCGCGACACCAGGATGTCGTCGTCCGGCCCGATGGTGTCGCCCAAGTCGTCGTGGGACCACCAGACCACCACCCAATTGCCCTCGCCGTCGGTCGTCACTCGCGGGTCCCAGTCGTAGCCTGAGTCAGTGGCGGCGTTGGTGTTGAGAGCGACGGGAGCCGTCCACGTGGTGCCGTTGTCCGTGGAGCGGGCTACCAGGATATCGCCATCCGTCCCGATCGTCTCATCCAGGCTATCCCTGGAATCCCAGACCGCTACCCAGTGGCCCTCGCTGTCGGTCGCCACTTGAGGGTCCCAGTCATCCCTCACGTCAGTGTCAGCGTTGGTGTTGAGGGGAGCAGGCGCAGTCCAGGTGGCAGCGGGGCCGGCCTCAACGTGCGGCCAGTCAAGCGCCGACCACGCCAGCGGGACGACGGCGATAACCAGAACGACGGCCAGGACGAATCGCTTGATGGCTTGCTACCTTTCCCCAGGCCGGCGCTGGCGTATTGAGGCTACGAACGCCTGTGCGACCCCGCAATCATATCTGAGAGCGGGGGTTATGTCAATGTCATCAGGGGATGACGCCACCATCCTTGAGAGCCACTATCCTGTCCCAATCGTAGCCCAGCTCCAGTAGGATCTCCTCCGTGTGCTGCCCCAGCTCCGGTGCGTATCCCTGCGGCTGCCAGGGAGTGCCGTAGAAGTCCGCCGGCGTGGCCACCCCCTCGATCGGTCCCTCCATTCCGGGCACTTCAACGAAGGCGCCGGCTTCCTTCGCCACCGGGTCGTCCACCACCTCGGTCACAGAGTTTACGGGCGCCCACCACACGTTCTCCCTGTCGAAGGCTTGACCCCACTCGTCGAGACTCTTGGTGGCAAACACCTTGTCCAGTTCCTCTACCAGCGCCGAAGCGTTGATGCTGCGAAGGCCAATTTCGGCGAAACGGGGCTCTTCCAGCAGGTCCTCGCGGCCGATGGCCCGGCAAAGGTTCGGCCAGTGGCGATCGGCCTGGAGTAGGAGAAGCCAGAACCAACGACCGTCGCCCGCCTGGTAGCAGTCCACGAGGGGGTTGAGAGCGTGATACCGATCATAGGGTTGAACCGCGAACTTGAAACGCAGCGCCATGCTGACATCCGATCCGACGGTGTAGACGCCGGCTCGGATGAGGGAGACCGCTACCCGCTGACCTTCGCCGGTACGAGAGCGAGCCAAAAGGGCGGCGCAAACTGCCCCTGCCGCGCTGCAGCCGGCCACGTGGTCGCCCATGCCGACGCGCTGGTGAGGCAGCTGGGCCCCCTCCGGCGTTAGCAAGGAGGCGACGCTGGCCTGTGCCCAGAATGCGCCAATGTCATAGGCCGCTCGATCTCGATCGGACCCATCAGGGTTGTAACCGGTCACCTGGCAGTAAACCAGCCCTCGATTCGTTTCGCGCAGTTCCTCGTAGGTCAGGCCGGCCGCCTCAAGGACCCTGGGCCGCACGTTGGTCACCAAGACATCAGCCCGATCGATGAGAGCCCGCGCAATTGCCCGCCCCTCCTCGGTCTCCAGATCCAAGGCGATACTCCGCTTGCCCCGGTTGTCCAGCTCGAACGGAGGATTGGCGGGAAGGGACCAGCCGACTGCTGACGTAGCCAGGCCTCGAAGCGGGTCACCGTTCGGCGGCTCGATCTTGATTACCTCTGCGCCCCAGTCGCAAAGGATGCAGGCGGTGGAAGGGCCGGCGATCCAGAGCCCGATCTCAACAACGCGTATTCCTTCGAGTGGACCAGGCATGAGTGCATCCCTCCTCTAGTGACTGTTCTGGTTCGGTTGCCCGTCTGGGCCTCTCTTCCACCTGACGGCGCTCCTCACGGAGGGCAAGCTTCCTCTCCAGAGTCAGCCAGCAATGTTCCCCCGCCAGCCGTGAGCGCACGCCGGATATGTGGCGCCACGGCCACAGTATTCTACAGGATCGGGCTCTGTTCGCCAACGTGCCCTATCCTATACCGCCGGAACCGTTGGATGAGCATTGAATAGGGCAGTGGTGAACCGTATACTGTGGGCAACCGACGGCGTCATATCGAGGAGGCGAGCACCATGGCGGAGACCGGCAGAGCTGCGCTATTTATCGACACCGGCCAGCCCTACGAGATTCGAGAGATACCCCTGCCCGAGGTGGAGCCCGATGCCATCCTAGTCAGAGTGACCACCGCCAGCATCTGTGGCTCCGATCTTCATGTCTGGCGGGGCGACATTCGTGTGGCAATGGCTGGCCCCGGCGCTCGCATCATGGGCCACGAGATGGTTGGGCGGGTGTACAGGCTGGGGGCCAACGTCAGCACCGACTCCCTGGGCCAGCCCTTGAAGGAGGGGGATCGGGTCATCTATCCTTACTTCTTCCCCTGCCGTCGCTGCTACCAGTGCCTGCGCGGCGAATTTAACTGCTGCCCTACCCGCTATCCGCTCCCGCCTATTGTCGATAACTTCCCCCATTTCACCGGCGCCTACGCCGAGTACTTCTATCTGCCGCCGGGCCACTTCGTGTTCAAGGCGGGCGAGGACCTGCCCGATGAGATGCTGGCGCCCATCAACTGCGCCCTTTCTGAGGTGACGTTCGGCTTGCACAAGGTGGGCATCACCTTCGGCGACAGCGTCGCAATTCAGGGGGCGGGTGGCCTGGGCATCAATGCCACGATGGTAGCCAGAGAGATGGGAGCCAGCCAGATCATCGTTATCGATGGCATTCCAGAGCGACTGGAGCTGACCAAGGCCTGCGGAGCCGACCACGTTATCGACATCAACGAGACGGCCTCGTCCTTCGAGCGCATCAACAGGGTGAAGGAGTTCACCGATGGGCGGGGCGCTGATGTGGTGGTGGAGGTGGTGGGCGTTCCCGACGTCATCGCCGAAGGCCTGACCATGGCACGAGCAGGGGGAAGCTACCTGGAGATTGGCAATATCACCATGGGGCAGGTGGCCACGCTCGACCCCTCGCAGTGGGTCTGGTCCAATAAGCGTATCGTGTCCGTGAATATGTATGACCCCTGGATCATGCCCGTGGCCCTGGATTTCCTGCGGCGGACGCGGGACAAGTACCCTGTCCATAAAGTAGTCTCCCACAAGTTCCCCCTGGAGCAGATAAACGAGGCCTTCCAGGAGGCGGAGTGGGCCAACAAGCGTACGGCTGTCACCAGGGCTTGCATTGTGCCTTAGGAAGCGGGCGGCGGCCGCTGAACAGCAATGGCTCGGCCGGTGGGAGATCGAGGCGCGGCCGGGCCTAGAGTGATAGAGGTGTAACATGGCAGTTCGATCACCCGAGGAATTCAGAGAGAGCCTGAGGGACGGCCGTCGCGTCTTCATCTACGGCGATCTAGTAGACGACGTGACCACCCATCCCACTCTCAAGATCAGCACCGAGACGGCGGCCGGGGACTTCGTCCTAACGCACTCAGAGGACCCGACCGTCCGTGATCTGTTCGTGGCGCCCCACCCGGAGAGCGGCGAGCCGATCAGCCGCTACTTCCTCCCTCCGCACACTTCGGAGGACCTGGAAAAGCGCCTGGAGATGATCGGACAGTCCATACGCCTGACAGGCGGGCTCCCCTTCGGCAAGGACGTCGGCACCGACGCCATGTACGCCATAATGACGACGGCGGAGCGGATGGGCAAGGCGGAATATGTGGAGCGGGCGCGGAACTACCTAGAGCACCTGCGTAAGAACGACCTTAACCTGTGCGGTGCCATCACCGACGTCAAGGGCGACCGAGGCAAGCCGCCGGCTCAGCAGGCGCACCCCGACTACTATGTGCACGTCGTCGACCAGAATAAGGAAGGTATCGTCGTCAGGGGCGCCAAGATCCATATCACCGGCGCCGCGGTGGCCAATGACATCCTGGTACTGCCTACCCGCCAGATGCGGGAGAACGAAGGTGAGTACTCGCTGGCCTTCGCCATCCCGGCCAACACCAAGGGCATCACGATGATCTGTCGGCCCGGCCGCGGCGAGCGCGGCCCCTCGGAGTTCCCCGCTGCCCTTCCCGTGCGCGGCCTGGTGGAGGCGATGATCATCTTCGACGACGTCCTTGTACCCTGGGAACGAGTCTTCATGTGCGGCGAATGGCCGTACTCCATGCTCCTGGCCTACACCTTCGCCACTTACCATCGCTTCACAGCCGTGAGCTACAAGATCCCCGCCGTGGAGATCCTGGCCGGCTGCGCCGTCGCCATGGCCGAGATGAACGGCATCGAGCGGGCCGGGCACATTCGTGCCAAGCTGGTGGACATCGCCGCCTACGTGGAGACACTGAAGGCGCTGGCCACCGCTGCCATCAAGTCGCCCGTCATGTACAGCGACCTGGCGGTACCCAACCCTCTCATCACCAACATGGCCAAGCTGCACTTCGCCAGCCACTATCACGAGATCATCGGGCTAGTTCAGGATATCGCCGGCGGCATCATCACCACCATGCCCACCTACCTAGACTGGCAGAACGAGGAACTCCACAAGCGGCTGGAGCACTACCTGGGCGGCTCTCCCAGGTACACTACGGAGGAACGCCTCAGGATGGTCGCCCTCACGCACCGCATGGTAGCCTCCGCCGAGAGCGCCTACATGGAAGTGGTTACGGTTCACGGCGAGGGCTCTATGGAGGCGCAGCGGATGATGATCTACGCTGAGTCTCCTTTCAAGGAGTACCGCGACTTTGCCCTGGCCGCCGCCGGCGTCGAGCCGCGGGGCTAGACGCCGATACGCATCCCGGGCAGTTGCAAGCCGGCGGTCAGGACAGCGGCCCCAGCCAGAGTAAGGCTGGGAATGCTCACGCAGCCCTTCTCACCGACTTTGGGCCATCATATACAGAAAGAGGAGGAAGTTGCTCCCAACTTCCTCCTTTTTTTCGTTGTTGGCGAATAGCCCTTAGGCCAAGGCTGGCTCCGAGACGTTAATCAGGATGATCTCCTCGTCCTGCACGTCGATGCGGACGGTGTCGCCGGAATGGAAGCGTCCCTCCAGCAGGGCCTCCGACAGGCGGTCCTCCACCTCGTTCTGGATGATCCGCCGCAGGGGGCGGGCGCCGAACACCGGGTCGAAGCCCTTCTCGCCGATCCAGTCCTTGGCAACATCGGTCATGTCCAGGGTGATGCTCTTGAGAGCAAGCTGCTCCTCGATCTGCCGTATCTCCAGCTCCACGATCTGGCGGATGTGGTCGCGGGAGAGGGCGTGGAAGACCACCGTAGCATCCACCCGGTTGAGGAACTCCGGCCGGAAGACGTTCTTCATGGCCGTGAGCACCTTGTCCTTCATCTTGTTGTACTGCTCTTCCGTCGTCTTGGCATCTTCCGTCTTGGTGGAGAAGCCCAGCGCTGTCTCCTTGCGGATGAGGTCGGAGCCCACGTTGCTGGTCATGATGATGATCGTGTTACGGAAGTCCACTCGCCTCCCCTTGGCATCGGTCAGGTGACCATCGTCGAAGATCTGGAGGAGCATGTTGAAGACCTCAGGGTGGGCCTTCTCGATCTCGTCCAAAAGGATTAGGCAGTAGGACTTTCGACGTACCGTATCGGTAAGCTGGCCAGCGTCATCGTAGCCCACGTAGCCAGGCGGCGCCCCGATGAGACGCGAGATGTTGTGGCGCTCCATGAACTCAGACATGTCCAACTTGATCATGGCGTCTTCGCTGCCGAACATGAACTCGGAGAGCACCCGCGCCAGGTGGGTCTTGCCCACGCCCGTCGGGCCGAGGAACATGAACACGCCGATGGGCCGCTTGGGATCCTTGAGGCCAGCACGCGCTCGCCGCACGGCCTTGGACACGACGTGGATGGCCTCGTCCTGGCCGACCACCCGCTCATGGAGGACGTCCTCCATCTGCAACAGCCGTTGCGACTCCTCGCTGGCGATGCGGGTCACGGGGATCCCCGTCCACATGCTCACCACTTCGCAGATGTCCTCGTCGGTGACCACAGGCTTGGCCTCAGCTTGTTCGGTCCGCCAGCCACGAGCCATGCTCTCGATCTTCTCCTGGAGGACGACTTCCTGCTCGCGGAGCTCGGCGGCGACCTCATATTGCTGGCCAGCGATAGCGGCCTCTTTCTCCTTTCGCAGGCTCTCCAGGCCGCGCACGGCCTCCTGAACGGAGGGCGGAGCATAGGAGCGCTTGATGCGCACACGGGAGGCCGCCTCGTCTACCAGATCAATAGCCTTGTCAGGCAGAGCGCGGTCGGGCACATAGCGCGCTGCCAGCTCGCCCGCCGCCTTCACGCTCTCATCGCTGATGATCAGCCCGTGGTGTTCCTCGTAGCGCTCCTTGATCCCTCGCAGGATGTCGATGGTCTCCTCAACAGTGGGCTCTTCCACTACGATGGGCTGAAAGCGTCGCTCCAGGGCAGCGTCTTTCTCGATGTGCTTGCGGTAATCGTCCAGAGTAGTGGCACCAATGCACTGCAGCTCGCCGCGGGAAAGGGAGGGCTTGAGGATGTTGGCGGCATCCACCGCCCCTTCGGCTGCGCCAGCGCCCACCAGCATGTGCATTTCGTCGATGAACAGGATGCAGTTGCCGGCGCTCTTCAGCTCTTCGATGACCTTCTTCAGGCGCTCCTCGAACTCACCGCGATACTTGGTGCCAGCCACCAGGGAGCCTATGTCCAGGGTGACTAGGCGACGACTCTGGAGCATCTCGGGCACCTCGGACTTGGCGATGCGCTGAGCGAGGGCCTCGACTATGGCCGTCTTGCCCACGCCAGCCTCACCGATGAGCACCGGGTTGTTCTTGGTGCGGCGGGAGAGGATCTGAATCACGCGCTCTATCTCCCGCTCGCGGCCGATGACGGGGTCAAGCTTGCCCGCCCGGGCAGCGGCGGTGAGGTCCATGCCCAGTTGGTCGACGGTGGGGGTACGGGTGACGGCGCGTCCGCCGGCCGCCGCCTGGGGCATGCTCTGGGAAAGGATGCGAACCACCTCCGCTCGCACCTTCTCCAGGCTCACGCCCAGGCTCTCCAGCACGCCAGCGGCAATGCCTTCGCCTTCGCGCACCAGGCCCAATAGCAGGTGCTCTGTGCCGATGTAGTGATGGCTGAGACGGCGCGCCTCGTCCACCGCCAGCTCGATAACCTTCTTCGCTCGGGGAGTAAGGCCGATCTCGCCGCTGACAGGGCGATCGCCACGGCCAATGATGAACTCCACAGCAGACCGAACCTTGTTCAACTCCACGCCCAGATTGGCCAATACCTTAGCGGCTACGCCCTCGCCCTCTCTGACCAAGCCTAGAAGCAGGTGCTCTGTGCCGATGTAGTTGTGGTTGAAGCGCAGAGCCTCCTCTTGGGCCAGGGTTAGAACACGGCGCGCTCGCTCGGTAAACTTGTCGAATCTATCTGCCATATCTCGGCTCCCTGTCTGCTAAGACAGGCTGGTCTGCCCTACTTCTTCCCCTTCGACTTCTTTTCCGGCATCGTCTCATCTGAGGGAGCGTCCTTTGTCTCCTCGGGAGCTTCCTCGCTGGCCTCGA
>LJUA01000083.1 GCA_001303545.1 Dehalococcoidia bacterium SM23_28_2
GTGCGGGATCTGGTACTGGGACGTGGCCAGGTAGACATCGATTTGGTGGGCGAAGGGTCGGTACTATCCGTGGCGCAAAGGGCGGCTGCCGGGCTGGATGGTCGCTGGGTCGAGCATCGCGCGTTTGAGACGGTAACGGTGGAGGGGCGCGATTTCCGCCTGGACCTGGCAATGGCTCGAGCCGAGAGCTATGCACGGCCGGGCGCCCTGCCCAAGGTCAGGCCGGCATCCCTCGGCGAGGACCTGGCCAGGCGCGATTTCAGTATCAACGCCATGGCCCTGGCCCTCTGCGGTCGCCAGCGCGGCCAGCTCCTCGATCCCTTCGACGGCATGGGCGACATCAATGGAAAGCTCGTGCGGGTCCTCCATGACCGCAGCTTCATCGACGACGCTACCCGCATCCTGCGAGCCGTTCGCTACGAGGCGCGCTTCTCCTTCGGCATCGAAGAGGGGACGCTGGCGCTGCTCAAGCGGGACCTTTCCTACCTGGACACCATCAGCGGAGCGCGACTGCGACATGACCTTTTGCGTCTGCTGGCGGAGGACGAGCCGGAGAGAGGCTTCCTGCGCTGTCAGGAGCTGGGGGTGCTGCCGGCTATCCACAGGTCTCTCCGCTTCGATGGCGAGTTAGCCGACGCCTTCCGGCAGGCGCGTGAGACTGCGCAGGCCGGGCCGCAGCCGGAGCTCTACCTGGGACTTCTAGGTGCTCGCCTCTCTCCTGCCGATGCTCAGGCGGTGGCGCTCAGGCTGGCTTTGTCCAAAAGACAGCGGCAGGCGCTGGAAGGCGCGGCTGAGCTGGCCTTTCTTCTGCCCTGGCTCTCGCGGGCTGACGTGCGCCCCAGCCAGGTGGTCGAGCGGCTCGAGCCCTATCCCCTCCCCGCTGTCCAGGCCTGGGCGCTGGTAGCTTCTCGATCGGCAGCTGGCGAGAAGCTTGCCCGCTATCTAGAGGGCTGGCGTTATGTAAAGTCCTCTCTCGATGGAAGGGCTCTTGAGCGCCTGGGTGTGAAGCGAGGACGGGCGATGGGCGATGTCCTACGGTTGTTAAGGAGAGCGCGGCTGGACGGCCAGGCGAGCAGCCGTCAGGAAGAGACGGATCTCGTTCGGAGCGTTGTGGAGGGGCGGGTTAAGCTGCGAGAGTGGCAGGCGGAGAACGGGGGCTAGGACTCTTCCCCGGCGAAGCGCTCCAGCACAGCGGCGATCTGTTTGGCCCCGCGGAGGAAATCGGCCAGGCGGATGTTCTCGTCGGGGGCGTGGAAGCGCGACTCCGGATAGCCGACGCCGAAATCGGCCGTGGGCAGGCCAAGGACGTTGACGAAGGGGTAGAGGGGCCCGGTTCCGGCCATGCTGGGGATGAGGACGGGCTGCCGGCCGTACACCTGGCGAGCGGTCTCGCATACCAGGCCTACGAAAGGGTGGTCGATGGGCGTACGGGCCGGCCGCTCACCTAACAGGCAGCGCATCTCCAGATCGCCGTAGCCCTTCTGGCGAAGGTGGCGTCGGAGCTGCTCCAGCACCTCCTCGGGGTCCTGGTCGGGCACCAGGCGGAATTCGAGCTTGGCCGTGGCCCGCGATGGCAGCACCGTCTTGCTTCCCGGGCCCTGGTAGCCGGAGCTGAGCCCGTCGATGTTGCAGGTGGGCTCGAACACGTGGCGCAAGCGGTAGTTCAGCCCGCGAACGCCCTTCAGGAAACCGTCGAGCCCCAGGCTGCGAGCGGTGTTCTCCTCCTGGGAGGGCATAGCCTCCACCGCTGCCCTCTCCTGGGCGCTGGCGGGCCGCACCCGCTGGTAGAAGCCATCGATGAGGATGTTCTCCTGGGAGTCCTTGAGAGTGGCCAGGGCCCAGAGCAGGCACCAGGCGGGGTTGGGCACTACCGTCGCGTAGGAGGAATGGACATCGCGGTTGGCGCCGCGGGCCTCCAGCTCAACGTAGAGGAGGCCTTTCGCTCCCAGGACGATCTGGGGCTGACCTTCCCAGTTGACGCCGCCTCCCTCCCACAGGCAGGCGTCGGCGGCCAGGAGCTGACGGTGCTCCTCCACGAATGGCTCGATGGCCGGGCTGCCGATCTCCTCGTCGCCTTCGATGCAGAACTTGAGGGATAGGGGCACCTGCCCCCCCACGGCCTGGAAGGCGCGGATGGCCGCCAGGCGGGCGGCGATGTTCCCCTTGTTGTCGCAGGCGCCGCGGGCGTAGAACTTGTCGTCCCGCACAACGGGCTCGAAGGGCGGCGACGACCAGAGTTCGAGAGGCTCCGCTGGCTGGACGTCGTAGTGGTTGTAGAAGAGGATGGTCTTCTCCCTGGAGGCGCCGGCTAGCTCGCCGTAGACCACCGGGTGGCCGCCGGCCTTGGGGAGGATCTGAGTGCGGAAGCCGAGGCCTCGGAGCATTTCGCTCACTAGCTCGGCCGTCTCCTCGATGGCCCTTCCTTCGGCGCTCACGCTGGGCATGCTGCAGAGGCGAATCAGGTCGTCGATGGCCTCCTGCTGGTGCTCCTCGATGTGGCGAAACACGTCCTCCATCGCTTTCCTCCTAGCGCTCCGCTTCCAGCCAGGCGGCGGCAAGGGCGGGCAGATCGGCCAGGGGCACCTCCTCCGTCTGACAGGGCGGTAGGGAGTCCAGGAAGGCCTGGCCGTAGCGCTTGCTCTTGATCCGGCGGTCGAGGACTACCAGCACTCCTCGATCGGTCTTGGTGCGGATCAGCCGGCCGAAGCCCTGCTTGAAGCGCAGCACCGCCTGGGGCAGAGCGTACTCAACGAAGGGCTCCTCGAACAGGGCGGAGCGGGCGGCGAAGACGGGCTCGCTGGGCACGCTGAAGGGCAAGCGGGCTATGACCAAGAGCGAAAGCGCCTCGCCCACTACGTCCACGCCCTCCCAGAAGCTGGCGGTGCCCAGGATAACCGAGCGGGGATTGTGCCTGAGGGCGTCCAGTAGCTGCTGGGGCGCGCCGTCGATGCCCTGGCCGAGGACAGCGATACCGCCTTTGGCCAAGGGCCCGTGGATGGCGGTGTGGGCTGCCTGCAGAGAGGCGTGGGAGGTGAACAGCACCAGCGCTCGCCCCTGGCTGCCCCGACAGAGCTCGCAGAGGGCGCGATGGGTGCTCTCCTGATGGTCGGGCATCCCCGGCTCGGGCATGTCCTTGGGCAGGAGGATGAGGGCCGCACGCTGGTAGTCGAAGGGTGAGCCCAGCAGCAGCTCGCGGGCCTCCTCCAGGCCCAGCCGCTGGCGAATGTAATCGAAGGAGCCCTGGGCGGCCAGCGTGGCGCTGGTGAGGACTAGGCTGTTCTTGTCGGCGTAGAGGTGCTCCTGGAGGAGGGGGGCAACGTCCAGCGGCGCCCAGGCCACTCCGATGCCCGCTGGGCCTCCCTCTGCCAGCCACTGGACCCTCTGGGGGTCCTCCTGCTCGATGGCAGCGGCGATGCCCTGGCGAAGCTGCTGGCCGGCCTGCAGCAGGGAGGTTGTCTCAGTCACTAGGCTCTCGTAGTTCAGGAGGCCCAGGCCCTCGGCGTCGCTGAGGGCGACATGCAGCCGGGCCAGCCCATCCTCGGCGGCTGCCAGGGTCAGGCGGAGGTTGTCCCAGGCCACGTCCACCGTCACCCAATCGGGCTGGACGCGCATGGCGCTGGTCAGCAGGAGGCGCTGCTCGTAGTTGCCGCTCTCCTCCGCGTGCTGGCGGAGAAAGGCCAGCGCCGCCTCGCTGAACTCGCGCAGGCGGGGGCGTGCCCTGTCCACAGCCTCGCCGATCGCTGACGCCAGGCCGGTGAACTGCCCCCCCGGCCCCAGGGGCATGGCCAGCCCCCGTACGCTCTGCCGGACGCTGGCGGCCAGGCCCGAACCGCGCTGGCGCCCCTCCCGCCGGTGAAGGCGATCCAGATAAGATAGCAGGTCGGCCTCTCGCGCCTCGAAGCCCAGTTGGCGGGTGGCCTCCTCTTCCAGATGCTGCCCCTCGTCCACGATCAGGTTGTCGTGGGGAGGAATGACCCGCCCGCCGACGGCTACGTCCGACAGAAGGAGGGCGTGATTCACCACCACCAGGTGAGACGCCTCCGCTCGCTGACGGATGCGCACCAGGAAGCAGCTTCCGTCGAGGACGAAGGGGCAGGAGCTGCCAAGACAGTCCTCGTTCTGGGCCGAGAAGCGATACCAGAGTTTCTCCTCGGCGGGGCTGAGCCTCAACTCGGCCCGGTCGCCGCTTTCCGTCTGGGGTAGCCAAAGGAGAAGGCG
The DNA here is from genome assembly GCA_001303545.1 of Dehalococcoidia bacterium SM23_28_2. Classification (GTDB taxonomy): domain Bacteria; phylum Chloroflexota; class Dehalococcoidia; order SM23-28-2; family SM23-28-2; genus SM23-28-2. The sequence goes on from LJUA01000083.1 coordinate 4,219, forward strand.
GAGGATAAAGCGGGCTTCCTCTTCGGAAAGGAGAGACGATTGGCGGGCTGCCAGATGGCGGCGCAGGCAGAGGTAGTTCCGCCTTCCCTTCAGTTGGGTGGCCGCTAGCGGCGGGCCGTCACCGGGCCAGCCCCCCAGCAGGCGCTGGACGGCGGGGATGTCCTTGGCGATGAGCTGTTCCTGAAGGTTGATGGTGGCAGTGGAGATCACCACGCGGCCGTTGTTCCGCAGGGCGTAGCAAGCGGCGGGCACGAGGTAGGCCAGCGATTTGCCGATGCCGGTGCCCGCCTCGACGATGAGCTGCTGGCCATCGTTGAGGGCCTCGGCTACTGCTTGGGCCATCGCTGCCTGCTGCGGTCTCTCCTCGAACTGGGGCAGGATGTCCTGTCGCTCCCCCAGCGATTGGAGGAGCGACAGCACCTTCGACGGCTCCACGGGCTCGCGCCGCTCGCCAGGCGGGATGGGCTCGGGTGCTGGTCGGCGGCGCTTGGGAGGGGCCGGCGCAGCCTCGTTGAGCACTTCGGCGAAGAAGAAGCGCCAGGGCCAGCGGCCAGCGGCGGCCAGTTGAGAGGCCTCGGCTAGAATGGGCCGTGGCAGGCCGGCGGCGTGGGCTCGCAGGGCCAGAAATACCTCGCGGGCGGTCTCGGCGTCGGCGAGGGCCCGATGGTGGCTGACCAGAGGTATGCCGAAGTGGCGGCTGAGGGCCGAGAGGCTGTACTCCTTGCGCAAGGGCAGGAGGAGCACAGCCAGTTCGTGGGTATCGTAGACCACCGCGCCGTGGCTAAGGCCAACGGCTGCCAGGAAGCGAAGGTCGAAGCCAAGGACTTTCTGCCCCACGATGGGGTAGTCGCCGATGAACTGCTGGAGTCGAGGCGCTACGGCATCCATGGAGGGCGCCTCTGCCACCTCCTCCGGGGCGATGCCGGTGAGCATTTGTATACGGTGTGGGATGGGCCTGCCGGGGTTCACCAGGGTGGAGAACGTTTCCTGGACGGCGCCCTTTGAGTCGAACCTAACCGCGCCTACCTCAATGATGGCGTCGGTCTGCGGTTCGAGGCCGGTGGTCTCCAGATCGAGGGCTACATAAGTGCTGGCCAAGGGTGCTCCCTGCGTGGACTCGCAGTCAGTGTAGCATAGACGCCAATTGCCCTGCTATTCGGCGGCCTGCGCCAGGCGAGGCAGAGCCCAGCCGAAGAGGGCGATGAAAGACAGGCCGATCGCTGCCACCTGCCAGGGCAGGCGTCGGAAGGCGGTCACGATGGCGGCTAGGCTTAGGCCGCCGAAGCTGATGATCAGCATGGTGTACAGGAGGTTGGGGCTGCCCAGGCCGCCGCCGGGGGCCTCATCCAGGGTGTACCGATAGAGAAGGCCGAGGAACATCCCGACGGCTGTCCACAGGAGGAAGGCGATCAGGGATATAGGCACGGCCAGGGCAACGGCCGATATGTTGGGGGCAATGGCTTTGACCAGAAAGGGAATGCGGCTACGCGCATCGACGATCATCAGGGCTGCCAGACCGCTGAAGATGATGGCCATGATGTAGCCGCTGACGAAACCGGCGAATACCTCTTCCATAGCGTCAATCGGGTAGCTGCTCGATGGCCAGCGCCTGCGAGGAGGAGACAGTGGCAGCAGCGAAGGCCCTGGCTCCTGCTTCGGCGGCTGTCCTGGTCAAGCGTTGCTCTTGCTCTTCGTCTCTGAGCAGCACAAACAGGGCTGGGCCGCTCCCCGCCATGTGAACGGCACTTGCCCCCGCTTGTATCAGGGCGTGGCGATGGCTCTGCAACTGGGGGAAGGCCTTGAAGGCCAGGCAGCCGAAGATGTTGTGCAGATCGCCTTCCTTGATG